>JAYVJZ010000107.1:0-2105 GCA_043768865.1 Sphingobacteriales bacterium
GAATATTTATTTGAAAAAATCATAATTTTAAGCGTCTAATTTTAGAATATTTTACCATCAGGAATCTCTTCAACTTTCACTTCGCAAGCACCATTTTTAGATAATGTTGATGAAACGTTTGCATTGCTTGTATCGTCTTCTTCAAAGCACATTACAAACATATTGTCAGTTATACGTGGATCTAATATGTGTCTATTGACATTTGGCCAAAGTTTAGAGACGTACAACATCAACAAACCCATACCCCAAGCTGAGGTGAGGACAGTGGTTTCAAACATGATTGGAATCCAACCGGGCATTGCAAAATCTGGTTTGCCACCAAATGTGTTAGGCCAATTAATAGTCGAAATCCATGTTATGAAAGTAAACATAAGAGTAAGCCCCGTTAAGCCGATACAAAAACCTGCCGTGTGAAGGCGACTTTCTTTGATGCCTATCATTTCGTCTATACCATGTATAGGAAATGGTGAATAGACCTTATGAAGCTTGGCTCCGCTGCGTTTTATAGGTTCAACCGCATGCATCAACTTTTCTTCATCATCAAAAAAACCAAGTACTACTTTCTTTCCCATTTTATTATATTAGTTAGGTGGTTATTATAAATTAAAATCACTACTCCTTGTCTGGAGAATGAAGTGCAGGTACTGCAGCTCCACTCCAACCGTGGCCCGATTCTTCGGCTTCTTTTTCGTAGGTTCGCATCGCTTTGTCGCTTGCAGTTTTGAATATTGATTTTACTTCGGCTATCGCCACCACTGGTAAGAACTTAGCAAACAATAAAAATAATGTCATAAAAATACCCAATGTGCCGATGTACATACCGATTTCTACCCAACTTGGATAATAGTACGCCCAACTACTTGGCAGATAATCGCGGTGTAGTGAAGTAACGATAATGACAAAACGCTCAAACCACATTCCTATGTTTATAAATATTGACATAAAAAATGTAAATAATACATTGCGGCGCAATTTTTTCATCCAAAAGAACTGAGGTGATACTACGTTGCACGTCATCATACCCCAATAACTCCAAAAATAGGGCCCAAATGCACGGTTTTTGAAAGCATAAAATTCATAGATATTAGCTGAATAAAATAATGCGATTACAATCTCTGTGATGTAGGCTACACCAACTATCGAGCCTGTCAATACGATTACCTTATTCATGCTTTCAATGTGATTGACTGTGATATAACCCTCTAGGTTCATTACTTTGCGTACTACTAGCATCAGCGTCAAAACCATCGCAAAACCAGAAAATATCGCACCTGCAACGAAATAAGGAGGAAATATAGTTGTGTGCCAACCGGGTATGACCGAGGTCGCAAAGTCGAACGAAACTATAGTGTGCACCGATAGTACGAGTGGTGTGCTCAAGCCCGCTAACACAAGCGAAATAGCCTCATGACGTTGCCAATGTTTAGCCTCTCCGCTCCAACCAAATGAAAAAGTTGTGTATATTCTTTTTGCTAATTTGCTTTTTGCTCTGTCTCTCACTGTAGCTATATCAGGTATTAATCCTAAATACCAAAACAAAATTGAAACCGAAAAATAGGTCGAAATAGCAAATACGTCCCAAAGCAAAGGGGAGGTAAAATTAGGCCAAACAGGACCTCTAGAGTTTGGGTAAGGCAATATAAAAAACATTAACCATACACGACCCATGTGAAAAACTGGATACAAACCTGCACAAATAACGGCAAATATAGTCATCGCCTCTGCGGCTCGGTTAACACCAGTTCTCCATTTTTGTCTAAATAATAATAATATAGCTGAAATCAAAGTACCTGCGTGGCCTATACCAATCCACCATACGAAATTGGTAATGTCCCAACCCCAATTCACTGTTCTGTTCAAGTTCCATGAACCTGTTCCAAAAAATATTAACCAACCGATACAAAATACCCCAAACGAGGCTACTATTGCTGACAACACAAATCCTATCCACCATTGTTTAGTGGGTTTGTTTTCAATTGGACTACAAATCGCTTCGGTGATATCACCATAATTTTCAGCACCTATAATCAAAGGCTGTCTAATCGGGGATATATATTGATGATGACTCATCTTGTTAAAATTTTAATTTAAATAATAATAAAACC
>JAYVJZ010000108.1:0-3710 GCA_043768865.1 Sphingobacteriales bacterium
GCTGGGAGGCGACACTATCCTTATATGTATGCCTGAACATGGGCGTAACAACGATTTCAACAACTTGGTGGACGACATGGGTATGCGAGGGTTAGATCATACGGGCGATGATAGTTCTAAAACGGTATTTGCTTTGATATCGGGACCGTCAGACAAAGTGGTACAAAATCAAGTATTAGGCAGCATGGGCAGTAGCGTAGGCGAATGTGTGGACATAGTACCTACGATTGCTCACATACTTGGATTTTTGGACGATATACCCCCAGGCATGATCGCAGGACGTGCATTGACAGAGGCTTTTGTATAATGTGTACCTTCCAAAAAAAAAATTATTAAACTATTTATTCGATGTTAAAACCTTTTTATTTTATACTAATTATAATTTTGTTTGCAGTGGCTTGCAAAGAGGTAGTAGTAGAGGCACCAAAGCCCAACTTGCCGTATAACCCTTATGCTACTATAGATTATGGACTCGACTCGGTGGTAGAAGCAAGTATTGACTCAGCGTCGTTCTTAGGGCTGCACAAGCATATATTTTCTAAAAAATGTGGACAAATAGGATGCCACGACGGTAGCTTTGAGCCTAATTTTAAATCAATAGCGAGTGCCTATCAGACCTTGGTGTATCATGGAACTATAAAAAACAGTGCTGACAATGAGTATAAATACCGTGTGATGCCCGGAGATACAAGTTATAGTTGGTTGTGGAATCGAATTACAACAGACGATCCGGTGCTAGGCCGAATGCCTTTGTACGATTCGTTGCCTAAATGGCAGGTGGATAATATTGGCAAATGGATTTTAGGAGGTGCCAAGGACATATTCGATCAATCGCCTTTGGTGCCTGATTTTAAACCTTCTTTGTTTGGGATATATGCCGAGCTGCCTGATTACGGATTTATAAGAGTAGATACGATGCGAGAAAATTTTTATAATGAACCTTTTAAAGTTGGGGCGGGCTTGAACCTTAAAATATGGATTGGGGCGTATGATACAGACGTAGATGGCAATGACGTACCTGGGTATAACTTAGAATACAATAAAATAAAATTTTCAACTTCGCCTGCGACATTTGATGCGGCACCTGAATTAACATTAACCAAAAACGCACTTCCCTCTTGGTTACCTTCTTTTTATGGAGACAATTATCCGTATTTTCATCATATTACTATTTCCACTTCAAGCTACCCGATAGGACAGCCGGTGTATATGCGTGTGTATTTAAAAGACGCTGGACATACCGCTCCTAGCGAGCTTCCTAGTCAATCGTCTCCATTTTATTTGATGTCCGCATTTTCATTTGTTGTTCAATAAAATAGTTATAAAAATGAGTTTTAAAAATAATTATTCTAGTCGTTTATTTTGTATCATAATAACACTGACCATGCTGCTAGCATTGGGTTGTAGCAAAGATAAAGCAACTGCTGAATTACCAAAAATAAGCGATATACCAACAATAAAACTACTTAGCGTAGCACCAACAACAGTGCAACAATTCACTGATAGTTTGGTGTTCAATATAGAATATGAGGACGGAAACGGTGATATAGGTTGGAATGTAGCCGATAGCATGTCGCTTTTCATAACTGATAATCGCATCGCATTAACTGAAAGATTCAACCTTGGCAATGTCGCCCCGATGGGAAGTAATATTGCGGTTAGAGGGATTTTTAATGTGGTCATGCACCACACAATCCTGCTAGACCCTAATCAAAGTAGCGAGCAAGTTCAGTTTTTGTTGCAACTCAAAGACCGAGCTGGCAATAGAAGCAACGAAGTTATGAGTACTATAATAACGGTGAATCAATAACGTCAAAAAGGTATTATAACCAACTCAAATAATAATCAGTAGATTCAATTTCTAGAGCTTCTTTGGTTAGGCTCAAAGGGCGAAATGTATCAATCATAACGGCGAGCTCTTTGGTTTCTTTAGCACCTATACTTTTTTCGACTGTGCCCGGGTGAGGCCCGTGTGGAATACCACCAGGGTGCAATGTTATTTGACCTCTTTCGACACTTTTGCGGCTCATAAAATCTCCGTCAACATAATACAAAAGCTCATCGCTATCGATGTTAGAATGATTATATGGGGCGGGGATAGCGAGCGGGTGATAATCATACAACCTCGGCACAAACGAGCAGATGACGAAGTTGCGTGCTTCAAAAGTTTGGTGCACAGGCGGTGGCTGATGCACCCTGCCTGTGATAGGTTCAAAATCATGAATACTGAATGTGTAAGGATAATTTTGCCCATCCCAACCGACTACATCAAAGGGGTGAAAACCATAAGAAAAAGGATATATTTTGTTTTGTTTTTTTATTAAAATTTTAAACGAACCCTCTTCGTCGATAGTTACAAGTTGAGCAGGGGGGTGAATGTCGCGCTCGCAATATGGGGCATGTTCCAAGAGTTGCCCGTAGTGATTGAGGTACCGTTTTGGAAAATGTATGGGTGAAAAAGATTCAATTATCAACAATCTATTATCGGGTGAATCGAATTGCATTTGATAAATCGTGCCCCTTGGCACTACTATATAATCTCCATATTTGAAAGGCACTTGACCGTATTGCGTGTGCATAATACCACTGCCCTCATGCACAAAAATCACTTCATCGGCATCTGCATTTTTGTAAAAATAATCAGTCATACTGTGGCTTGGAGCAGCTAATGCTATTTGAACATCATTGTTACAAAGCACAATCTTTCGGCTTTGGAGGTAATCCTCCACCGGTTTTATATTAAATCCCTTCAATGACCTATGCTTCAGCTGTTTGTCGAACACCACTACCGGTGCAACGTCATACGGTTCATCTTGTTGTTTGATTTTAGTAGGCGCATGACAGTGATATAATAACGAATAATAACTATGAAAACCCTCTGTGCTAAAGAGCTCTTCGGCATACAAGGTGCCATTAGCCTTGCGAAACTGCGTATGACGTTTTTGTGGAATATTGCCGAGGTGTGTGTAATGAGGCATGATTAATAATTGTTTGGTATTTTGTATAAATTATTTGTAAAATTAAACATGAAAAACGAAAGTTGCACAGCAAGTAAAAAACTAATAAATATTTTTTTTTGATATGAAAAATTGTATATTTGGCATATTAATTGAGCTTGAAATAAGAAATAATACGTTTAAAAAAAATATACTATGCAAAAACAATTTTTGATTTTATTATGTATGAGCATTTGTGCTTTGACAGTTACTGCTCAGGACAAAACAACTTCACCTGCACCTATTGTTACTCCAGTAGTTCCCACCGTTGTACCTGCACCTGTGGTCAAAGGGGGCGGCGTTATGTCTTTTGATAACGAAACGTATGATTTTAATGAAGTGCTAGAGGGCGTAAAAGTAACTCACGATTATGTTTTTACCAACAATGGCATAGAGCCAATAACATTAACGAACGTGAAAGCTAGCTGCGGTTGCACCACGCCTACTTGGTCAAAAGAACCAATCATGCCTGGCAAAACAGGAACAATCACAGCAACATTTGCCTCACAAGGCCGTGCAGGCGTAGTGAACAAAACGATAACAGTAACCTCCAATGCTAGCGAACCTACCAAGATACTTTTTTTGAAAGGGACTGTCAAAAAAGCTGCAGTCGAAACATCAACTCCAGAGAAAGTTCCTAGCTTGATGAGCACACCAAAAAATTAAAATTAAAAATAAAAAATTATGAAAAAACTATCATTTGCATTGCTCGCT
>JAYVJZ010000109.1:0-10183 GCA_043768865.1 Sphingobacteriales bacterium
GCTTAACACCAGAATATTCCAATGCTTACAGCACCTCGCTCGATTTTAACAAATATTTCAATCATTGGTCAATAGGCATCACAACAGACGGATTTTATACTCAACTCAACAATGTGTTTATATTAGAAGAGCAAGGAGTGGCAGGCAACGGAGATCTGCTCATAGAACGCCGCAACGGATTGGGGGCAAAAGTAGCAGGTATAACATTGAATCCGAAAATTCAATATAAAGAAAAATTAAGTTTACAACTTGGAATCACCCTTCAAAAAAGCGAGTACGATCAAGCTGTACAATGGTCTGAAACGGTAGAAAACAAAAGTAAAAAGTTTTTTAGAACTCCTACTAGTTATGGGTTTTATGTGCTTTCTTACAACCCAACTACGAGCCTAACATTCAATCTATCAGGTGTATATACAGGCAGTATGATAGCCCAACATTATGCTGGATATATCAGTGCTGATGTGTTAGAAACGACCCCTTTGTTTTTTGAAAATAATTTGAAAATAGATTATAGCCCAAAGCTAAATAGCAAAATTAGCATGACATTCAATGCTGGTATTCAAAATTATACCAACGCGTATCAGCAAGATTTTGATTTAGGAAACAACAGAGACGCAGCTTATGTTTATGGTCCAGGAAGACCAAGAACTTTTTTTGTAGGAATGAGTTTGAAGCTATAAAATAATACCACTTTTTGCTTGCATATTTTTGATTTAACTATAAGTCAAGGGCTGTTTATTTGAAAATAAATATAATGATTTCCTAAAATCAGCCTTGCTATGCCCTACTTTATTTTAATTTTATTGAACGGCTTGCTTTATAGCACTCAAAAAAGAGGCTGTTTTTTTGTCAGCCGCACAAGGCAAATAGCAGCTACAACTTATAATTAAAAACATGATTTTGCGAAATGAACTATATTGTATTCCTACGACACTAGCTTACAACCCAAGCGGATCGGTCAGGTGTAGGACAGTATCAAAGTTGCTATTGCTCAATTGCGCACCTAGAAGTTACAATACATTTTGACTTAAAAAAAGCAGTAAACCAAAATTAAAAAACTATCAACGTAGCGAACTACAGGACAGTTTATACCATGCTGTGTGCTCGTGCTACTCGTATAAAGTATCTCAAAAATTGGGTCTTATTAATTCCAACAAATCCATTAGCGTAGTGAGTTCGACTAGTTATATACAAGGATTTTAAAGTAAAAAATTTTGGCAGTACATGACAACATCTTATACTTCAAAATTAACTATTCAAAAAGAAATATTCCCACAAAAAAAGCAGGCTTTACTTTGTGTAAAGCCTGCTTCTGAGATAAGAATATTTAACTACTATTACGCTGCGTCCTTTTGAGATTTAACAGCCAAGTTATAAATCACCAAACCAAAGCCTATCTTATTGATAGCGTCAGCGATGTTATAAAACACATCTACGCTGCCTTTGCCGATTAGTGGTGTGTACCACCCGTCGGTGCCTAGCATATATCCTATTGGATATATTGCCCAACCGATGAGGACGAATTTGCATAATATTTTGTGAGATGACAACACGTCGCCTCCCGCAGCAGCAGCCAATTTTGAAGCCTGCCCAAACCATATTTCATAAACTATTGCTAAGTAAGCTACGCCCGATACCAAACCCCATATAGAAGCGTTTGCTTTATCTACAGCCTCGCCTATATAGCCTGTTACAAGCATGATAATAGAATATCCTATCATCTTCCACAACAAATCAGTCTTGGCACCTGCTACTTTCAAAATTAAATAAAACTCTAGGCACATCAAAGGCACAGTAAGCACCCAGTCGATATAACGAAAGAAAGTTGGCGATTCACCAAAAGCAGCCCAATAATCTCTCATGTAATAATAGTGTACAGCGGCGATGAAGGTGATGAGACCTGACACTAGCACGGAGGTACGCCATTTTTTGTCAAATTGATTGAGCGATAAAAAGAAAAAAGCAGAAGCGGCCATCATTGCCATACAGCCAGTAAAAAAGGTGAAGCCTACATAATCTGAAGGCAGCATCTTTGTAACATTGAGGAGAAACAAAAGTGTACTCATGGTTAAATTGGATTTTGGTTATTATTTTTTATTAAAACTTGATGTAAAAGTACTAGGTTTTATAACATGAAATAAATAAAAAAAGCCATTTTGATTAATTAATATACTACATAGCGACAAGCTATTTTCTGCATTATTTTGCTCTAGTTGTTGCTAAAAAATTTTTATCATTTTTTAATCTAATGCAATGCCATTCGTTTCAATTACAGTCTATATATTCGCATTTTTTAAAATCATAAATGAACAATGCAAAAAAATATAGTATCAATCCTAAGCCTATTATTACTTTCAGCTAGCGTATTTGCCCAAAAAACATTTACTTTATCAAGCAGCAACCTAAGCGGACAATCCACCAAAACACAAGAGTTCAATGGATTTGGTTGCACGGGTAGCAATCAATCACCACAGTTGAGTTGGGCCAATGCGCCCGAAGGAACTAAAAGTTTTGCTATCACTATGTATGACCCCGATGCTCCAACAGGAGCAGGGTTCTGGCATTGGGTTGTGTTTGATATATCTATGAGCACCACCGAGTTGGTTGCCGACGCCGGCAACCTAACTGTAAACCTCACGCCCAAAGGCGCCGTACAAGGTATAACTAGCTTTGGGTCAAAAGGCTATAGCGGGCCCTGCCCACCCGAGGGACATGGCATACATCAGTATCAATACACGGTTTATGCCCTTAAAACAAACACATTGGGCTTAGATGCTACTGCCAGTCCTGAGTTGGTAGGGTATTATCTATGGATGAACACGTTAGCAAAAGCTACTATAGTTTCATATTATAAAAGAGAAAAATAAAAGCTGTTAAATTTATATATTAAATTCAAAACGAAAGACTAAGGAAAATAAAAACTTTTACAAACACACAAAATTAAAAAAAATGAACATTACATTAGCACAAGCAGAAGCAGCAATAGCAGCTGCTAAAATCAAAGCTACAGAGATTGATACCAAAATGGACATCTGCGTAGTCGATGCAGGAGCGAACCTTGTAGCCTTTGCACGCATGGACGGTGCGTGGATCGGGTCGGTTGATATTTCGTTCAAAAAAGCAAAAACTTCAGCCTGGTTTACTATGGATACGGCAGTGCTCACGCCGCTTGTGAAGCCTGATGCACCGTTGTTTAACATTGAACATTCTAACGGTGGACTGATTACATTTCCGGGCGGAGTGGTTATTAAAAACGAGTTAGGCGAGTGCATCGGTGCTATAGGCGTCAGTGGCAGTTCGGTTGACAACGACCACACGGTGGCAGTAGCAGGTGCAGCAGCAGTGCTATAAAGTGTAATTGCAAAACTATTCAAAGCCTACTATTAGCTAGACTATAGTAGGCTTTCGCTAATGTGATACTGACCAAAGCAACAATATATCTTTAATAATAAAATGTATTGCTTCCTATTATTTTCAATTAAAATTGCAGATAAAGATTCCTACTAATAATATACATAGGGCCTATTTTAGTGTTAGCAACATTATTTATAAGCCTGAAAACGACCCGTTATTTCAATATTATCATTCTATCAGCGCTTGATATAACTAGGGTTTCGTTTTTTATACACTTGCTTTAGCATCAAGATAATTGTTACATTGTTTGCAAAAACTATACCCCACAACACAAGTATAAGATTAAAGAATACTGTGCTAATTAAATCAAAAAAAAAAATATTCGACTTATATTCGCAAAACCTACTAATAGTATAAATTTATGCTTAAAAGCGAACTTCAACACAAGATAGACTTCAAAACAAAACCCCTCGGAGCATTGGGGGTACTTGAAAAATTGGCAATGCAAATAGGCGAAATACAAAACACACTAACACCAAGTTTGAGCAAGCCTACTGTGGTGGTTTTTGCGGGCGATCACGGCATCGCCAACGAAGGCGTAAGTGCGTATCCACAGGAGGTAACTTTTCAAATGGTAATGAATTTCTTAAGCGGCGGTGCGGCTATCAACGTTTTTTCAAATCAAAACAACATCGCATTAAAAATAGTTGATGCAGGAGTTAATTTTGATTTTGAACTGAACGAAAACCTTGTCGATGCCAAAATTGCGCATGGCACTAAAAGTTTTTTGAAAGATAAAGCAATGACGCTCGAGCAAATGCAACAATGCTTGAGCAAGGGTGCCGAAATAGTGAAGCAACTAAATGAGGACGGGTGCAATGTAATTGGATTTGGCGAAATGGGTATTGGCAATACCTCCTCGGCTACTATGCTTATGAGCTATCTGTGTAACTTGCCTATTGAGCAATGCGTAGGGCGTGGCACAGGGCTCAATGACGCTCAGCTTGATAATAAGATTGGTATTCTCAAGCAAGCACAACTAGCACACGGACGTGAGTTAGCTCCTACTGAGGTTTTGCAAACATTTGGAGGGTTTGAAATAGCCCAAATGTGCGGGGCGATGCAATGTGCGTACGAACATCAAATGTTGCTATTAGTTGATGGTTTTATAGCTAGTGCTGCCTATTTGGTGGTGCATAGCATCAATCCTGCTATAGCCAACAATTCAATATTCTGCCATTTGAGTGATGAGTTGGGTCATCAAACTTTATTAAATCACCTTGGCGTTGCGCCATTAATTAGCCTCAACATGCGGCTAGGCGAAGGCACGGGCTGTGCGGTGGCATATCCGATAGTGGCAAGTGCGGTGGCGTTTTTGAACAATATGGCAAGCTTTGAAAGTGCAGGCGTGACCAATAAAGATTAAAATGAAAGAAGAAATTAAAATATTTTTTACGGCACTCATGTTTTATACAAGAATCCCTTGTCCTAAAAACATAGATCATTCACCCGAATACATCAACAAAGCCACCCGATATTTTCCCTTAATTGGCTCGATAGTGGGGTTCATTTCCTTTGTCGTGTTTTGGCTAAGTTCGTTCGTCTTTTCAACAATTATATCGGTATTGTTTTCAATCGTAGCGGGTGTGTTAGTAACAGGAGCCTTTCACGAAGACGGCTTGGCAGATGTGTTTGATGGTTTTGGTGGAGGCTGGACCAAAGCAAAAATATTGGATATAATGAAAGACAGTCGAATAGGTGCGTACGGTGTAATCGCATTGCTATTTTCGTTTGCCATTAAGCTACTCGCCTTAGCTGAATTGCTATCATACAATGGCACTATCAATAGTACAGTTATTGCTTTATTTTTTATTACATATCATTCTCTCTCGAGGCTCACTACTATAAACATTGTTTTTACGGCGGCCTACTCAAGGGACGATGAAGTAAGCAAAGCCAAGCCTATAGCACAAGCACATAGTTTAACAGAAATCGTCGGTGCGTATGTTTTTGGTCTATTGCCGCTTATGGGATTATGCTGTTATCAATGGAAATTTTGTTTGGTTCTCTTGCCTTTGTTTGGGCTTTATTTTTATGCAAAACGGTACTTTATTAAATGGATAGACGGCTACACAGGCGACTGTTTGGGTGCGGTAGAGCAGCTATCAGAATGTGTATGCCTTCTTACTTTTGTTGCGATATGGAAGTATATATAATTCGCCACACGCCCGTGGCAGTAGGCAAAGACACCTGCTACGGCCAAACCAATGTGCCCTTGTCGGGTACATTTTTGCAAGATGTTGAACGCATCAAAAGCCAATTGCCTACTGAGTTTGATGCGGTGTATTGCAGTCCTTTGCAACGATGTAGCGAATTGGCCGCAGCTTTATCATTCAAAAATAATATAAATGAAAAGGCGTTAATGGAAATGAACTTTGGCGATTGGGAAAATACAAAATGGAATGACATCAACGCCATTGAACTTGACCGTTGGATGAACGATTTTGTAAACGAATCAACGCCCAATGGAGAGAGTTTACAAGCACTGTATGAGAGAAGCAAAACGTTCTTTGATGATTTGAGAAGCCTATCACATCATAAAGTGTTACTAATTACTCACGCCGGCGTTATTAGGTGTTTGTGGGCGTATTTGTTAGCAATTCCGTTGCAAAATATTTTTAAAATCCCTGTGGGTTACAATGAAGTATTTGTTATCAATTTAACAAAAAACGCAATAACCGATGCTATTAAGCAAACTAAATAACCTCGACCACCTATCATACATGCAACACAACTTCGGCCTGTAAAGTTGAATAATGTTGCGATGCAGCTGCTACTAGCAGATAGATGAGGTAACTATTGAATACAAACGCACAAGGCTATGAATTTAATTTCCTACTTCTTTTGAATAAAACTCAAAAAAAAACTGTATCACGAGGTGCAAGCCAACACACAAACCGACGCTTTTGCACCATATTTAATTTTACCCAACAGCACCCAAAGCCCACCCACCGCACCCTACAAGTGGACAAAAGGAATTTTGAGACTACATAGTAGAAGACAACCCATTTAAAAAACGTAAATTTGTAATTCAAATTATAACAGCAGTACTCTATGAGCGAAAACCAATAATAATAATCAAAATGACGCACCGAGGCAACTTTGCGTTGCAAGCGAGAATAGATAAAACGCTTTATACAAGTGAACTTACCCGTGATAGCCGACACTTACTACATACTAAACGAGTTTGACAAATTTTGAAGTGAGGAACATCAAAACGAATCATTAATTTTGTAGCAACATTTATAAACGGAATGGCAGAATAAACCAACGCTTTAGTTAGCTTGAGCTGCATAGTATTCGCTTCGACGCAAGGAGACTGCGACACTTACTTTTTAGGGGCGTGGCTGTTGTATAGCCTTTGTCTCAACATGGGCACTGTCGTTTTATGCTTACTCGTGGTAATTCAACACGCTGTGGCCGCCTTCTTTGAGGTATTGTTCTTTTTTGAATAGGGTTATATCGGCTTGTACCATTTCGCTAACGAGCATAGCAACCGTGTAGGTAGGAGTCCACCCTAGCTGCGTTTTGGCTTTGGTTGCATCGCCTAGAAGTAGCTCGACCTCCGTCGGCCTGAAGTATCGGGGGTCTATGTGCATTAGTATTTTGTTAATCGGCAGTTGATATGGCCCTGTGCAGGCGACTACGAAAGCTTTTTCGTCTATGCCGCTGCCCCTGAAACCCACCTCTATGCCAAGCTCTGCGAAGGCAAGTTGTATAAAATCTCGCACGCGTGTAGTAACGCCTGTTGCGATTACAAAATCGTCGGGTGTAGGCTGTTGCAACATACGCCACATTGCTTCTACATAATCTTTGGCGTGGCCCCAGTCGCGCTGCGAGTCAATATTACCCATATAAAAAACATCTTGCATGCCGAGTGCTATACGTGCCACAGCACGAGTTATTTTGCGGGTTACGAACGTCTCGCCTCTCAGGGGGCTCTCATGGTTGAATAAAATACCATTGCAAGCGAACATATTGTAGGCTTCACGGTAGTTGACAGTTATCCAATAGGCGTACATTTTCGCTACTGCATAGGGCGAGCGAGGGTAGAAAGGGGTGGTTTCGGTTTGTGGGGTTTGTTGCACTTTGCCAAATAGCTCAGAGGTGCTTGCTTGATAGATGCGTGTAGTGTTGGTCAGGCCGAGCATTCGCACTGCTTCTAGTATGCGGAGCGTGCCTATGCTATCTACGTTGGCTGAGTATTCGGGCATTTCGAACGATACTTTTACGTGACTCATCGCTCCGAGGTTGTATATCTCATCGGGTTGTACGTCTTGTATTATACGGATGATATTGGTGCTGTCGCTAAGGTCGCCGTAGTGCAATTGAAACCTACGTCCGTCTATGTGTGGGTCTTCGTAGATGTGGTCTATACGTTCGGTATTGAACAGCGAGCTGCGTCGCTTGATGCCGTGCACTTCATAGCCTTTGGCCAGTAGTAGCTCAGAGAGATAAGCACCGTCTTGTCCTGTAACACCCGTGATTAAGGCTTTTTTCATGGTGTAAAAATACGGTTTTTTTTTTATTGTACCAGTTTTGAAATCGATATGTTTTGATTGTCAATTTGGTAAGTTTGTACTTTTGAGGTTTATTACGAATTACTGAAAAGTAGTTGTTAATTTGTTTTTGTTACTCACAATTGATTGTTTGCTTAGGTTGATTCGATGGAGTATAGAATAAAAGTAGTTGCCGAATGGAATTGAGTTGTATGGCATTTAATTCGCTTCCATACGAAAAAAAACTTCATTATGTTTTATTTTTTTGATGCTTTTATTTTTGATGAAGGGCAACATCTCGCTGCTTTGTTTTAATTTTACATTTTAATAATGAGTAAACAATTACATAATATTTACGATAAAAAAGTACTGCGTAAGCGATTGGAACTTGACACCACTCCTCGCATTACCTTGTCGTTTTATCGTTATGTGATCATCGAAAACACGCATGATTTGCGGAACAGCATGTACGAGGCTTGGTCGCTATTAGGTGTATTGGGTCGAATATATTTAGCAAAAGAGGGCATCAATGCTCAACTCTCTGTGCCTGAGGCGAATTATAATCGGTTGATTGAATACCTTAACAGTTCAACGTATTTTAAAAACATGGCTATCAAAATAGCTGTTGAAGACAACGGCAAATCGTTTTATAAACTAATAATAAAAGTACGTACAAAATTAGTGGCTGACGGGCTCGAAGATGCTACTTTTGATGTAACGAATGTTGGGCAGCACCTAACGGCGGCGGAGTTTAATGCCGCTATGCAACAACCTAACACCCTCGTGGTGGATATGCGTAACCATTATGAGAGCGAGGTGGGTCGATTCAAAAACGCTATATGCCCTGATGCAGACACGTTTCGCGATGAGCTTCCTCTAGTTGCTCAATTATTAGCAGCTAAAAAAAATCAAAAATTGCTGCTCTATTGTACGGGTGGCATACGTTGCGAAAAAGCTAGTGCCTACTTAAAACACGTTGGGTTTGAAGATGTCAATCAACTACACGGCGGCATTGTCGATTATGTGCAACAGGTAAGGCGAGAGGGGTTAGAGAATATGTTTGTCGGTAAAAATTTTGTGTTCGATGAACGTCTCGGTGAGCGTATAAGCGACGACGTGATTGCTGCTTGCCATCAGTGTGGCGCAGCTTGCGACACGCACACCAATTGTAGCAATGACGATTGTCATTTACTTTTCATACAATGCGATGCGTGTAAAACGGCTATGCACGGTTGCTGCAGCGATTCCTGCAAAAGCATTGTACAGCTCCCTTTAGAGGCACAACGTGCCTTGCGCAAAGCTAACAACAAGGTTGAAACCCACGCCGTACATCACAAAAGCAAGGGCAGGTTGCGACCGAGTTTGTAGTATGTAATTTAAACAAAAATTATTTGCCGCAATATTGTTGCAGCATAGCGTCGGCTAATTGAAATTCGTTTTTCTTGCTTAACGTAAACTCTTTGCAGGCATTGTTGATGTCCTTCAATTCGATGAATACTTTGCCAATCCAATAATTAATCAACCCATTCTTAGGATTTAATTTACTGCCTTTTTTTAATATAACAAGTGCCGCATCGTATTTTTTTAAAGCAAATAAATTGATTGCGGCATTAGTACAAAGGGCTTCATCTTGGTCGTTAATGAGTAATGCTTTTTGATAATCATTATTGCTCGTTACAAAATCTCGCTGCTGATACCGATTTAATCCTTGATTAAAAAGCACCTTTGCATTGCTTTCGTCTAGTTGTAGTGCGGCATTAAAATCATTGATTGCGGCAATATTTTCGCCAATATTAGACTTGCACACAGCCCTATTATTAAGGCATTCGATGCTTTTGGGGCGTATCTTCAATGCTTGATTATAATCGCCGATTGCATCTTTGTATTGGCCGCGTTGCATATTCAAAACAGCACGATTGTACCAAGCATAAAAATTTTTGTTGTTTGCCTTTATCGACTGACTCAGCAGACGAATCGCCTCTTTGTAGTTACCCATATCGATATACGAAGCTGCTTCTACGACGAGCTCATCGTCTCGGGTTATGTCTTGAGCTACTAAGTTGGTACTTAGTAGCATCAATACAAATAGTAGGGAGTTTTTGCAAATATTCATTTGTATATTTATAATATAAACCGCAATAAATTTAAACCATAATCAACACGAAAGCCAGGTTGCGCATGTTGTTCAATTATTCTAAAATAATTTTTAGCGTTTCTACTCCTTGTGTTGTGTTGATAGTGATGAGGTACATTCCTTTTGCCCAATCGCT
>JAYVJZ010000110.1:0-3380 GCA_043768865.1 Sphingobacteriales bacterium
TATTATCATATCCATAATAATGAAATGTCGAAGTAGTATAGTTCGTATTCAAACTAAATAATTCATTACTCAACTTTTTGTTTACGAAAATCCCACCACTACCTCTTGTGCTTTGTTGATTTTGCAATCGTGCACTTTTAGAAGATATATATTCTCCAACAAGTCCTATTTCTAACTCTTTGATTGGGCTGTAATGAGCCCCCAACTTGACATAAGGAGTATTATACATACCATACCCTAGCTTGGCGTATCCATTTTTTTCAACTATTGTCGATAGCCTTTTATGGCTAAATGCCACTGGCTTCAGGTCTGGTGGTGGCGTGCTTATAGCAATCAATTTAGTTGGTATTAGATACGTATAAGTGGGTTTTTCTATTACATTAATAGGTATTGTTGGCGAAAAAGAAATCTTAACTGCATCGGCTAAAATCGGCTGGTATGGCTTTACCACCTCTATTTCATCGGTCGCTACGTCTTGTGCTTTTGTTGCAAAAGAGAGCAATAATAAGAGTGTAATTTTAATTATTTTTTTCATTTAATTATTTGTTTTCAATTAGTTCCAAAGCGGGCATAGTGTCATTAGGTTGCAACAATTTACTATCATTAGACTCGTTATTTTCGATAGTAATTATTTTTGCTTTGCAGGCTTCTATTATATTTTTATCACCATTATATCCTTCTACAATGCTCTGATAGGTAGCTTTCGCTTGAAATACATCTTTGTTTTTTAAATAAATATCACCGAGCAACACAAACCCTTTTACCACCCAATATTCATAATTTGAATATCGTTCACTCACATACATACATTGCGATTTAGCTAGTTCAATTTCATTATTATTAAACAGAATTTCAGCTATTAAATATTGCCCCTCGGCAGTATATTTATTGACAGTATAATTTTCCATTCTTTTGAAATGCCCTTGCGCTATTTGTGTTTCGCCTTTTTGAAGATAACATTTGCCTAAATAATAATACACCAAAGTCAATTCATCGTTTGACACCTCTCCATCTTGCAGCAATTGATTGGCCTGCGCGATAGTTTCATCTATTTTGTTTAAGATAAAGCTAGTATGCAAAAGTCCTTTTTTTGCAATAGTAAGATGCTCTTTATATGCACTATTAGCAATTAATCTTTTATAATATGCATACGCCTTTTCGTACTCTTGATTTTCGTTGTATGCAATAGATGCCGCCTTTAAGAGTGATTTTTCAGTAAAAGCATTGTCATTTTTTTTCAAAATCCAATCGTACTCTTTGCTTGCCAAATCGTAGTTTTTATTATTGAAATAACAATCAGAGCGGTAGTAATGTGAGTGTAATGCAAAAACGCCATTTGGAAATTGATTCAAATACGCCTCAAACCCCAATAGGGCTTGCTCGCAGTTATTTTGTAAATATTGTGCTTCGGCAGCATCAAATAGCAAACTGTCTTTTGAGGTTTCGTTCATGACAATATTTGCGCTATTTGCGAGGTAATTAATAAACTCTGTTGGGTTTTGTTCATCAACATATATATTCCTAAGACCCGCTATAGCCTCTTTGCTGTCCATGCTTTTGGGGTTCGTAGTGATTACATCTTTATATAATTCTTTTGCTTTATTTTCAAGGTTTTGGTTTGTATATATCAACGCTAAGGCATTTTTACATTTCCCAATTAGGGGGCTCGTTGAATAACTACTAATGAGTTGTGTATAATATTTTGCAGCCTCATCATAGCGTCCTAATTCACCATTCATTTTGCCTAATTCAAGTAGTGCGTCATCAACATAAAGCGAATTTGAATACTCATTTATCAACATCAAAAGCGAGTTTGTTTTATTTGCCATTTCACCTGTAAGTCCTTGTATTATTGCATTTTGAAACATTGCATACGGTGTGCCGTTAGCTTTTTCAGTTATTATTTTTTGATAATTTATTGACGCACCACTATAGTCTCGCATTGTAAATTGACAATCGGCAACTCTTAAAATAGCATCATCGTTCATACGAATCAACGTCGCATCGGTTTTGTATTTAGCACCTGCATTTTGATATATATTTTGTAATCTATTGAATTGATTAAATGCCTCATCGTAGCGTTCTTTTTTTAGATTACAATATCCTAGCGCATACCGTGCAGTATATTCGCTTGCAGCATTGTTGATGTTATCTATAGGCTGTCCGTTTTGCAAAAATGCAGTATAGTTTTTGGCTGCAACATCATATTTTTTCTTTTGATAATTTATCTCTCCTTTCCAAAAGTTTGTCTCGTTATTCAACTTCAAATCTATTGGATATTGACTACTTTTTTCGAAGTACTGCAATGCCTCTTCTTGCCTCAAATTATTATACAATTGCGTACCTTTGGTGAATGCAATTTTTTGATAAGCGGCCTTAATTCTGTTCGATTTTTCTTCTATTTCCTCTATAGATTTCAATGCCTCATCATAGTTATTGGTATTCAAATATAGGTCTGTGATTGTTTCTTTGCAGGCATTGCTATTTTTAGATTTTGGATACTTTTTAATGAATGATTTAAGCTGCTCGAGTGCATTTTTTTGCTGCCCAATTTCAGCCGCCAACCTTGCCGATGTATAAGCTGCATCCTCCTGCAGTTGTGGATTGTATTCCATTTTAGAGGCGGCTAAAAAAGCATTGTATGCCTTCACTTTTTGATTGGATTTTATTAAACAATCCCCCAAATGATACATTGCATTTTGCCCAAGACTATCTTGCAATGTAGTTAATATTTCAAAATTTGGTATAGCATCTTCATACCTCTCTAGCTTATATTGTGTGAAGGCAAGTTGATATACATCTTCCTTTCGTACCTTGTTCGATTGTTTCACATACGCCTCTAAATAAGGTAACGATTCTTCATATTTATCTTGCTTGAAGTAGGTTTGCCCCAATACATAATTCAACTCTAGTTTATACAAAATATCCTTTTCGTTTTGCATCTTCAACCCATAAGCAATTGCCTCCTCCTCTCGCCCTAACACACTATAAATATTGACTATATAGTAGGGTACAATTTTTTTATATTTTTCGTTTTTGTCTATTTTTATAAACGAATTAAGTGCCGCTTGAAGTTGATCATTTTTGTAATTTATAAATCCAATATAATAATTCGCATCATCAAAATATACGCTTTTTTGATTTACATTCACCACTTCCATTTCTACTAACGCTTCGTTTAGTTTTTTTTGTGTAAACAAAGCATATCCTTTTTGAAAAGCCATTTCCTCTAATTGCAAATAAGATATATTTTCTTCATTTACATTTTTAAAATAAACTAACGCTTGCTCGTATTCTTTTTTTGAAAAAAAAGCTTTAGCTAAATTAAAAAAAACATTGTCATTGTACCTGCTATACGGGTAACGGGTACTAAACTCAAC
>JAYVJZ010000111.1:0-2613 GCA_043768865.1 Sphingobacteriales bacterium
GAAGATTGTTGTCAATCTGGCCCCAATTGTGCTACGGTAACCATTAACCCATCTTGCTCGGTGCTCATTGACGACCTGCGTTCTGAAACGATAAGCATACGTGAAGTAATTGCTGCAGGCAACAACGAAATAGCACAAGTGGTGCTTGGCAATAATACACTAAACGCATTATATGCTGCTGACGATTTGAAGGTGAAGATAATCGACAAACCGACTAGTGTTATAATATTGCTTAGCGACCGCATTGGAAACAACCAAAATGCAATTAAATTTACTAAATAAAAACAATTCTACGACATGGTAGCCTTGTGAGCTACCATGTTTTTTTAGCTTATGAAATTACTATTATTTTCTTTCATATTTCAACTTGCTATATCGTGCGGTAAAACGCAGAATGCCAAAACAGTATCGCTAATAAAAGCAATTGACTCTATAGAGATTGCAAATGACACATTGTCGATGCAGTTCAGCTGGAAGGCAGATATTTTTGCATTTGTGCGAGGCAATAGCTTTCAGATTTTTAATTTTTATAAGAATTCTTATTTGAATTATGACTTTACTAACAAAAGATTGAAAGTGGTAAAAATTCCTTTTCAAAACTGTGATGGCGCTTATATTGCCAATGACAGCACCTTTGTTTTTCTTTTCAAATTTGAGAGAAAAGTTTTTATTTGCAATAGTGATTTTACACATATCGACAGCATAGCACTGGTCGTGCCTAATATTGACTCCTGTGAAATTTATCCCATCACCAATTCGCATTTGACGCAGTTTGTATTTGCTGATTCTTTTTTATACTTTTATAATACGTGCTGCAATATGGGTATGACTACCAAGCAGGATTTTTTAGACCGGGACAACGAAGACGTATTTAATTGTTACAATATTTACACGCACATGAACATAAAATATGGTGGGCGCCTAGTTACAGAAAAGGATAAGTTTTACCAAGAAAAATATTTTACATCGCCACATGGCAGCGGGGCTATCTATAGTAACTCAAGACAGGATACGGTTTTTGTAGTTGAGAAGAGTAAGATAGTGGGATTGAAATTGAGTACGATGCAAAAAGAAGATTTCAAGGAGTTTCCAACCGAGCAGTTTCAAAATCAAGAAAGACGAAGGGCTCATGGTGTAGAAGCAAATTCCTACAGCAATACCTACTACAATGGCACATATTACTTTAGAGTAAAAACAATAGGCACTAAAGCGATAGTAGGCGACCTGCGTAAGCGATACGAAGTCAAGCCATTTTCGGTTGAAATATATGACCTTAAAGGGCAGTTGCTAGAAGAGTTGTTTTTTGAAGGGGAGCAATATATATTTTCGCATTTCTTTTCTACTATTGATGGGTTTGTACTAAGTAAAAATCATATTTCGTATCAAAAAGGTAAAATTAAATTTATTAAATATGTTCTCTTTTAAGTTTTTTCTTGTTATTGTAGTGGTTGTAAGTTTTGGCTGTGGCGTTAAAACAGAGGGTGACGAATTAAGTCAATTTTTGGGAAAGTATAATTATACAGTTGCATCTGACACTTTGTTGTTTATAAGTGAGCATGACTGTCAAATTTGCTTGCAAAAAGTAATAAAAAATAGAGATAAACTTAAAAAATTTGGTAATGCAACTTTTTTTGCATCGCAATAAATTGCCACTACACTCAACCTTCAAAATTGCATAATATTAGACAGTTATTTTTTATCTAGGCTTGCGATGATAGGCGGAGCAGCTACTACCTTTGTTAGAAATAGCGATGGCGTATATGTCAAAAAAGTGTATAAGTTGAAAAATATCGATGAATTATTTCAATAAATATTCTTCGGCCAACATGGTATTGATAGAAGTCGAGGTGTGCTGCGTGGGTGCGGTGATTTGCTTTTTATGAGGTTTAAGTAGTAAGCCCGTTGCACGGCAAATGTCTATATAAACCGCTGAATGTTAATAATTTATGTAGTATTTTAGGGGCAAATGTTTTATCTTTGTGAGTTTGATAAAGACTGAAATCAACTTAATGGCGGATTATCTTGTGATATCCTAACGGAACATCAAATCGTAATTTTTTACCCAAATCAATACTATTATTGATTGGAAGCCGATTACAAAAATTATCGAAAAGCACTACAAAAAAGGCGTAAATGTATGCGGCTGTTCTGCTTACAGCGGCTTGATTTTATTCAAAATGAGTTTACTTCAAACCTGATTCGGCTTCAAACTTGGTTCGGGTTGAGTGATTATGAGGTGGAAGAACGTGTGAACGATAGCATTGCATTTAGCAAGTTTGTAGGATTGGAACTTAACAGCACCGTGCCCGACCACCGTGTTTTAAATAGATTTAGAACAGCATTAACCAAAAATAATTCGTATGATAAGGTGATGAAAGAAATAAATCAGCAGCTTGAACGTCACAAAATCATCATCAAAACAGGGACCATCATAGACGCAAGCATCATTGATACGCCTCTGAAACCAAAAGGAAAACCAAACTATGAAGTGCCTAAAGAACGAGAAGCTACGCTCGAACAAGAACCGAGCAAAGACTTGATAAAGCAAGTGAGTTCGGGCACCGACCTCGACGGACGCTACAGTAAAACGAACAGGCAGATTGCGGTATGGAT
>JAYVJZ010000112.1:0-7187 GCA_043768865.1 Sphingobacteriales bacterium
AATTTGACAAAGCAACAAAAGTAAGTGAATAGACTGAACTGCCACTAACGAGAGTATGTCAAAAGTGCGGCAGGTGTGCTATCTTTGTACTATAAAATATGAACGAAAAGTTGATAATAATATATGCAAAACAATTCATTGAATGTAATACTATACCTTTTGGGTTCATTGGTTTTTTCGCTTGGTTGCAACCAACCTACCCAATCCGTTGTTATTAAAAACGAAAAACCTGAAACCAACTTTAAATTAAACAGCACTCCTGATACTAACAAGTTTGAAACCATATACAACGACGGAAGAAAAACAGCAATTAGAAATCTTAAATACTACGGTTATCTTATAAAATCATCGCAACCAATGAAAGATGGAAAGTTTGGATTGACAACAATCACTGCTGAATGGAATAAATATGATGGAAATGTTGCAACGCCTCAAGGTTCATTTATTGAAAAGCCATTATTTCTTGAAGAAGCAGAAAAGAGGGAAATACTAGAAGGAGGACTGATAGACCCAAAAGATATGAATAGTACAATGGTAGGTGGAGACGAAGAGACAAATAGAAGAATCATAGAGCCCTCAAAGCGATATTGGGCGGTGGCGAGCAAAATGTTTGAGCAAGAATTTAAAAATCTTAAAAAAGCAGAAGGGATATCTAATAGAGATACAACTTATGTAACGTTTGATTTTATTACAACCAATGGATTTTATACTGTTCAAGAGAAAAAAAGTGAACTAGAAAGTGGCAAGTCGATTTGGAGTAATTTATTTAAAGAGTCAAAATTTTTGAATACTGAAATGGCAAGAGTACAAAATGAATCACAAAAGGATGCTCAAAAAAGATACGAAGCCAGTCAATTGAAAAAAAAATCTTCTACTCCTTAACAGTTCTATACTATCAACGAGCATTAGTAAAAAAAAATATTTTTGTGTTGGAGGGATAATTATACTTCACCCTACAGGCTGTTATACGTATTTAGTTTCATAATATTATACCTCTACTTTACTTGTTTTTATTTAAAACGAGTAGCCAATATACAAATATCGTCTCCATAATTTTTTTTGCCTTTCATCGATTTTATCTTAGCCACTATTTTCATGGTTAGCATACGTGCCGAAGTGGTTGTGTTCGCTTGCATATAAGCCGTTAGCGTTTTTAAGTTAAACAATTCGCCTTCTTCGTTTTCTATTTCTACTAATCCGTCGGTGTAGCACATAAGCGTCGCGCCTTGCGATATGTTGATGGTTTCATATTCAAAATGCGGCAATTTATCAAAAGCTCCAAGCATGGTTGTGCCTTTGGTTAGCTTGCGGATAACGCCGTTTTCCATCAATAGTGGGGGTATGTGACCGGCATTAATGTAGGTGAGTTCGCGTTTTTTCTTGTCATATCTCCCAAAAAAAACGGTCAAATATTTATCGCCATTCGTGTTCTCATATACGTGCTTATTGAGTATATGTATAAATTTTTCAATGCTAATGTTTTGCTTAATCAAAATGCGCAATGTAGATTGAAAATTAGCCATCAACAGTGCCGCAGGTATGCCTTTGCCCGATATATCAGCGATACAAAACACATCTACGTCGGGGGTAATAGTAATAAAATCATAATAATCACCTCCTATCACTTGCATAGGTTGATAGTAAGCGTGCATTTCGAGGTGCTCATTGTCAGGCAGGTTTTTAGCAATCAATCCGTTTTGCACTTCTGCGGCTATACTGAGGTCTTTGAACAACATCTCCTTGTCGAGGCTGAATTTAAACAACCGATTGTTTTCGATAACAATAGTGGCTACGTTGGTAAGCGTTTGAACAAATTCTAATAACTCAGTGAGCGACTCATAAGGGTTTTGCTTAATGCCACCTATCAACGCAAAGGCAACAGGCGACGTACCTTTTAGCACAGGCACCACCACTTCGAACTGTGTAAGAAATGAATTTTTAATGCTGATACGTTCCGTGGTTTTTAGGCTAATGAACCGATTGAGCAGGAGTGTGATATCGATACTACTTTCTACGTTGTTGCTATACACCACCTCCCAGCCGACGGTTTGTGCTATTATTTGTACTTTTTTAATTTGCAATACGCTTTGTAGGCACTTGTCATAGAGTTCAAATATTTGATGATTGGTGAGGTTGTTATTGATTGCACAAGTCAATTCGTTTATCACCATGAGTTGATGATACTTGCTCGAAAGCACTGACTGGGTTATTATTTCTTCTCTTAATTCGTTCATTTTTTTTGGTTACATCCCCTTAAAAACTGGTTTGCGTTTCTCTAAAAATGCCTGCACGCCCTCCGTATAATCGTAACTACTGCCGGCTATCTCTTGGCACTGAGCCTCGTATTCTAGCATCGTATCAAGCGAAGAATTAAAAGACTTGTTCAACATTTTTTTCATAAGCCCTATTGCCTTAGTCGGAGCAGCTGCATACCGTGCTGCCCAGGTTGCGGTGGTGTCAGCTAGTTGCTCATGTGGCACTACACAATTGACTATGCCTAGCTGCAATGCCTCAGCTGCAATCACTTTGCTTCCTAACGTAGCCAACTCAAACGCCTTAGCACTACCTACCAATCGAGGCAAAAAATAGGACGAGCCGCTGTCGAGCACCAACCCAATATTAATAAAAACCTCAATAAAACTTGCCGATTCACTTGCTATCAGCACATCGCAAGCGAGGGCCAGCGAGCAACCTGCCCCCGCTGCTACGCCGTTTATCATACCTATTATTGGCTTTGGCATCGTGCGCATCGCTCGTATCATCGGGTTGTAGCGCGTATGTATGCTTTCGCTCAACGACCGCTTCGCACCGTCTGCATTCGCTACCTGAGCAGCTTTTAAATCTTGCCCGCTACAAAACGCCTTGCCAGCACCGGTTATCACTAACACCCTAACGACAGGGTCTTTGGCAGCTTGTTGCAATGCAGCTATCACCTCCAAACTTAGGGTTTGATCAAAAGCATTGTACACCTCAGGCCGATTGAGCGTTAGCGTGGCTATGCCATCGGCTATGCCATACTTTAAGACGGTATATTCCATTCGTTTAGTTTCAATTTTTTGTTAAATATATCAACAAACATATTGCTTAATGCGAATAAACAAAAGCAAATGCAAAAAAGGGTGCATCGATTTTTGTAAAATCTATATTAATTATGCAGAACTACTGCTGAGGGTTTATAGGCTACTTAAAACTCGCTACACAGCTTACTTTACGGCGTGTAAGTAGGTTACTTTTTTTTATTATATAGGCTGCGTTTATGCTTTTTTTTCAACGCGTTCTTTTTTTGTTGAATCTACCATTTTGTTCGTTTTAGTAAAATTAGATTCACCCTATTTCTATTAATAAAGTGAAACAACAGATTGATAAAAACCCAATTACAATGCTACATAATCGATGTAGTACTAGCAAAAGTGATTCCCCTTTTTTGTATATTCTAAAGGCACTTCAGCTGCTAACAAGGCTCGTTTATGACTTTAATTATTACGCTTACTTATTGCTATTTCCTTGCTTCAATCACCACAAGTTTTTTTATAGTTCTGTAGTTGGGGCTTATGATTTCGATGTAGTAGTTGCCAGTAGTGCACTCTAGGTTGCACAGTGAACTACCTTCGGTTGCGTTCAATATTTTTTTTATCATTTTGCCATTAGCATCATATACATTTGCCACAAAATTTGTCTTAATATTCGTATTAAATTCAATGGCGTCGCCGTTAGATATTAGATTGGGGCTGAGGTTAAAATAAGTTTCGTTTTGTGTGATTAATGGAGAAATACCTATTATAGTGCTGTCCATTTTTTTTGATAGATTTATATTATCGATATAAATATTATTTCCAAAATAGCCAATGTTACGAAAGGCAATAATAACATCATCGTTGCCGATATGAGCGGTTAATTGAATGCTATCTCTGCGCCATTCGGTGGCTGTTGGCGTCCAATCGAGGTTAGTGTTAGGGGCTGTTTGTAGGCTGTCCCCTCCTTTTTTGTATATTGAATTAAAGGTTGCACCACAATCATTAGACAACAATACCTCTAAGCTGTCGGTGTAAGGAAATCCGTATTCAGCATGTGCCACATCGAAATATAACGTTGCACCATTGAGCCCGCCTGTCGCCTCAAGATTAATACTAAATCGAACTTCGGTATAGTTGCCTAAGCCATCTACGTCAAAATTATTGGCTTTCATGCAGGTAGCACTTGCACCAAATCCACCACATTCATTGGATTGTGCCCAAGAGCAGCCTCCGTTTGGCTCGTACCGCTCCCAATCAGTCGGCAAAAACACGCCTTCAAAATCCTCTTGCACTGTTGATGCTACGGTGAACAAATTCACGTCTATATACAGGCTATCTAGGTCGGTTTGACCGCTTGCATTTGTTACTTGCAATGTTACTAAGTGCGAGCCTACAGTGTTGAACAGTACTTTAGGGAAATTGCCAACATAGCTAGCCGGTGTGCCCCCTTCAAAAGTCCAATTGGCAGAAGCTCCTGCTTGATTCACAATAGAAGTAGAGGCAAAGTAGAAAGTATCTGCGTTGCAATGCAAGTTGGTCGTAAGCCTATTGGAAGTGATACTAGCTAGTACATTGGTCGGTTCTTGATACATATTGCCCGTCCAAATGCCTTTGCCATAACTAGCCATTTTTATTTTGCCATCACGATAAAACGGTTTGGCACCCGTGCATGATATGTAGCTAGGTAGGCCGTCGGCATGGCTCACCCAATCGGTCATGCTGTTGTCGGTATAATACACTGTGTTTTGAGTGAATGCGTAAACCCCTCCGTTGGTGTAAGGCACTGATACGAGTTCGTGTATATCCTCTGATCCCAATGCTGTATATGAAATATTTTGCCAACTGCTTCCGCCATTGTTTGTTTTATAAACTGTTTTACCTGTTGAGCCATACGTATATCCAACATACAGTGTGTTAGCATCGCTAGGGTCTATGCTGAGGGTCATCACGCGTGAGTTAGATGTAATAGAGGGCATTGACATTGGCACCCAAGTAGCTCCTCCATTTGAGCTTTTCCATAACATTCCGAGCGAGCCGGAGTTAGGGCGTTGATTCAAGTACATTATTTCAGGATTGCTAAGGGCTATTTCTATATCTTGGACTATGTCGAAGGTATCGGTGCCGAAGGTGTTTACTAATGAAAACGAAGCCCCGCCGTCTGTTGATTTGAACAATTGAAATTTATTGCCAATAAATAAAATCGAGTAGCAATGAGGATGAAAGGTGATTTCGCTGCTTTCGGCTGCAAAATAACTCTCTGTCGGTGACATGCCTAACCCTGCATACATAGTGGGGGTGCCGTCGATTAATGAAGGGATAGTTGCAACGCCTACATCGCTTGTGTAGATACGCCGATTGTTCGCAGGGTCGATATAGCAAGTCGGTGCCTCGCCTCCGCCGATGTTTATAAAATCACCTGCGTCGTAGTTTTCATGTCTCGCTGCATTGCCGTTGTGGTAGAGTCCTCCTGCACTTACGTCTTCATTCCAACCCGACGCAAAGCCCCAAAATTCACAGCTCCGCACCCCATTCATCAATACTTGAGGTTGGGTATAAAAAAAATCGGTACTGCGGTACAAGCCTCCATCGGTACTGATATAATATTCTCCGCCAAACGATCGAAAATCTTGATTGTCCACATGCATATCGACACTATCGCCTATGTAGCCTGCCCAAACGTTGAAGGTAGTGCCTCCGTCATTGCTCCGCCATAGGTTGAGCCCTCCAAAGAGCACGTCGTCGGCATTGGTGTTACTGACCATTATTCCACAATTATAAAAACCTTGATTGTAAGTGCCTACTACGTCATCAAATGTGGTGGGGTTCGGGTGAACGGTACTGTAGGGCCCGCCTGTGGGTGCATTGGGCAGGGTCCAGGTTTCGCCCGCATCGTTGCTTCTAAACAATCCTATAAACCCGTTGTCTCCAGCTTTGGAAGCGCCGATTAGGTAGGCATATACTCGATTGGGATCTGCCTGTGTGATGCCAATACGCCCGCCGTAATCTATTCTGTTGGGGTCGGTGCTGCTATACCAACCCGTACTCATTACGTCCCAGGTTGTGCCCATGTCGGTCGATTTTAAAAATTCTGTTTTTACTAAAGCCGAGTTGCTTTTTAATAAATACATAGTGCTCGGGTTGGCGGTATTTATTTTAATATCATACGCCGACTCTGTGTATATTTCATTGAACATAGCACCTCCGTCGGTGCTTTGATAAAGTCCTCCACCTCCACATATCCATATCAAATCTGTATTGCTAGGATGTATTACTATCTCATTGGGCTCGAGGTCGGGCGTGGTGTAAAGCACACTCCAATTGACGCCTCCGTCGGTGGTGTGTTGCACCGTATTGCCATAGCCAATGAGAACGTGATTCTCGTCCGCAGGATCTATCTCTAGCGAGAGTATGCCGCCTAGCTTTAAATAAAAAGAAGTGCAAGCCCACGAAGCACCATGATCGGTGCTTTTATAGACTTCGCCTGTTTCGGTGCCTAAATATACTATGTTTGGGTCGGTAGTTGCTTGATCTACGCTATATACATTGGTGTGATTGGCTTTGAGCGTTCCGTCTTCTCGTTTTACATTCCAAGGCCCTACGGACTGCCAATTGGCAGCGGCGGTTGTCTTGTTTGCTATATTTTTTTTAGCAGGATACACTTGGTTCATACAAGCCTTATCTACCTGACCGTTAGCGTCTAAATAGGGGCGTAGCGTTCTGCTTACATGCTTATAATATTGCGTATGTGTGGTTTTTTGAAATAAATGTGTGTTGTAATATTGCGCATACTGACGTTCAACCTCCAACCAATTGGGGTTGTCAGCATACATCAACTGCACCCACGTAGGCTCATTGGCGGTAAGGTGTATAGGCATTTTGCTGTGGGCTTGCCCCCTAACGGACAATAAACTTGATAAACATAAAAACAAACAAAGTGCATTTTTCATAAAAGTGTAGATATGTAATGGTGTTAAAAAATAATGACAGTATTAATGGTATTTGATGGAGGCTTTTGTATTATTAAATAATGCTGTTATTTGTTGGAGTTGGAATATGATTTACTATTTTTTATTGTAATTAAATTACGGCTTCCTGCTTTTATATTTTCATACATCCCGTTTATTTTTAGCGATGTGTGTTTTGATGGTGTTAATCATACCAATTAAATTATTT
>JAYVJZ010000113.1:0-6753 GCA_043768865.1 Sphingobacteriales bacterium
AAATAGACGAAATATAAGTACAATTTTGATAAAAATAGCTCTTTACAAAGAAAGTTAAAACACAAGTATAGTCCTCAAAAAATCATATTCTCAAAAGCAGAAATGTACGATTATATTACCCTAATTTTATTACCACTAAAAACAGTATTAGGGTAATTATAAAACCAACCTACGCCGCCTAAAATACTGTAAATGCCGCATAGGCAGGCCCACTGCTCAAAGACCGCCACAACACCTGCGTAGCAATCAATTGAAATGAACTAAACAAAAAAATCAAACCATACGTTGAGTTTTATGTACAAAAAGCAAACGCTCAAAATATTTTTTTTACTTATTACTTATTGACTTCGATACCAAAGTGCTCAATAAAATCTTGATATTTCATTGCCCCAATATCACCCTGTCCATGCCTGCGAACGCTTACTGAGTGGTTTTCTGCCTCTTTCTCCCCTACTATCAACATGAAAGGTATTTTCATTACCTCGGCATCACGTATTTTTTTACCAATTTTCTCAGAGCGGTCATCTATGCTTGCTCTAATATTTTGCAATAATAATTCAGTTTTTAATTGTTCTGCATACTCTTGAAAACGCTCCGAAATAGGGAGTATTATTGCTTGGTCCGGCATCAACCAAAGCGGAAGATTGCCACCGCAATGCTCTAACAGCACGCCCAACATACGTTCTAAGCTACCAAACGGAGCTCGGTGAATCATAACAGGACGATGACGAGCGTTGTCAGCACCCACATATTCTAAATCAAAACGTTCCGGGAGATTATAATCAACCTGTATAGTGCCAAGCTGCCAAGCTCTACCTATAGCATCTTTGACCATAAAATCCAACTTAGGCCCGTAGAATGCCGCTTCGCCCAACTCTACACTCGTATTCAATCCCACTTCATTTGCCGCTTCTTGTATAGCCGCTTCGGCTTTGTCCCAATTTTCATCACTACCGATATATTTAGTAGTATTTTCGGGATCTCTAAGCGACACTTGTGCGGTGAAATCCTTAAAACCAAGTTTATTGATGACCAACATCGTAAGCTCTATCACTTTTTTAAATTCATCTTTCAACTGATCAGGCATACAAAACAAGTGCGCATCGTCTTGTGTAAAACAACGTACACGTGTCAGGCCGTGCAGTTCACCACTTTGTTCGTATCTGTACACCGTTCCAAATTCTGCCAAACGCAAAGGCAAATCGCGATAGCTTCGTTGCTTGACCTTATATATCTCACAATGATGCGGGCAATTCATAGGTTTGAGAAGGTACTCCTCCCCTTCGTGTGGGGTGTTAATAGGGCGAAAACTATCCTGCCCATACTTATCCCAATGTCCCGAGGTAACGTACAAATCTTTTTTACCGATGTTAGGCGTTATCACGGGCAGATAACCGGCTTTTATCTGCTCACGTTTCAAAAAGTTAACAAGTTCTTCTCGCACTATCGTCCCTTTGGGCAGCCAAAGCGGTAAGCCTGCACCTACTTTCTCACTGAATGCAAACAGCTCTAACTCTTGACCCAATCGTCGATGATCTCTTTTTTTAGCTTCTTCAAGCAACGCTATATGTTCATCTAATTCTTTTTGTTTTGGAAATGTAATACCATAAATTCGTGTTAGCATTTTGTTGTTTTCATTGCCTCGCCAATATGCCCCTGCGATGCTCATTAGTTTGATAGCTTTTATACTACCTGTACTCGCAATGTGAGGCCCACGGCATAAATCCGTAAAATTACCTTGTTTATAAAAAGTTATTTGCCCGTCGTTGAGCCCCGCTATCAATTCCAACTTATAAGTATCAGATTTGTTTGTGAAATAGTCTATCGCATCTGTTTTGCTTACTTCACTGCGCTCAAACATATTGTTTTGACTTGCTAATTCTTTCATTTTTACTTCTAATTTAAGCAAATCATCTTCCGTTAATTTATGTTCTCCTAGATCCAAATCGTAATAAAAACCACGCTCTATAGCCGGCCCGATACCAAATTTAGTACCCGGAAATATACACTCCACAGCCTCCGCCAATAGATGTGCCGACGAGTGCCAAAACGTAGTTTTGGCCTCCGCATCCTCCCACTTCAGCAGCGCTACTTGTGCATCGGCCTGTATAGGCCTACTTGCATCCCATATTTCACCATTCACTTTGGCAGCTAATACATTGCGTGCGAGCCCCTCGCTTATTGATAATGCAATCTGCATTGAAGTAATTCCACTCTCGTAGTTTCTAACCGAGCCGTCTGGCAGCGTTATGTTTATCATCGTTAATGTTGAATATTTTTATATAAAATTTTAGAATTGCAAAAGTAAGAAAATTACTTCTATAACTGATTGGCAAACCGCATAAATCTAATTTTGTTCCTATTTTATTATTGTTTTAGCAACTAGTAATAGTATCAAAATGAAAATAAATACTACTAACTTAGGCGACTAATAATTCAACCAACTGCTCACAACATATTAAAAAAAAGGTAGAATAATAAAATAAAAAATACATAGCTAGTATCCAATTACCTACACTAAAAAATAACTTATATCACACCAAAACCTAAATCATTCAAGCTCTTTGGCGTCTTTTATTAAATACAAATCCTCGTCTTTTCGTTTCATAAAATAATTCTCTCTAGCAAATTTTTCTACCGTTTCTTTGTTGGATAATATTTGGTTCTTATCTGTTTTAATATCACTAAGTTTTTGAATATAATACTCCCGCTTTGAGGTGAGGGTATTTAATTCACTTTGCAACTTAAGTTGATGTAAAAATGAGTTTTCATCAAAAAAAATAAGCCAACCTAAAAACAATGTTAGTGCTAACAAATATTTATTTGTAAAAAAAATAACCAAATGATGTATGAACTTTGAAAACATGACAACAAAAATGCACTATAAAATCAAATAAAAACACAAAACATACAAAACAATAACAACACTAGATAACGTATGTACAAAAAAATAAACAACCCTTACTAAGTGCCGTAGTATATTCGCACAACTTTTAATAAAAAAATATGAATACTCCACGTATTCTTGACCTATATCGCACATCAACTCGCACGCTTGCGTTAGTGGATACGCTTGCCCAATCGACCAATAAATCTATATCAATTGAAGGATTAAAAGGTTCTTCAAAGGCATTTGCGATTGCAAGCCTGTACTTAGAATTAAAACAAAATCATGTTGTCATTTGCAATGACGAGGAGGCTGCACGCTACTTGCACAATGACCTCGAGCAAATCTTACCTAAGAAGGAAATACATTTTTTTCCTGATGCTTTTAAAGACAAAGGAGATGTGGAACATGAAGTGCTTTTGCATTTGCAGCAGCGCACCGAAACGTTGAATAAGTTCTATAATTCTACAACAAATGGCGAAATAATTATCACCTACCCTGAGGCACTATTTGCACCTGTTGTAAAGCCCGAGACCCTTCAGCGGCATTATATTAGCTTCAAAGTAGGAAGAGAAATTGATTTAGATAATCTAATAGAATCGTTGGTGGACTTAGGTTTTGAACGAACTGATTTTGTGTATGATCCGGGATGTTTTAGTATGAGAGGGGGTATAATTGATTTGTTTACCTACACCAACGAACACCCGTATCGTATCGAATTGTTTGGCAACACAGTAGAAAGTATTCGCACGTTCAGCACTGAAACGCAACTATCTATCAAAAGGATTAATGAGGTGAATATCATACCGACAGTCCAACAATTAAATGATTTGAAGCAAATAAATGGATTTTTTACGGCATTAAATTATAACGATACGGCACTTTGGTTTACTGATTTTCATTTTGCTTGCGAAATTTTAAACGACTGTTGGATCAAGGCAGAGCGCCTACAAGCAAGCCTTAACGAACATTACACAGCAGCTACACACCTAGTTGATGCTCTCAAAAAATCGAATACAATTTTTCTGTATGATGAAAAAACAATACCCTGCTCTAAGAAAATAGTTTATAACATAGTACCACAACATATATTCAATAAAAAGTTTGATATGTTGGTTACGCACTTGAATGCCAATACAAAAAAAAATTATGAGAATTTTATTTTTTCTAATGTTAATAGGCAGTTGTTTCGGTTGCACAGTATTTTTGAAGATTTGAATGCTAAGGTAAAATACCACCCCGTCGAAACTGCATTGAGCGCAGGATTTGTGGACAATGACTTGCAGGTTGCAGTTTATACGGATCATCAAATATTTGAGCGGTATCATAAATATCAAACACGAAGCGGCTACAACTCAACTCAGGCTATTGGTTTAAGGGAATTGAAAAACCTTGGTCCAGGAGATTTTGTAACACATATCGATCATGGAGTAGGTCGATTCTCTGGACTCGAAAAACTAGAAATGAATGGTCAGACACAAGAAATGGTTAGGTTGATTTATCAAAACAACGATATATTGTATGTTAATATAAATTCACTTTATAAGATAACAAAATATATTGGTAAAGAAGGAACACCACCAAAGATGAATAAATTAGGTAGTGATACTTGGGATCAACTGAAACGCAAAACCAAAAGTCAAGTAAAAGATATTGCAAAAGATTTGATTACATTATACGCTAAACGCAAGGCACAGAAGGGGCATCGCTATCCTATAGATTCGTATATGCAACTAGAATTGGAAGCATCGTTTATGTACGAAGACACCCCCGACCAAGCTAAGGCTACGCTCGATTTCAAAAAAGATATGGAGAGCGACTCGCCTATGGACAGGCTTATATGCGGCGACGTAGGATTTGGAAAAACTGAAATCGCACTGCGGGCGGCGTTCAAGGCAGTATGTGATGGCAAACAAGTGGCATTGCTTGTGCCTACTACTATTTTAGCTTCTCAGCATTACAAAACTTTCAAAAATAGATTTGAAAACTTCCCAGTAACTGTTGATTATGTTAATAGATTTAAAACCTCAAAAGATAAAACCGAAACACTCAAACGCCTGCAAGAAGGCAAGATTGATATTATAATCGGTACTCATTCATTGATAACAGACAAAGTAAAATTTAAGGATTTGGGGTTATTCATAATAGATGAAGAGCAGAAATTTGGAGTGGCGGCGAAGGAAAAAATAAAATCGAAAAAAATAAACGTAGATACACTCACCCTTACGGCTACGCCGATACCCCGCACAATGCAATTCAGCCTTATGGGAGCAAGAGATTTGAGTATTATCAATACGGCACCTAGCAATCGACAGCCGGTTTCAACTCGGGTTATTACCTTTCAAATGGAGCTTATAAAAGAAGCGATATACCAAGAAGTGAGCCGTGGAGGACAAGTATATTTTATACATAACCGAGTCAAAGACATTGGCGAAATAGCCGCTCGCATAAAAGAAGTATGCCCCAATATCGACATTGGAGTAGCGCACGGGCAAATGGAAGGACCAAAACTCGAAATGGAAATGCTTCGTTTTGTAGAACGTGAATATGACGTACTAATCGCTACAAACATAATAGAAGCAGGGCTTGACATACCTAATGCCAATACAATTTTTATTAACAATGCACATCATTTTGGGCTTAGCGATTTGCATCAACTGCGAGGTAGAGTTGGACGCAGCAACAAAAAAGCGTATTGTTATTTAATGGCACCTCCTTTGTCTGTGCTACCGAGCGACAGCAGGCGACGCTTACAAACCTTAGAAGAATACAGCGACCTTGGTTCTGGCTTTAGCATATCGATGCGCGACCTCGACATACGAGGTGCGGGCAACCTATTAGGGGGCGAACAGAGCGGTTTCATAGCCGATATCGGGTATGATACGTATCAAAAAATAATCAACGAAGCGATAAGAGAATTAAAAGAAACTGATTTCAAAGATGTGTTTGAAGAAGAAATCAAACAACAGCAAAATTATGTAGTCGATTGTCAAGTAGATACTGACTTTGAACTTTGGATACCCGATAATTATATCAGTAGCATCAACGAACGAGTAGCATTGTACACCGAGTTAAATTCATTGACCACAGAAGTTGAAATCACAGCATTTGCTCAAAAACTCATTGATAGATTTGGGACGTTGCCTAAGCAAGTCGAGGAGCTGTTTGATGCTATTCGATTGCAATGGATTGCCAAAAAAGCAGGTATAGAAAAAATAATTTTAAAGCAAAAAAAATTAAAAGGATTCTTTATCAAAAACCCAGCCTCGTCATACTTTGAGAGTGATATATTCAATAAGATTGTAGAAAATCTGCAACGGCCACCTCATATTGCTAAGTTAGAACAATCCAATAATCTACTCTCTATCAACATCGTCAATATTTATACAATACACCAAGCTAAGGAGATTTTACAAAAAATAATATCTTGACATTTCAATTGAATTATAAGACTATCGTCTCACCATCGGCAGTATAAAAATTACATTGATGATTCAGTAGTTGTGTATCGATTTTCGTTGTTATTGATTTCCTCAAATAGTTCCATTTCCAATGTCTTAAAATCGACCAAAACCCTTTCGTTATAAAGGCATTCACATATTGGTTGGTATGCAATACAACCTGCTTGTGATTATTGATTACAAACAAATATTTCAATTTTTTTTCGATATAATTTATGACATTAGGAGTGTCATTTTGCTTGCCCGAACCATTGCATTGATGACACGTATCATCATGCAACACTTGCACCTCGGGGCGTGTGCGCTCTCGAGTAATCTCACAAATAGAAAATTTAGACAATGGTAAAATACTATGTCTTGCCCTGTCTGTGCTCATTTTATCTCTAAAATGTTGCAACAAAATCG
>JAYVJZ010000114.1:0-4966 GCA_043768865.1 Sphingobacteriales bacterium
TTAATGAAATTAGTTATAACAAAGAGTTGCTTGAGCGGACGCAGAGGGATAAAAATGTGTCGTTGAAGCAGGTGCAATTATTGCAAAATCAAATAGCGGCGCAGGAAGGGGTGATTGGTACGTATCAATCCGAGATTTATAATCTAGATAATGATATTTTTTTGAATGCTAGGACGGTTGCTTCGTTGCATAGTTATGTTGATAATCTAAAGGCGGAGTATGCTGTTATTTTGGTGAATACCTACAAGAATCATACAAATTATGATCGGTTGATGTTTTTGTTTTCGGCTTCTAATTTCAATACGGCATACAAACGTTTTTTATATTTGCGTCAGTATGGGCAATATCGTAGCCGTCAGGCTGAGTTGATATTGAATACTACAGCTTCTATTGAAGAGAAAATGGGGATTTTGAAAGAGCAGAAAACTGAAAAAAATGAGTTGTTGTCGCAGCAAAACGAAGTGGCGGAGGCGTTGCAAGAGAAAAAAGTTGATAAAGACGCCTCTGTAAATCAGTTGAAAAAGAAAGAGGTTAGTATAAGAAATGATATTGCTTCAAAGAAGAAAAAAGCGTCTCAATTGAATGCCTCGATAGAGAGTATTATTAGAAAAGAAATAGATAGTGCGCGTAAGCGGGCTGAGGAGGAGTCGCGCAAAGAGGTGGAGGCTCGGCGCAGGTCTGATAAGTCGGGTAGTGCATCTGCTTCGAGTGGGGATATCAAATCGTTTCGCTCTGCAGTTGTTCCTACTATGACTCCTGAGGCTTCGGTGCTCAGCAACAGCTTCAGTGCTAATCAAGGCTCTTTGCCTTGGCCGGTTGAGCGGGGTGTGATTACTGAATATTTCGGTAGTCACCCTCATTCTGTTTTAGATGGAGTGATGATCAACAACAACGGTATTGATATTACTACCGATGCAGGGAGCAGCGTCAGAGCGATATTTGAAGGTACGGTGAGTAGTGTGGTTAGCAATCCATCGTTTCAAAATGCAATAATTATCAAGCATGGAGAATATTTTAGTGTTTATAGCAATGTTACGAATGTGCAGGTGCGTGCAGGCGACAAAGTAAGCACCAAGCAGCGCATAGCTACTGTGCACACTAGCAACGACGGGCAGACGGAAATACATTTAGAAATATGGAGAGGCACTTCCAAGATGAATCCTTCAAGTTGGGTAGCTCGATAATTTTTTTTTTATTGCATCAGAATATAACCGATAATCGACATTCCTAAGGCGATTCGGTAGTAGCCGTAGGGCTTGAAACCATAGCGTAGCAATAGGTTGATGAAAAAACGTAACGCAATAAGGGCTACTAAAAACGCTATCACAAATCCCAAACTTAATTGAGTCAGATGTGCTGTGTTGAGTATATCGGGGGTGCTTTGATATACATCTAATAGGCTCTTTGCCGATGCGGCAACCATAGTTGGTAATGCTAAAAAAAACGAAAATTCAGCTGCTGTTTTTCTTGTCAAGCCTTGCTGCATTCCTCCTATGATAGTGGAGGCACTTCGGCTGAGCCCGGGAAACAATATGGCTAATACCTGAAAACATCCTATGTTGAATGATTTTTTATAACTTATAGTGTCGGTAGTATCTATTGTGTTTTCTTTGAAATATCGGTCAATGAAAAGCAATATTACGCCACCTAATATCATAACAACGGCAATAAATAATATACTGTCGAGCATCGCATCGATATGTTTTTTTAATATTACACCAGCTACAAGTGAGGGCAGCACAGCTATTATTAGCTTAGAATATAATCGAAGCGAAGTGCTGCTAAAAAATCGTTTATAATATACAAGTACGACTGCAAATATCGCTCCTAACTGAATTACTATCTCATATAATTTTTCAAAAGCGGGTTCGTTGCTGCCCAGTAGCAAGGTGAAAAGCCGCATGTGAGCGGTAGAAGAAATTGGTAAAAATTCAGTTAATCCCTCAATTATCGCAATCAAAATGGCGTGGAAGTATGACATAACAAAAGTTCAATTATTTAAAATTTGGACAATAAAATAACCTCTTTATTTCGGCGCTACTTTACTTTTTGAATATGAATGTAGTTCTCAATACAGCTAATCTATTTGATGTTATGATGTGAGGAAAGCATGACAATTAAATCTGCTTGAGTTCAGCAATCAATAGTGTCAGCGAGTCTTTGGCATCACCAAAATACATTCTTGTTTTTTTATCAAAAAACAATGTGTTATCAACGCCTGCATAACCCTTGCCCATGCTACGTTTCAGCACTACTATGTGCGCCGCTTTGTCCACATCTAATATAGGCATACCATATATAGGCGAGCTTTTGTCTATTCGTGCACTTGGATTGACTACATCGTTAGCGCCAATAACCATTACTACATCAGTAGATTCCATCTCAGGATTAGCTTCTTCCATTTCTTGTAATTTTTCATACGGCACGTCTGCCTCCGCCAACAGTACGTTCATGTGCCCCGGCATACGGCCCGCCACAGGGTGAATCGCATATTTGACTTCTACTCCATTACTCTCTAATATTTTCTCAATCTCACGTACTATCTGTTGTGCTTGTGCAACGGCTAACCCATACCCAGGCACTATTTTAACACGCTTCGCATACGCTAACATAACCGCTAGATCGCTCGCTGATACTTCACGTATCTCTCCTTGCACACCTGCCGGTGCTACCATACCCGCAGCTGCGCTGCCCAAGGCTCCTACTACGACATTAGTCAACGATCGGTTCATAGCCTTACACATCATAACTGTCAATATAGTGCCTGCCGACCCGACCAATATACCGCCCGTTAACATCGCTTGATTATGATATAAAAAACCTCCCATCGCAGCGGCTACTCCTGTGAATGAATTAAGCAAAGAAATAACCACAGGCATATCGGCCCCACCAATGGGAAACACAAAAAACACACCATACAAAGCAGATGTTATAAACAAAACATACAACAAAGGAGTAGATGGATTGAATAGCAGCAGCACCGTCAGTACTACTATAGCTATCAGTAACCCAATGTTTAGCACTTGCGAAAAGCTCAATCTAATATCTTTGATTTTATCTTCCAATTTACCCCATGCAACCATAGAACCCGTGAACGAAACTGTACCAATCACCAAGCCTAGGGCGATCATGATGAGAGTGGTTATGTTGGTGTTTTGTGTGTGCTGATAATGCTGAAATTCAATGATAGATATGAGCGCAGCACAGATGCCCCCCATACCATTGAACAACGAAACCATCTGAGGCATCGCCGTCATTTTAACACGTTTAGCACTGATAGCCCCGCCCACAGTGCCTATCAACAATCCTCCAAAAATCCATGCCCAATTGCCTATAGCAACGCCCTCTTCGTTTTTGTACATAAAAATAGTAGCAAATATAGCCAATGCCATTCCAGCAGCAGCCACTAAATTGCCATTGCGAGCCGAGTTGGGTTTAGCCAACATTTTCAAGCCAAGTATAAACGATATAGAGGCCACTAAATACGAAATTACTAAAATACTATCCATAAAAAAGGTAGGGTTGTGTGCTTATTTTTTAGATTAAAATGGTCTTAATACCATCAAGGCATCAGTTTTAATGCTTTTCTTTTTTTTGTTTTTTCTTGCTAAACATCTCAAGCATTCTGTCCGTTACTACAAAACCTCCCACCACATTCAGCGTTCCAAATATTACCGCCAAAAATCCCAAACTAATAGCAATAAAACTATCCGCATACCCCATCACAATAATAGACCCGATGATAACCACCCCATGTATTGCGTTAGCACCCGACATCAGCGGTGTGTGAAGCACCGCAGGCACGTTCGATATCACTTCTATACCTAAAAATATTGAAAGAATAACGATAAATATCATTTCCCAATTTTGTGCAATAAGATCTAAAATGTGTTGCATATATTTTTTTGAAAATTAATGTACTATGTACTTACTTTTTTTAAGATTTTAAACGATCATTGACGATGTTGCCATCGCTACACACGCAAGCCCCTTTGATGATATCATCTTCAAAGTTCAACTGCAATGCACCCACTTTTGAAATCATCAACCCCAACAAATTATAAATATTGCGAGAAAACATTTTGCTCGCATCGCCAGGCATCGTACTCGCAAGATTACTCTCCCCCACAATCGTAACATCATCAATACAAACCGTTGCATCATTGACAACACCCTCCACATTGCCACCCGTAGAGGCCGCAAGGTCTATAATCACCGAACCCGGCTGCATAGACGCCACCGTTTCTTTTTTGATTAATATAGGCGCCGTACGCCCCGGTATTTGAGCCGTAGCAATAATCACATCGGCCCGAATAGCCGCCTCATGTATCGCTTGCGCTTGCAACGCTTTGTATGCAGCCGACTGCTCTACCGCATACCCACCAGCAGCCTTGTCCTCCGTGGCTCCCGCCACTTCAACGAACTTCGCTCCAAGCGAAACCACCTCCTCTTTCACCGCACTACGCACATCAAAAGCCTCCACCACAGCACCTAATTTTCGAGCAGTAGCTATAGACTGAAGCCCCGCCACACCAGCCCCAAGCACCAGAACTTTAGCCGGTTTTATACTCCCCGCCGCCGTCATAAACATAGGAAAAAACTTCGGCAACAGTTGTGCCGCCGTCAGCACCGCCTTATAACCCGCAACAGTCGCTTGACTAGACATAATATCCATCGCCTGACCACGCGTACTACGAGGCACTAACTCTAACGCAAAAGCAGTGATTTTGCCACTCACATAAGCAGCAATAGCAGCAGAATTAAAAAAAGGATTCATAGCACAAATACTTATGCTCGACACCTTTTGAGCCGCAATCAACTCAACCGAAGGGGTGTTGATACTCAATAAAATATCACTCGACGACGCAACCCTAACCGCATCAGCCAGCGATGCACCCGCCGCTACATACATTGCATCGGTAAGCCCCGAGGCCAATCCCAGACCTTGTTCTACCACTATAGAACC
>JAYVJZ010000115.1:0-18507 GCA_043768865.1 Sphingobacteriales bacterium
CGCATCAAAGAACTTGAATTAACGAGGGTCGAAAATTAGAAATACCAATAAATGGTATAATTTTTTTCTATCGTTACACTTAAATTTTTAGACTTAAATTTGATAATTAAATTTTAAAATAACTTTTATTTTGTTTACATATACATTTTTATTATTGAACCTCAATCAGCCAAGTAATTATTTACCAATCTTTTTGCAGTTCATTGTAGCGGCGGGCTTTGTATCGTTCACGTTTGTGGTTACACACATACTCACTGGCACAGGTCGCAAGACCGCAGACAAGCTAGAATCGTTTGAATGTGGCGTTGCTTCGCAAGGCAATGCTCGTCTGCCATTTAGTATCAAGTATTTTGTAACAGCCATTTTGTTTGTCTTGTTTGATGTTGAAGTTATATTTTTCTACCCTTGGGCGGTTAATTTTACAAGCCTAGGCATAGATGGTTTCTTGAAAATGACCTTGTTCGTAGCGCCTGTTTTTGTTGGTTTTATCTATGTATTAAAAAAAGGTGCTTTAAATTGGGAATAACACCAATATCTGTTCAACAACCCTATAGTCATTAGCTAACAGCATATATTTTACTAATTCAATCAAATGCCAACCAAATAGTTTATATTTTATTGCTACTTTTTAATTAACACACCAACACAATTTTCAACTGCCTCATTTTATATTTCACTGAGTAACTATTTAATTTTTTTTTATGCAAAATACAATTATTACACCACCTACGCTAGTGCAACAACCCGAAGGGCATCAAGGAGAGGGCTTTTTTGCTACTTCATTAAGCAAAGCTGTTGGGCTAGCTCGTGCGAACAGTATTTGGCCCTTGCCTTTTGCTACGTCGTGTTGTGGCATTGAGTTCATGGCTACTATGGCAAGCAATTACGACCTTGCACGATTTGGTTCTGAAAGATTATCTTTTTCGCCTCGTCAAGCCGACTTGTTGATGGTTATGGGTACTATAGCCAAAAAAATGGGTCCGGTATTGAAGCAAGTATATTTACAAATGGCGGAGCCTCGTTGGGTGATTGCAGTGGGTGCATGTGCCTCGAGTGGTGGTATTTTTGATACCTATTCGGTGCTGCAAGGTATCGACAAAGTAATACCTGTTGATGTCTATGTGCCTGGCTGTCCGCCCCGCCCTGAGCAGATTATAGACGGAATCACTAAGATACAAGAGTTGATTAAAAATGAAAGTTTGCGACGCAGACATTCGCAAGAATACAAAGATTTGATGACTAGTTATGGCATAGAATAATAGTAAACACCACTTCAATTTTCAAACTACATTCCCACTAATCATTAATAAGTATATGCTCAACAACGAAAATATTATAAACACACTAAAAAGTGAAATCCCAAATGCAATAGAATCTATTGAAGACACTTATGGAATGCTTACTTTGACGGTGGATAAATCAAAAGTACACGAACTTATTTTGTGGTTAAAAAATGACAAATCAATGCGTTTTCATTTTTTGACTGATTTATGTGGCACGCATACCCCTGACAACAAAGGCAAAGAGATTGGGTTGGTGATGCACTTGCAAAGCATGACAGAAAATAAGCGAATACGCATCAAAACCCACACGACTGAGCATGCTCCCACATTCAAAACTCTTACTGACATTTATGATGCGGCCAATTGGATGGAGCGTGAAACGTATGATTTTTATGGAATAAAATTTGAAGGACACCCTGATTTGAGACGTATTCTAAATGTAGATGAAATGACCTATTTTCCATTGCTCAAGCAATATCCACTAGAAGATCAAACCCGCACCGACAAAGAGGACAATTACTTTGGACGTTAATTTTTTCATTACATCAATTGAATGTATCAACAGCAGACAATATAACTAATATCAACCCCGCATGAAAACTAAAATACTTCAAACCATAGAGCCGCAATACAATACGCTAAACCTCGGGCCTACACACCCTGCGACACACGGGATATTTCAAAATGTACTCAAAATGGATGGTGAAACTATCATGTCTGCGGAGCCTACTGTAGGGTATATACACCGTGCTTTTGAGAAACTCGCCGAGCACCGCCCTTTCAACCAAATCACCCCAATAACCGACCGTTTGAATTATTGTTCATCTCCAATCAACAACATGGGTTGGCACCTTACAGTTGAAAAATTAATTGGTTGTACGACAAATAAACGCATAGATTATATGCGTGTCATCATAATGGAATTAGCTCGATTGAGCGATCATTTAATTTGTAATTCTGTACTAGGCGTTGATACGGGAGCCCTCACGGGGTTTACTTATATTTTTCAAATGCGAGAAAAGATTTATGAGTTGTATGAAGAGGTGTGTGGTGCGCGTCTAACTACCAACATTGGAAGAATAGGAGGATTTGAGAGAGATTTTTCAGATACTTTTTGGAAAAAACTAAATGAATTTATGTACGAATGGCCAAAGGTATTCGCAGAGTTCGATGCATTGCTTACACGCAATAGAATATTCATGGATAGAACGGTAGGAGTAGGAGCGATAACCGCCGAACGTGCCTTGAATTACAGTTTTACGGGTCCCAATCTAAGAGCTACAGGGATAGATTATGATGTGCGAGTGCAGGAATCTTATTGTTCTTATAACGATTTTGATTTCATAATACCGGTAGGCAAAGATGGCGATACGTATGATCGATTTAGTGTTAGAATGGAGGAGATGCGTCAATCGATAAACATCATACAACAAGCTATTGATAGAATGCCCGACGGTGATTATAAAATGGACGTTCCCGAGTTTTATTTGCCTCCCAAAGAAGATGTTTACACCAAAATGGAAGCCTTGATTTGGCATTTCAAAATAGTAATGGGAGAGACAGATATCCCTGTGGGTGAGGTGTATAGCTGCGTAGAAGGCGGCAACGGAGAAGTTGGATATTATTTAGTATCTGATGGCGGTCGCAACCCAGCTCGCTTGCATTTTAGACGGCCTTGTTTTATATACTATCAAGCCTATTCTGAGATGATAGTAGGAGAGATGCTAAGCGATGCAATCATTACAATGAGCAGCTTGAATGTAATAGCAGGCGAGCTAGATGCTTAGCAAAATGAATAATAAACATAATTTTTTTTAGCATTGCAATTAGAACCTGTAAAAATAAATCGCAATTAAATGAATAATCATCACCAATGGACGTAGAAAAAGTATTGCCATACTCACAATCAGATGATAAAAAAACGGAAATCGCCCAAATGTTTAATTCCATTTCGGGACGCTACGATTTCCTTAATAGATTACTCTCCTTAGGTATAGACCGCTACTGGCGTTGGGTTGCCATCAATTCATTGAAAAAATATACCCCCAAAAAAATACTCGATGTCGCCACAGGAACCGGCGATTTGGCATTGGCAGCACTGCGTTTGCAGCCTGACAGTATCATCGGCATCGATATTTCGAAGGGAATGTTAGCGCAGGGTAATGACAAGATGAAATCCAAAAAAGTGGATACAATAATTGAACTACGGGACGGCGATAGCACACAGTTGCAGTTCGATACTAACAGTTTCGATGCAGTTATGGTTGCCTTTGGCGTTCGCAATTTCGCCAATCTAACCTTAGGTATCACGGAGATGGTACGTGTATTGAGACCCTCACAGCCACTAATTATACTTGAGTTTAGTCGCCCAACTGTTTTCCCTATCAAACAATTTTTTGGATTTTATTTTCGTTATATATTACCAAGTGTTGGCAAATATTTCTCAAAAGATGCTCGTGCCTATAGTTACTTACAAGAGAGTGTAGAGGCGTTTCCAGAGGGGGAAACATTTGCCAACATCATGGACCAATGTGGGTTGCATCAAATATCAATAAATAAACTTACTTTTGGAATATGCAGTTTGTATTTTGGAATAAAAAAATAATTTTTTTGGGTTGGATGTTGTTGTTTTATAACACCACCTCGGCTCAGTTGAATATGCCCAATCATGACGGCAAACGGGTTTTTTTCGGAGTTACATTTGGCATCAATAGAAGTGATTTTAAAATTATTCATCACCCCTCTTTTATTTTTTCAGATACTATTTTATCCATAGAATCCGCACGTGGACCGGGTTTTAATCTAGGCATAGTTTCAAATTTCAAATTAGTTAATCATTTAGATTTGCGCATATTGCCCTCTTTGTCATTTGTAGAACGCAATATTATTTATAATCAAATTGACAAAAGCATAGTAGAAAAAAAAATTGAATCTATTAACATCGAAATGCCTTTTGATTTGAGATTAAAAAGTGATAGATACGGCAATTTTAGAGTGTATGCATTGTGTGGGGCTAAATTCGCAATGGACCTCAACTCCAATGCAAAAAACAGAAAATTACGTGAGCAAATCAAAGTAGGCAGTTTTGACGCTGCTGTTACCTATGGAGGAGGCGTATGTTTTTATTTCCCTATGTTCATATTATCACCTGAATTCAAAATCTATCAAGGCCTATTCAATACGTTCTCCCGCGACCCCAACATGATCTATTCTAGAAGTTTGCAGGGGTTACGAATGCGTACTTTTTTGCTCTCTCTTCACATCGAGGGATAATCTATTTTTATGAATACCATAGGAATAATAGGGACTGGTAATGCAGCTATATTTTTTGCTAAACGCCTTACGCACTTAGGTTTTGATGTTAAAATTATTTGGGGTAGAAGCATAGATAAGGCACGTGCTATCGCCACAAAAGTAAATGCTATTTTCACCGACAACACTGAATTATTTAATAACCAAAAGGTAGATTTAATACTACTATGTGTGAAAGACGATGCTATTGCCAACATCGCAACATGGGTGAGAAGCAAAGCCGTCGTTGCACACTGCTCGGGTGGGTTGTCAATCCACGTTTTAAAAAATTGTAGTAATCACACAGCCGTTGTGTATCCACTGTTTACAATTAAATCAAAAACAAACTTCCGCAAAAAAGATATACCATTCCTCTGGGAAACTAACGATGCAAGTACCTTAAAAAAAATAGAACATTTGTTAGCAATTATAAGCTCACATAGCCGTCAAGCAGATAGTAATCAGAGATTGCAATATCATATAGCAGCAGTTTTTTGTAACAATTTTACCAACCATTTGCTTGGTGTAAGTTTCGAATGGTTGCACAAAAATAACTTGCCTAAAGATATGCTCCTGCCACTCTTGGTAGCTACTTATAGTGATTGCATCAAAAACAATCCGTATGAAATCCAAACAGGACCTGCCTATCGCAACGATACGCTAACCACTGAGAAACATTCGATTGAGCTAAAAAAAGTACCGGGTTTTTTGGAGCTGTATCAAACTATTAGTCGTTCGATACTGCAGCAACGCAGTTCAGAAATTTAGGAAGTTTGCAACAGCATTTTTTATTAAATCTTAAGTTATTACAACTCCCATTTTATGTCATCTAAGCTAGATTTAGCATCGCTAGGAGGGTCTAAATTTTCGACTTGGGTTGGGGCTTCTACATCTTCTGCAGCTGCTTCCTTTTGTATGTAGTCTCCATTTTCGTCATATTGATTACTGAATTGGTCAAAATCATACTCCGGCATCAGCGTTGTTTTGATGTAGTTTATCGTTTCCGTTAAATCGTCAATAAATTTATTCATATCCTCTTTATAAAGAAATATTTTGTGCCTATCATACCCGTCGCTATCCTGTCTTTTTCTACTTTCGGTTAGGGTCAAAAAATAATCATTCGCACGCGTGGTGCGTACATCAAAAAAATACGTTCTTCTTTTGCCTGCTTTCACTTTTTTAGAAAACACAGGCTGCATAGCTCTGTCATTGTTCAAATTTTCCACGGTTTTTGTTCTTTAATAGTTAGTAAATGTATATTCAAATAGTGTAGTTGATAATAAATTAATTTAATTCGGTGTTCCTTTGAAGCATAAATAATGCATAATAAGATTTCTTGTTTTGCATCAATTGTTCATGCGAACCTACTTCAATTATTGTGCCATTTTCCATCATTATTATTTTATCGAAAGTGATATGAGCAAACAGCCGATGCGAGACCAATATCGAAGTTTTGTTTTTGAAATATTCGTTTAATTCTTTTTGTATTACTACCTCTGTGTTAGCATCTATAGCTGAAAGTGAATCGTCCATGAGGAGCACATTTGGGTTTTTAATCAAGGCCCTTGCGAGAGCGATGCGCTGTTTTTGACCACCTGAGAGGGTAACCCCACGCTCGCCAATAATGGTTTGATAGCCATTCTCCAGTCTTTCAATCTCTTGATGTATAGCAGCTAATTTGGTGTACGTTTTAATTTTATTTTTATCGAAATTTTTGTCCACTCCGAACAACAAATTATTTTCAACCGTATCAGAAAATAAAAATATTTCTTGTGGCACATATCCAATTTGATTTCTCAAATGATGCAAATCATATCTATTTGCTTGGATGCCGTCTAAGAATATAGCGCCAGTTTGAGCATCGTACATACGCATCAAAAGTTGCAATAAAGTGGACTTGCCTGATCCCGTTTTGCCTACTATCAAAACATTTTCGCCCGCCTCGATGTGCAGATTTATATTGCTAAGCGCGGCTATGCCCGAGTGAGGATATGTAAGAGATACATTATCAAACCTGATAGCACCTTTCAGTGCTTGCCTGCTCGTGCCAGCATTAGGTATCACCGCAGTTGAGTTTAAAAATTCATTGATGCGAGATTGTGAAACGGCAGCACGTTGCAGCATACTTGCCACCCACCCGATGCTCGATATTGGCCAGATCAATAAGTTGAGGTAGATGATAAACTCTGCAATAGTACCCCCTGATATTTCGCCCGCAATAACTTTGGTGCCCCCCACTAAAATCACTATTACCGTGCTTGCACCAACTAAGCAAAGCATCAAAGGACCAAAAAAAGAATTAATTTTAGCTAATGCAATATTTTTTTTATGATATTGGTCGCATTCGTCTGCAAACTTATCATTTACCCAGTTTTGACGGACAAACGACTTGACAACCCGAATCCCGGAGTAGGTCTCTTGAGCGAGCGACGTAACCGTTGATAGTTGTTGTTGTATCGCATCACTTTTTTTGTGAATTAATGAATTCAAAAAATAAATAGAAATTGCCAATAACGGCAGAGGAATTAAAGTATAAAAAGTGAGTTCAACATTGACCTGAAACATCGCCCAGACCACAGTTATGACAGTTACAAGCATATTGGTTGCGTACATAATACAAGGGCCGGCATACATACGCACCCGTGAAACGTCTTCTGTAATTCTATTCATCAAATCACCCGTTTCGTTGGTTTTATAAAATTCAACCGATAAGTTTTGATATTTTTTATAAATATCGTTTTTGAGATCAAACTCAATATGGCGACTCATTACAATCAACGTTTGACGCATAAAAAACATAAATATACCTCTTGCTATTGCAATAAAAATTATCGTAATACCAAACAATAATAAAATGCTTTTAATTGAAGATTGAAAGATTTTTTCAGTTGTAATACCTCCTTGCAGCAAGGTTATCATGTTAAGATTGTCGATTACTAAATCGATGCACTCACGTACTAATTTAGGTTGAAAAATATTAAAAATATTCGTCAAAAAGACTAAAAATAAACCCCAAAGCAAGGTGGATTTATAGCTTTTGAAATAATGATTAAGTGAAAATAGGGAGTGCATTAAACTTCTAAAAAACGAATAGTAAAAGAAACAATAAAATCTAAAAAATATTTTACAAAAATACGTAACTTTGCATTAATTAGAATGCTCTAAGTAGTTCTAAATCACTAATTATTTTTAATTTACAAACAAATGGAATCAACATTGCAAGAAATGTCAGCACAGGCAAACGGTGTTTTTGGTTTAATAGCAAACCTTGAACACGAGCAGATTGTTTTTTTTAATGATGTACAAACTGGTCTCAAAGCCATAGTGGGCATACATAATACTGTCTTAGGTCCATCATTGGGAGGCACCCGTTTTTGGAATTATAACAATGAAATCGACGCGCTCAAAGATGTCATACGTCTCTCTCGAGGCATGACGTTCAAGTCCTCTATTAGTGGTATTGATTTAGGTGGAGGCAAAGCGGTAATAATCGGCGATGCATCAAAATTGAAATCTGTTAAATTCTGGCATCGTTACGGAGAATTTATCGAAGGTCTCGGCGGAAGATATATCACGGCTGAAGATGTAAACACAAGCCCAGACGATATTGCATTGATTCACCAAAGGACAAAACATGTGGCAGGGTTGCCGGGACGAGGTGGCGATCCCTCACCTATCACGGCCTACGGAGTATATCTTGGTATCAAAGCCGCTTGCAAGCATAAGTTTGGGACTGATACTATTGCTGGCAAAATTATTTTAGTACAAGGCTGCGGGCACGTCGGACGCTATCTTATTAACTTGTTAATAAAAGATAACGCAATAGTAAAAGTGTCAGACATAAAAGATAACAATATAAAATTAGTTACTGATGTGCATCGTGTTGAAGTGATAAACAATGACTTTATTTTTGATGAAAATATTGATGTTTATGCTCCTTGTGCATTGGGAGCTACCCTCAATAGCGATTCTATCAATAGGCTGAAATGCAGCATAGTAGCAGGTGCAGCTAATAATCAGTTAGAAGATGAGAGCGTACATGGACAATTGTTAAGTGATAAAAATATCTTGTACGCACCTGATTTTTTAATCAATGCAGGTGGTGTTATTAACTGTTATGTAGAATTAGAAGGGTATGACAAGGCGAGAGCGTTGGCCCTTGCTGAAAAAATTTACGAGCGTTCGATTGATATTTTTACACTCGCCGATAATACTAACATAACCACGCATCAAGCAGCTTTAAACATTGCTCAGCAAAGAATTGACATAAAAAAAGCAGGAATAATTTCATCAAATTAAATTAAAAAATGGCTACTCAATTAGAAAAAATAAATTGTTCATTTTGTGCTAGAACAAAAGAAGAAGTAGGAATGATAATAGCAGGTATCAACGCAAATATCTGTGACGAATGTGCCACACGTGCGCAGCAAATGGTAGAAGAGGAAATGCAACCAAAAAAAACCAAAAAATACAAAGGGTATGTGCCTCAGAACGACACAAAGCCAATGCAAATAAAAGCACATTTAGATACGTATGTTATCGGGCAAGAAGATGCGAAAAAGGTGCTTTGTGTGGCGGTGTATAATCACTTCAAACGCCTACATAATAAGGCTTTATCTGATAATATTGAGCTCGAAAAAAGTAATATTATTATGATAGGTGAGACGGGTACAGGCAAAACTTTGCTTGCCAAAACAATCGCAAAATTTTTAAAAGTACCTTTCACTATTGTTGATGCTACTGTGTTCACCGAAAGTGGATATGTGGGAGAAGATGTTGAAAGCATTTTAAGTAGATTGTTGCAGGTGTGTAATTTTGACGTTTCGTTAGCTGAACGAGGCATCGTATTTATAGATGAAATAGACAAAATATCTCGCAAGTCCGATAACCCTTCTATTACTCGTGACGTAAGCGGAGAAGGTGTTCAGCAGTGTTTGTTGAAGTTGCTAGAAGGCAGCGAAGTGCTAGTGCCTCCTCAGGGTGGACGCAAGCATCCTGACCAAAAAATGATCAGTATAAATACAAAAAATATTTTGTTTATTTGTGGAGGTGCATTTGAAGGAATTGATAGGATTATTGCATCACGCTTGCAACGCCAAATGATTGGGTTTTCGGCTATTAACAAACGTGATAAAATGGACGAAAAAAATATGTTGAAATATGTAACCGCCAAGGATTTGAGGAAATTCGGCATGATACCTGAGCTTTTGGGTCGATTGCCTGTCGTTACTTTTTTAAATTCATTGGATAAAGTAATGCTAAAAAGTATTTTAACAGAACCTAACAATGCTTTGATTAAACAATATAAAGCGTTGTTTCAGCTTGAAAATATCGAGTTGATAATAGGCGAAACGGTGATAGATTATATCGTTGATATGGCATTAGAGTATAAATTAGGGGCCCGTGGGTTACGAACTATACTAGAAGCTATTTTGAATGATGCAATGTTTGAATTGCCCTCAGCTAAAAACGTTACGGAGTATGAAGTTACATTTGATTATGCCAAATCGCAATTAGAAAAATTTCAATTAGAATTACAATCAGCCGCTTAAACGAATGCCTCTAATGCTGTGGCTATAGATCTGTCGTTCAAAAGGCGTGGCACTTTATTTTGCCCACCTAGCTTGCCAATACGCTGCATATATTGATTGAAGGCGTTCTTGGATAGGCTTTTTATAACACATTTTTGCAAGATTTTACCTTTGATCAAATCCTCATAATAAATATTGAGACTACACAAGGCGGTATCTAAATCAGAAGAAAAATCAACGATAGAGGCAGGAGCATTGCCAAATTCAATGTACCACTCATGATGCGGCAACCCAGAACTAACCGTAACCATTGGTGCTACGTGATATTCAACTACAGAGGTGCCGTGCTTAGCGCACGCTCGAGCAATCGCAGTATCAATTTCTTCTGCTATTACATGCTCGCCAAAGGCTGAAATAAAATGTTTTAAACGGCCTGTTACTTTGATTAAATACGGTTCTAATGAAACAAACCGAACCGTATCGCCTATCACATAACCCCACATACCTGCATTGGTATTGAGTATCAAAGCATAATTTGTGTTCAGTTTAACAGCACTTAAATCAATACGCTTTTCGTCTTGTGTGCCATAATATTGTACATCTATAAATTCAAAAAAAATACCACTGTTTGTATTCAATAATAAACCGCCACTATGGCTTATACCCTTTGCCTCAAATGCCAAAAAACCCTCACTAGCAGGGTAGGTTTCAAGAGTGTCAATAGGCTTGCCAATAGCGTCAAAAAGTGCGGTTCGATAGGGTTCAAACGACACACCACCATATATTATTAGTTGTAAATTTTTAAACAATTGACCTATGTTTGAAACCCCTGTTTTTGATTTTAATTGATCAAAATACATCAACATCCAAGGGGGAATACCACTAACCAACGTCATGTTTTTATCCTTCGTTTCCGCTACTATTCTTGTAACTTTTTCTTCCCAATCTTCTATACAATTAGTAGCCAAAGTGGGCAATTGATTACTACGCAGATAAGAAGGTATATGATGATTGACAATGCCTGAAAGCCTTCCTATGAGTATGTTTCCAATCTTTTCGAGCACAGGACTACCACTCAAAAAAATCATCTTTCCATCTAAGAATTTTTTGTTTTTCGATTGATTCACATATAGCAGTAGAGCTGTCCGTGCGGTGGTTATATGATTGGGCAGGCTATCTTTAGTAATAGGAATATATTTAATTCCCGCAGTTGTACCACTTGATTTCGCAAAATATATAGGCTTGCCGGGCCATAGTACATCAGCATCTCCATTTTTAATTTCATCAATATAATGAATCAAATCCTCATAATTATGCAACGTAATGTTTTTTTTAAAATCGCAATAGGTTTGAATTTGATTAAAATTATGTGCCTGACCAAACTTCGTTTTTTTAGCTGTTTCAACTAGTTTTTTTCTAATTTTAATTTGATCAATAACCGCTGTATGTGCTGATTTAATAATAGTTGAAGAAGTAATGCTGCCCCAATATTTTGCCAACCACCAAGTCAATATCATGCGTATTATTTTTTGAACAAAGGTATCTAATAATAAAGTTAGTAATAATAAAATTTAATAAAAAGTATGATTTATTAGTTGAACAATAGAATAATTTGTATATTCGCAAATTGTAAAAAATAAATAAATCGATAATTATGTACGCTATTGTTGAAATCGCAGGCCGTCAATTCAGAGCCGAAGTTGGTAAGAAAATTTATGTTAATCGTTTAGATGCCATTGAGGGTGAATCTATATCATTTGAAAAAGTACTTTTGACTGATGATAATGGTCTTGTAAGTATCGGTACGCCTACACTAAGCACGGTTGTAAAGGCTAAGGTACTTGCTCATCTCAAAGACGATAAAGTGTTAATATTCAAAAAGAAAAGACGTAAAGGATACCAAAAGTTAAATGGACATCGTCAATCATTAACCCAAATACAGATAGAAGCTATTGCTTAAATTCAAACCTCTAAGATAAACATTAAATAACAAATAAAAATCATACACAATGGCTCACAAAAAAGGTGCCGGTAGTTCAAAAAACGGACGCGAATCGGAAAGTAAAAGACTAGGGGTGAAGATATACGGTGGTCAATTAGCAATAGCGGGCAACATTATCGTGCGCCAAAGAGGCACTAAATTTCATCCATCTAAGCACGTTGGAATCGGCAGAGACCATACACTTTATGCACTCACAGATGGATTAGTAAAATTCACAAAACGTAAAGATGATAAAAACTTTGTATCACTAGAGCTCATCGCTGAGGCATAGTCATTTATTTTTATCAATTAGAAAATTATTAAACCTACAACTTTAGCTGTAGGTTTTTTTTTTTTAGTTTTACTTTTGCACTACACTAATTATAAACAAAAATTTTAAATTTAATTCTAAATGAAAACACTAAAATCAGTATTCGGTTTTTTAGCAATTGCAACCATCGCCACTACTATGATGTTAAACACTAGTTGCAACAACGAAAAAACAGGCGGTGAAACTAAAGACACTGCAAAAGCAGCTGTAACACCAGCCACACCTCGTCCCAATCCACAGGATTCTATTGCAAACACATTACCTAAAACAAAAGTTGAATTTGAAAATTTGAAATTAGATAAAGGTAAAATTAAAGAAGGCGACATGGCGAAGTATGTGTTCAAATTCAAAAACACAGGCGATGAGCCATTGACAATTACCAACGCTCGTGGTTCATGTGGTTGCACCGTTCCAACTTGGCCTAAAGAACCTATCAAACCGGGTGAAAGTGGGGAAATAGTTGCTGAATTTAACTCTAAAGGTAAGCCCGGAATGCAAACTAAAACAGTTACTGTAACAACTAATACAGATCCTATTAACACTACGTTGACTATAATGGCTGATGTACAGGCAGACCCTAATGCACCGAAGCCTGAAGCTGCTCAGCCTAACATACAAGTGCAACCTGGTGTGGCTCCTGCACCTGCTGCCACTCCTGCTCCTGGAGTAAAATAACATAGCATAAATTTTATTTTTCAAAACCCGAACGGCAACGTTCGGGTTTTTGTTTTTATAGACGCATTCATTATTTATTATTCAAATTTAATTATGGTTTATCTTACAAGAAAAGAACACTTCAATGCCGCTCACCGATTGTATAATAACAATTGGACGCCAGAAAAAAATATCGAAGTATTTGGAAAGTGTGCAAACAAAAATTATCATGGACACAATTATAATTTGTATGTAACAGTGAAGGGTGAAGCCTCTGCAGATACAGGTTTTATTATGAATGCCAAAGAGCTCAGTGTCATTATTAAAAAAATAATTTTAGATAAATTTGATCATAGAAATTTGAGTATCGACATCTCCGAGACTGTTGCTATTTTTCCTACAACAGAAAATCTATGCGTGGTTATTTGGAATTTATTAAAACCTCATATAACAGAAGCCGAGTTGCATTGTGTTAAACTATACGAAACAGATAATATCTATGCTGAATATTTTGGAACGTAAGTGATTTTGTATCACTTTTGCATTTAGAATTTTGCTGAAATTTCATATTTAAAATCTATAAATGCAAGTACCACTTACTAATTCCAAAGTCAATGTCGAAACAACCTCCATATTATATAGACAGATTTTAGAAAATATTGGAGAGAACCCCGATAGAGAAGGGCTTTTAAAAACTCCAGAACGTGTCGCCAAAGCACTCTCCAACCTCACCGCTGGCTATGACCACGACCCAAAGTTGATACTACAGTCAGCTATGTTCAACGAAGGACACAGTGAAATGATTATAGTAAAGGATATTGAGCTTTATAGTATGTGTGAGCACCACATGCTACCTTTTTTTGGACGTGCGCACGTTGCTTATATACCGAGCGGGCATATCGTTGGGTTGAGCAAGATTGCACGTGTGGTAGATGCCTTCGCACGACGATTGCAGGTGCAAGAGCGGCTAACTATTCAAATACGTGATGTAATACAAGAAACACTCAACCCGATTGGAGTTGCCGTTGTCATAGAAGCAAAGCATTTGTGTATGATGATGCGCGGTGTTGGGAAGCAAAATTCTAAAACAACTACCTCCGCTTTTACTGGTCAGTTTTTAGAAAAAGAAACTAGAAGTGAGTTCATTAGTCTTATCAATTCAAAGTTGAGCGAATAGTTTTTTTGTAACGTAGGTTTATCAATATGCATAAGAATTTCATTTTATTTTTTTGAATATTTTATTCAAAAAACTTTCTAGGTATGTAAATATATAACCTCGAAGTTGCAACTTATTATGTACAATTTTTGGTTATAAAAAACCCCGAAGCAGTAATGTTAATAACCGTTTCGGGGCTGTGGTGACATCGCTGGGATTCGAACCCAGGACCCCAACATTAAAAGTGTTATGCTCTACCAACTGAGCTACGATGTCATCAAAAGGGTATCCTTTTTTGGTGATGCAAAAGTAGTCATTTAATTTCAAAATACAAAACTATTCGTAAAATAAATATGAAGTAATTCTATTATTTATTTCAATATAACCCCAACCGCCTCAAATGATTTTGCTATTTCAGGTTCAGTGATTGCATTTATTACATCAATCGACTCACCAGCATCTTCAGCGTAGTGTTTTAGCATATCTACCGATGTTGTATCGTTGTACAATTCCCCTTGGCATATTACAGTTTTGCCAGCTATATCCTTTGGCATAAAAAATCCATAATCCTTGAATGTTACACGTATCATTTGAGTGTCATTGACGTTCAAGGTCATCCAACAACCTTTCACCATGCATACTTCATTTACGATTCCCTCTATCTTAGTTTGCATTTTGGCATTGCTTGCCATTTGTTTTATAGCCGCTTCTATAGGTTGTGCATCTTTTACGGTAATAGTATCTCCAAAGTACTGTAAAGTTGCTATTTTGCCCTCTTTGTTTGGTTTGATAACGCCCGGTTTGCAACCCGACCCTGCTATACATACCGTCAATGCAAATAATACGAAGTAGTTCATTTTTATTTTTTTGTTTTACAATTATTTAATCCCGTAAAATTATATATTTTTTTCTAGAATGTATCACTATCTTTTTTGTTAGTTGCATTTGGAGGTACTTTCTTCCTACTACGCTGCTCATATACAGGATTTTTAATTGCTGCATTAAGCGGCAATACCCCATAATATCCCGTGAGTTTGGATATTAATTTACCATTTTTGTCGAAAATCAACATAGTTGGGTATGAATTAACAGCATACTTTTCGCATATCTCCATCACCTCAAATTTTTCAGCATCTAGCGTCAAAGCTAAATAATTATCATTGATAAAAGTACTCAACTCCGGATCAGTAAATACTTCTCGCTCCATTTTTCTACAATTAATGCACCAGCTAGTTTGTAATTCTACAAACACAAATTTATCCAACACCTTGGCAGCTCGCATAGCAGCATAAAAGTCTTTTGGATAATATTTGATTTGAGCTTGCACTTGATTTTTATAACCAACTACCGCCCACATCAAAAGAAATAATAGTTTAAAATTCATATACCAAAATTAATTATAATTATTAAAAGTAGGAGCTTAAATACTATGCCAAGTTTTCAACAATCAAAAAAGGGTTTCCTTTTTAATGGAAACCCTTTTTTTAAAATCTATGTGTTCGTTGATTTAGTAATCAATACCAAGTGATTGCATAGTCTCACGGTTGATGTTACCGATTGGTAAACCTTTGTCTTTTTGGTAGCTTTCTAAAGCCTGACGAGTGCGGGGTCCTATTACATCATCGATTGGTCCTGGATCGTAACCAGCACTTTTCAATGCACGTTGAATAGCAATAATCTTCTCCGTAGTCATTTTGCTAGTACATACCACTTCTCTCCAATCTGCATATCCACCTTTTTTAACCAATACAGTTTTAGTTACTGTTTTGTATTCAGCAGGTATTGATATTTCACGTGTTGATTCTGGTATTTTAACCGCTTTTTTGGTAATTGTTTTGTACTCAGCAGGTATCGATATTTCACGTGTTGAAGCAGGCGATCTCAATACTTGTCTTGTAACTGTTTTGTACTCAGCAGGTATCGATATTTCACGTGTTGATGCAGGTATTTTTACAATTTGACGAGTTATTGTCTTATAATCTGGCTCCAAAGGAACTTCACGTGTGCTCGCAGCCGAAGCTACTTCTTGTTTTGTAACGGTTTGATACTGTGCAGGTACTTCTACTAAGCAAGTTACTTGGCAGTCGTCAGGATTAGCTGATAAACAGTTAGGATCTTTCTTACCCTTAACCCATTTAGTGGTCGCATCGCTTATTTTCACTTGCTCAGTTTTGGTTTCATACACAGCAGGTGTTACAATAGTACGAGTTTTTCCTTCGTTTAAGTTTACCGTTTCGCTTACTGTTTCATACACAGCAGGCGTTGTCTCAAGGCGAGTAGATGCCTCTTTAGATAGCATTTGCTCTGTTACCGTCTCATACACAGCAGGTATTGGTTCAAAACGCTTCGACGCTTCTTTGCCAATTATTTGCTCTGTAGTAGTTTCATACACCGCAGGTATGTTTTCTAAGCGCTTAGCCTCTTCTTTCACTTTCAATTGCTCAGTTCTAGTTTCGAACTGATCAGCCATAAAGCATTTAGCATAGCACTTTCCAGGTACTGCATTAGAAGGTAGGTCGTCTTGTGCATAGACTGTAAAACCTGCAAGTAGCGTAAATGCTGCAGATAAGAATAATTGTTTTTTCATTGTAATAGGTTTAAAAAATTTAGGTTTAAAATGTTTAGTAAAAATATATTATTTTTGTTAATTATTGGTTTAAAATTTATACTCAAATGTCGTTTTTTAATAAAGTTATCATTGTTACAGGAGCAACATCAGGCATCGGTAAATCTATAGTTTTTTCATTGTGCAAATTTGATGCCAAAATCGTAATTGTAGGACGTAATTCTCAAAATCTTTTATCCACATCTATTGAGTTGCAAAAACAAAATATTGACCACCTAGCCATCAATTGCGATGTGAGTGTAGAGAGTGATTGTAAATCAATGATTAATAATGTATTACAATATTATGGAACCATAGATATTTTAATTAACAACGCAGGAATTTCCATGCGTGCCTTGTTCAAAGACCTTGATATTAAGGTTTTGCATCAACTTATGAACACTAATTTTTGGGGTTCAGTCTATTGTACACAGTTCGCATTGCCTGAAATCATCAAAAACAAAGGAAGTATCGTCGGCGTTTCCTCAATAGCAGGCTACCGTGGTCTGCCCGCCCGCACCGGCTACTCCGCCAGCAAGTTTGCACTACAAGGTTTCTTAGAAGCCCTTCGCACCGAGCTCATGCACACCGGCGTTCACGTTCTCATCGCCTGCCCGGGCTACACCAACTCCAATATTCGCAAAAGTGCCCTCCTCTCTGACGGTACTACTCAAAATCAAACTCCTCTCGACGAACAAGGACTCATGTCCTCAGAGGCCGTTGCTGAGGCCATAGTCAAAGCCATTCAGCAACGACAACCCATACTCACGCTCACCCTCAAAGGCAAGCTAACCGTGCTTTTAAATAAATTTTTTCCTGTTTTTATGGACAAAATCGTTTATAATGCCCTCAAAAAAGAACCCAATTCACCCTTCTAAATAGTAAATTAAATTCAAGTAGGACGTGCCCTAGCAAAACGAATCGTGAAGCATTATCCAATATATATAGTTGCTAGGTCGGTCTTCAGCTCCCGCTCTTTATTTTTTTTTAAAAGAATAATACCAAAAAAAAATAAAGGAGCTCCGCCTACGCCCTCACGCTTGCTTACGCTTCTATCAGCACCACTATTATTCCCTCGAGCATCCCATAACCTTATGATAAGCATGTCAGTATAACCGCTCAGTTATGACTGACTATTTATTTATCAACTTATACAGCCTTAACCCATCAATTAAATTTAACAAGCAACATGACTGTTTTCAAATATTCTTAACATGATTTCGTTTACCCATTCAATTATTTCTTTAAAAAACGTAAAGCACCACCCCAAGCCATACCCTAAGTCGGCGTTATTCATTTGTTACAACAAGCTATAATTCTAATCTCAACATCGAAATATTGTTTGTAACTTCTTTATATCAATGTATTATTTTGTTACACTAAATCAAAACAAATCGTATGCAAAAACAACTACAACACCGCTACACCGCTACACCGCTACACCGCAACACCGCAACACCGCAACACCGCGACACCGCGACACCGCGACACCGCGACACCGCGACACATTTCACGTGGGTAAACCCTACACACATTTTTTAATTGTTATGCTTATCGCTATGAGCAGCATCTACAAAACACAAGCCCAAAGCAGCGACTCTACTTTCATCGTTACAGACACATCTATTACCACTAGCCAAAACATGGTGATCACCGACAGAAGTGGCAATGCCAC
>JAYVJZ010000116.1:0-4362 GCA_043768865.1 Sphingobacteriales bacterium
GAAGTAATGCTTTAGCTAATGTGATACGAAGTTAGTCTTTTAATATTTCAAAAATAGCATCTATTTTCAGGAGCTGCCCTCTTATTTAAAAAAATATTCAGTTACACACCCTAAAAGTTGCATTAGTTTGTTGAATCTAATTGTGATAAAGTATTATTCAACAGAACATCTAAATTGGGTTTTTAAATCAAGCAACGAAGGATTTTTTTCTGCAAGAAAATTAAATTGTTCATTTTTACTTTTTGCCGTTATAGGTATTTCAACTTGCATTAAAGACGAATTTGTTTGCACTATTTGGTTACAAATTTCAATTTTAACACCGGTTTGATTTCGACATATTTCTATAATTTCGTTCTTGTAATCCTTCACATAATTAGCATCAAAAGTCGAACTTTCAATAGTTATTATAGTATTATCAAGTGTACGTTTTGCTGTTTCAAAAAAGTTAGCTGCGTAAGATTTGCCTTGCTGTTGCAGTAATTTACAAAAATCTATGAATACATTTTCTAAATAAATTTCATTGAATTGTTCCGTTATTTTTTTCTCAACCTTTTGACTAGCTTGTATTTGCAGTTGATAATCTGACAACGTTTTCATCTTAACGAAGTTTGATTTCACCTCATTCACATTACTAGTCGGCTGCAAAGTGTCGGTGGGAGTTGCTACTGTTTTGTTTGGGGCTACTTCGTTTGTTTGCGTAACTTCAATGTGGTCTGTGGTTGAAGGGCTAATCGAAATTTCTTCATTATAATTTTTGATTGAATGACTTACAGTTGTCGTTTCAACTAAATTAGTTGAGTGAACTATTTTTTTTTTTCGTTGTCCTCAATTTTATCTAAGGCATCAGATGTTTTTACTAATTTTGAAATATAAATCAACCGTATTAGTGCCATCTCTACGAGCATTCGTTTGTTTTTAGCAGTTTTATAATGTACATCGGCGTCGCTCATAACCGCCATAGCATTTATAAGTTGAGGAGCAGTGAGTAGTTGTGTTTGATTTATATATTTTGATTTTAAATAATCTGTAAATTGTATCAACTTTTGCATGCCTTCATGCTGAGCAACAAGTAGATTGCGAAAGTGTTCCATTAAGCCCAATAAAAAATCCTCTGGCTCAAACCCAACGCTTATCGTGCTATCTAATGCCAATAAAACTTTCGTTATATCTTCATCTAAAATATGTTCTGTAACATCAAAAAATGTCTCATAATCCAGTAAATTCAAATTCTCCATAACCCCTTTTGCATCTAATTTACCCCCTGTAAAACTCACTAATCGGTCTAGCATGGAAAGTGAATCACGCAGGCCTCCATCGCTTTTTTGAGCAATTATTTGCAAGGCATCTTTTTCGTAGTTGTGCTGCTCGGCAATGCAGATATATTCAAGATGCTCGGCTATTTGTTGTACTGTGATTCTTGTGAAATCATATATTTGGCAACGTGAAAGTATGGTGGGTAATACTTTGTGTTTTTCAGTAGTTGCAAGAATAAAAATAGCATAGCTAGGTGGTTCTTCAAGTGTTTTCAAAAAGGCATTAAACGCTGCCGTAGATAGCATGTGCACCTCGTCTATGATGTACACTTTGTATTTCCCCATTTGAGGTGCGAACCTTACTTGCTCAATTAGTTCACGCATATTTTCAACCGAATTGTTGCTTGCCGCATCTAGTTCGAATACATTCATGGCACTATTTTCATCAAAGCTCAAACAATTTACACACCGCCCACATGCCTCATTATCTTCTGTCTTATTTGGACAATTGATAGTCTTAGCCAATATACGTGCGCACGAGGTTTTGCCAACACCTCTTGGTCCTGTAAAAAGAAAAGCATGTGCTAATTTTTCATTTTTTAACGCATTTCGTAACGTTACAGTAACTTGATTTTGACCTACTACTTCTTTAAACTTGCGAGGGCGATACTTGCGGGCGGATACTTGATACGTTGCCATGTTGTAATTAATAAAAGAAATAAAATTAGTTTAGCAAATATAAGTTACGAGTTGTTATTTAAATAAATTAAATATATCATTGCCATTGGCAAATAATAAAAGTCCAAATAACAATAACATTCCTATCGTCTGTGCATATTCTAGGAATTTATCACTAGGCTTGCGTCCACTTACCATTTCATACATACAAAACATAGCATGACCTCCGTCCAAGGCAGGTATTGGGAGGACATTCATAAATGCTAAAATCAATGACAAAATAGCTGTTAATTGCCAGAAATCAAACCAATTCCATGTGGGATTAAACATTTTGCCAATCGCAATGAAACCGCCTACTTGCTTGTACGCTCCTGTGTCTTTGTTGAATAATAATTTTAAATTTTTAACATAATTACTCAACGTACTGAACGCCTTAGAAGCTCCTGCTGGCAATGCTTCCAGCAAACTATATTCCTTTGTTTTGTAGGTAAAAATAGAGTCTAAATTAGTAACACCAATTCCTAACTTTGGCGTGTCGTTGAAAGTAGCTGTATATCTCAATGTGTCGCCGTTAGGTTTCAAAGCAACTATCTCGGCTTGTTTGTTTTTGAGTTGCAAAAGGCTTTCTTTCAATTCATTAAAAAAAGAAGACGGTTGCCCAGCGACGCTGATGATACGGTCATTGAGTTGTAACCCAGCCTGTTCGGCTATACTTCCTTTTTCTATATTCCCAATAATAGTAGGTATTCTGAGGGTAATAAAATTTTTGAGTTTTTCGTTAATCAAATTACTTATAAACCCAGCTGGCAGCACAATATTTTGAGGTGCATTATTTCTAATAATTTGTAGTGTTTTGGCATTGTTGAGGGCTAATACATTCGCAATACTTTCAAAATTTTTGAAAGGAATACTATCATACGATAGAATAATATCTCCGTCTTTCAATCCTGCTATTCTACCCAAAGAATCGGCTGCAATGCCATACTTGACTTGCTTTGGTTCTAAATATTGCTCGCCCCACATCCATAAAATACCTGCAAAAATAACTATTCCTAAAAACAAATTAACCGTTACACCTCCTAGCATAATAATCAATCGTTGCCAAGCAGGTTTACTTCTAAACTCGTATGGTTCGGCAGGTTTAGCCATTTGTTCTTTGTCCATACTTTCATCAATCATACCTGATATTTTGACGTAACCGCCCAAGGGCAACCAACCAATACCGTATTCGGTTTCACCTATTTTTTTCTTGAATAATTCAAACCACGGATCAAAAAATAAATAAAACTTCTCTACCCGACATTTGAACCATTTAGCGGTGATATAATGCCCCCATTCATGGAGTACAATGAGCAAAGAAAGGCTGAGTAATAATTGTCCTGCTTTTATAAATATTTCGTTCATTATATTTTAAATCAATTTTTAGTGGAATTTTAGGTATCAACTTATTTTCATAGCCCTCGCCTTATCATTTCATCTCGTGCTTGGGCAGCTTTTTCATAATCTTCATCTTCAAGCAACTGTGCCAATTTATCTTTTAATTCAGTGTTGTCCATGCCATAAAAATCATTTTCATTAGTATCATCATTGTTATTCAACGCTACTTCGATATTTATTTTAATTGTATCAATGTTGCTTGACAAAGGTATCACCTGTGCCAGCAAACTTTTGTTCATATAAATAGGACAACCCACCCGAATAGCTATTGCCAAAGCATCGCTAGTTCGGCTATCTATCTCATGTACATACCCATTGTGTTCTAGCAAAATAATACTATAAAAAACCCCCTCATGCAATCGTTTTATGATTACTTCTACTACCTCACCTTTCAACTCATCGATTACGTTAAGCAACAAATCGTGTGTCATAGGTCGCTGCGACGTTTGATTTTCCAGGGCAATAGCTATAGCATTGGCTTCAAAAAAACCTATAATAATCTCAAAAGTTTTCTTGTTTTCTAATTCTTCTAATATAACATTGAAAGCACTGTTAGGAAATCGCCCTTTCGATACATTCAATATTTTTAGTTCAATTTTACGGTCGCTCATAGCACCCATTTATTTAATTTAATATTCTTAAAAAGAGTTGATTAATGTGCTGCCTTATAATTTTTTAAAGCAGTATTTAATTTAGGTACAATATCAAAAGCATCTCCTACTATTCCATAATCCGCTGCTTTAAAAAACGGTGCCTCAGGGTCTTTGTTTATTACGACTATTGTCTTGCTGCCATTGACTCCCGCTAGATGTTGTATCGCCCCCGAGATACCAACTGCTATGTATAAATTAGGTCGAATTGTCAATCCAGTTTGTCCAACGTGCTCATGATGAGGACGCCAATCCAAATCGCTAACTGCCCTCGAACACGCTGTTGTAGCACCTAATATAGTAGCCATTTCTTCAACCATACCCCAATTCTCTGGCCCTTTCAT
>JAYVJZ010000117.1:0-15796 GCA_043768865.1 Sphingobacteriales bacterium
CGCAACTCCATCGCTTTGTCCATCAAAACACTCATAGTCAAATAAAAATGAGGAGCGTTATTTTTGCTTTCAGTCAATCGACGAGCAATCGTTTTGCGCATTTGACTATTCGCAACTACCCGACTATTCTCCAAACCAGAAGGCTGAAAAGCCGAAACAATACTAGTTTTTAGATCGTTATTCTCATTCTCAACATCACGTTTTACGATCCGCCCATTTTCACCCGAACCTTGTATAAGCGTTAAATCTATACCCTGTACCTTCGCTATTTTTTTTGCTAAAGGCGAAGCCTTCAAACGCTCGTCAGCCGTTCCATTAGCTGTTCCATTAGCCGTTCCATTAGCAGTGCCATTCGCCAAAGTAGCCATTGGTGCAATTGCTGCTGCTGTAGCCATAGTTGCAACTGCTGCTGCTGTAGCTTGAAGAGGTTTATCAACAGGTATCGCCGCCGCCTCACTCACCGTCACTACCGCAGCGCCCGCCTCTCCGTCCAACAACGCTTTATAATCCTCGCCCTCCTTACCAACAATCGCCAAAACTCCATTCACCACTACCGCATTGCCCGCCTCCACACCAATATACAACAAAACGCCGCTCTGAAAAGACTCCATTTCCATTGTCGCCTTGTCCGTTTCCACCTCAGCAAGCACATCACCAGTCTTCACTTTATCGCCGATTTTTTTGTGCCAAGCAACAATTACCGCCTCAGTCATCGTGTCGCTCATGCGAGGCATACGTATTATTTCAGCCATAATTTTTATTTTATTATTTCAAGCAAATATACGAGAAGTGAGAATATGATACAACTAATTTAGATATCATTTTCCTATCCACAATAGCATCAATACCTAGGGCGTTCCCCTTGCCGTTGCCTGATAATACAGGCAGGGCAAGCGTCGCTGTTCGGCTCCCGCTCTTTTTTTATGAAGTGGTGGACTACCACCACATTAAAAAAAAGGAGCTACGCCTAAAGCAGCTAACGCATTCCGCGGCTTACGCACACAATCCCACTCACTCACTCACTCATTCAAGCCTATACGTTCAAGCCCACCAACTGTTATCAGCCATCTTTTTTTTATCCTTGCCAACAAGCAATCTTTCAATGTTGTTGCTGTAATAACTAAATTTGAATATCTTTTTTAGTTCAAACTACACCATAGTGGCCGTTCTACGCTTTATACTTTTATAAAATACATTTTTTAATTCTTTTTTCAGCTGCCTCTTCGAGCTATACTTAATAATCAAAATACAAAATGTACTCTCAAAATTCAATATTTTTTGACGACCTTTTTAACGTTTATTTAAGTAACGATTGGCCTGTAGTTTTTGAAATAATATGTAAGTGTAGGCAGAGTTTTGTGGCATATTTTTTAATATAAAACCGCCACTGATATACCTTTAATTGTATAAAAAACATCGATTAATTGAATTGTGTGAGCGAAGCTAATATCGAACCATCAAGTGCTTGAGGGGCTTTTTTGTAAAGCTCATTTCTTTTTTTAAACGCCTTATTTTATGTTTCGATGAAGGATAGTATATCGAAAAGATGTCGGGGGGATAAGAACAAAAATACCGCTATCCAATCATCGACCAAGCAACTATTCATGTTTTGCAATTGCACGAATAGTGTTTTGTTTGGGCACACCCTACTGCGTTTCTTCTATCTCATATTTAGCAAGTGTGTTGGTATATGTTTGTTTGATTGTACTCCTTAAACTCAATGGCATCAACACTTCCACCTCACTGCCCATAGAAAGAAGTTGTTGTATGAGTTCGTAATTTGGTTTTAAATAATAAGTAAATAAATAGTGGGTGTCGTCTGCTTTTTGTGAAATCTGAGAGGCGTGGAGGGGGAGCGATTGCAGATAATCGGACTGCTGTTGTGTACATTTTAGTTTTACAATCACAGGTTTGTCTTCGTTTTTGTAAACACCAATCATGTTTTCAAAATACGTCTCGGGATCAAAATTTTTTGTTTTAAAAAGTGCATCTAAAACTTTTATTTTTTCAATTCTGTCAATGCCAAAGATACGAATAGCCGAGTATTTTTCAGTGTATCCAACTACGTACCATCGGTTTTGATATTCCTTGATATGATAGGGGTGGAGGGTGTGTTGGGTAGTTGTTTTTTTATAAAAATTATAATGTTCAAATTCGATTTTTCTGTGCTGTATAGCGGCGTCTAATAGGCGACTAATTGTGTGGAGACCTTTAAAATTTTTAGCTGTGTCGTAGCTTATATATTGCATCATGTTTTTACTGTCTTTCATACTTTGGTTGAGTATGTTCATGCGCACAGTAGTTTGCAAAAAATCGTTGAATAGCTGTCTATCGAGGCTGTTTTGCTCGTTGATAAAATATCCATTTTTGGCTCTGCTGTATTGTATTTCAACACCTAATTCATTTCTCAAGGCTTCGATGTCGCGTTGTAGTGTCTTGCGCGACGCCCTATGTCCGGCATCAATAAGTTGCTCGGTGAGCTGCTCAAAGCTTATGTAGGGGCGGTGTTCGACTAGCTCTAGTATAATTAAAAATCGTTTTATAGTAGCCTGTTGCGACATAGTGGTATGTTGTTGTTTATTAAAATAATCGAATGCCTAACATCGCTTGAGCAAAAAAGGCGGTCAGCTGAGTATTGGCTTGTTTGTCTTTCAATACATTGACCAAACCCTTGTCGAGCCTTAGCATAGCATCAAATCGTTTTGCGAAATGCACACCTCCACCGACTATAAATCCATAGTCTATTTTTGATAATTTATATCCTTCGCTTTGTTGCATAGTTGGCAATCTGATATCTCTATATAGTCCTGCGTTTACATCGACTTGGTATTCGTAATCCCTTCGTAGCGAGAATCCTACTTGTGGTCCTGCTAATAAATAGCACCATTTTTTTAAATTGTATTTTAATAAAATAGGGACTTGTACGTATTCAATTTTGATGAAGCCTTTGACTTTGGAGTCGTACGGGATAGCGATTTTGTTGCTGTCTGTTTTGGTTAATTGTATCAACGTGTCGGCGTTCCAAGTACGTTTTTCAAATTGTACACTTTTGATATTGTAAAAAGATTCAATTTGAAGTGCAATTTTTTTGCCTGAGAGCGTTGCATAACCACCTAACATAAGTCCTGCTAATGGTTTGCCGGAGGTGGTGGAGTCAAGTTTTCCTATAAAGCCTCCGTAGGTGCTACCTCCTAATAACCCAAAATTCACTTTTTGTGCATTACTATATTGAAATAGTAGAAGTAAAACCAACACAAAAACATAGTTATTTCTTATCATATTAGGCCTTTCTTTTTTAATAATTCTATGTCAGCAGGCACATCAATGCCATACGATTGATAGTCCGTTTTTATCATTTTTATTTTATATCCGTAGTACATCCACCTCAGTTGTTCTAGGCTTTCGGCGTATTCTATTGGTACTACCGGGAGGGTACATATTTTTTTGAATATGGGGATGCTAAACCCATAAACCCCAATGTGTTTTTTAATTGAATTTGTGGCACCTTCGTTACGTAAAAAAGGAATCGTAGAGCGGCTGAAATACATGGCGTTGTCGTTACAATCTGTAACCACTTTTATGGTATTGCTGTTGTGTGATTCGCTATTATTTTCTACAAGATTGTAGAGTGTTGCTATTTCGCAAGGGTGCTCAAATGCCCTGCACAATTGCTCTAGTGCTTTGGGATCTACAAAGGGTTCATCGCCTTGCACATTAACAATTACATCATAATTCCCCCCAATTTTTTCTATAATTTCGTTACATCGTTCGGTGCCGTTAGTGTGAGCAGCGCTTGTCATCATCACTGTGGCATATTCGCTTGCGTGATTGTATATCAAATCGTTGTCAGTCGCGATTATAACTTCTTCAAAATACTCACATTTTTTAGCTTGTTGATACACTCTTTGTATCATCGTTTTGCCATTCAAGTCTATCAAAGGCTTGCCAGGTAAGCGGGAGGATTGATATCTACTTGGTATAATTGCAATTATTTTATTGCGTACTATTGGCGACACTATAAATTAATTTATTTCGTTTTAATGAATTTTTGGCATAGCAAATGTACTAATATTGTAGTAAATAAAAGTAGTAAAAATGAAACACATTATTTTATTTTTTTTCGTGTCTTTACAGTGCAATTTATTAGCCCAAAGCCCGATTTTTACAACGGTAATAGCTGATACGGCCTATCTTTTGCATACAGTGAATGCAAATGAGAAAATCTATGATATTACCAAAAAATATGGCATAACGTTGTTGGATTTGTATGATTTCAACCCATCAAAGGTAGAGAAATATATAAGTGCTGACGAAATAGTAAAAATACCTGTCGCCAAAATTATTTTAAAGTCAAAAGATGTTGATTCTTTGAAACATAATTATTTGCCCATTTACCATACAGTTCAGGCTAAAGAGTCGTTAGCAAGCCTCAAACGCCTGTATAATGTGCCTATGAGTACGTTGCGCAATTGGAATAACCTAAACAATGATACGTTAAAAATTAATTCCACTTTGATAGTTGCGTGGTTAATCAAAACCAAAAATAATATATTATCAGCTCCGAGTGCTACCTATATTCCTCTTGTTGTCAATGCCCCTGAGCTGCCTGTAACATCAGCCCCACCTGCGTTGAAAGAAAATATTGTGAGTAACAAAAATGCTATTATGGATAAATCTTTGCGGGAGTTTTATTTAACTCAATTAGCGTCGGGTAATGAAATAACAGACGCAGGCATCGGTAAGTGGTTTGATATTGCAAGTGCGAGTACCGATTTATGTATGCATGCTACCGCTCCTGTGGGCACAATAGTGAAATTCAAAAACGTGATGAACGACAGGGTAGTGTATTTAAGAGTGATTGGCAATCTGCCTTCGTCGGGCGAAAATAGCGGTGTGATTATACGCATCAGCGCTGCTACAGCTAAGCAGGTTACCATTTTGGATAAGAAATTCAGATGCGAGGTTTCGTATGTTTTGTAATTTTTTTTTAATAAACCATTTGCACCGTGCTTCTTGTGAGTTGCTCGAGGAGTAGATGTTTGTTTTTGGTAAATTCTTCTACGATTTCGTTGGTGTAATGTCGAATTGTAAGCAAGGTTACGTCATGATTAAGCAGTACATTAAAATGTAGTTTGAGCTCTTTTATCAATCCGGCTAGCTTCATCGCATCAGTATCAAAACACATAGAAAACGTCAAAGCACTCTGCTGGCAGGTGTTGATGTGTATTTTGTGGAGTGTAAAAATTTGATAAATGAGGAGGAGGTTTTTTTCGTTCATAAACGAAAAATTATTTGTGCTAATTGAAGCCAAAATTTGATTTTTTTTCTGAACTACGATCGGGGGGTATTCGATTTTTGTTGTTTCGCCAATCACAGTGCCTTGTTCGTTTAGGTCTATAAAAGACCGTACATACAAAGGTATATTTTTGTTTTGAATAGGCTTAATAGTTTTAGGATGTATTACAGTTGCTCCATAATACGTCATTTCTATAGCCTCTTGATAGCTCAACTGCGGTAGTAGTTTGGCGAAATCAAAATAGCGAGGATCGGCATTCATAACCCCTATTACATCTTTCCAAACGGTCATGCTTTGAGCATCTAAGAGGTTTGAAAAAATAGCTGCCGAATAGTCGCTGCCCTCTCTTCCCAAGGTGGTGCAATAGTTCTCTGACGTGCCTCCTAAAAATCCTTGCGTTATCACTAGTTGAGTGTTTAAAATCTTCGGCAATAGGGTATTTATTTGTGTTTGACTTGTTTCAATATCTACGTGCCCCTCTCGGTAGTTGTTATCAGTACGTATCAGGTCTCTTACATCTACCCAAGTGTTTACAATGTTTTTTAAGTTTAAATAATGGCTCACAATCAAAGAAGAAAGGTATTCGCCCGTGCTCACTATTTGATCGTATAAATATTCATAAGTCTCGGTTGGGGCATCTTCTAGTATCCATTCTAGTTCTATGAATTTATTATTTATTTCATCATAAACTTTGTTTTTTTTATCTTCAAATAGTTCGTTTATAATTGAATAATGATATGTTTTAATTATTTCTAAATGCGTTTCTATTTCATTATTTTGGTTGAAATACGCTGTGGTTAATTGTTCTAGGGCGTTTGTCATTTTGCCCATAGCCGAGAGTACAATTACTATTTCTTTAGTGTCAAAAGATGAAATTATTTTTTCAACATTGCGAACGCCCGCAGCATCTTTTACACTTGCTCCGCCAAATTTGAATACTCGTATCATTTTTTTTCTAATTATTTTACCATTGATATATTGACTATTTCAGCAATATCAAGTACTGAAATAGTAGTTTCTTTTTCGTTTTCTTTGATGCCGTCACTAAGCATAGTCATACAAAAAGGACAAGCTGCGGCTACTAGTGTAGCCTTGCTAGCAAGGACATCCTTAGTGCGTTCTTGATTGATTCTAAGACTTCCATTTTCATCTTCTTTAAACATTTGAGCTCCTCCTGCACCACAGCATAAACCGTTGCTACGACAGCGTTTCAGTTCTATCAACTCGCCGTCTAGTTGTTCTAATATCTGCCGTGGCGCTTCATATATCGCATTGGTTCTGCCAAGATAACAACTGTCATGATAGGTTATTTTTTTTCCTTTAAATTCTCCTCCTTCTTTCATCTTTATCCTGCCCTCGTCGATCAATTGTTGTAACAATGTAGTATGATGAATAACTTCATAGTTACCGCCTAGTTGTGGATATTCATTTTTCAAAGTATTGAAACAATGCGGACAAGTAGTTACTATTTTTTTGATTCCATAATTATCTAAAGTAGCAATGTTGTTCAAGGCCATCATTTGAAACAAAAACTCATTGCCAGCGCGACGTGCAGGGTCGCCCGTGCAGTTTTCTTCAGTGCCTAATATGGCAAATTTTATTTCGCAGGCGGTTAATATTTCTGCAAATGCTTGTGATATTTTTTGAGCTCGTTGATCGAAACTGCCAGCACATCCTACCCAAAATAGTATGTCTATCGATTGGTTGTTTGCAATAGCTTCGGAGGCTAAGGGTATATTCATGTTGTTCTTTTAGTTTATAATTTTATTTACCAGCCCAAGCTGCACGCTCATCAGGGTTGAATTTCCAAGGAGCCATGTTGTTTTCTATATTGCTAAACATGCCATTCCATTCCACGGGGGCTGTGCTTTCCTCCATTACTAAATACCTCCTCATTTGGATTATAATATCAAGAGGATTGATGTTGATAGGGCACGCCTCTATGCAGGCATTGCAGGTGGTGCAGGCGTTCAGCTCCTCTACACTCACGTAATCATGCAATAACGATTTGCCATCGTGGGCTGTCGTGTCGCCTTTGTTTTTGTCTATATAGTCCGCCAATTGTTCCACACGGTCTCTCGTGTCCATCATTATTTTGCGAGGCGACAATATCTTATCAGTTTGATTGGCAGGACAGGCTGCAGTGCAACGCCCACACTCCGTGCAGCTATATGCATCTAGTAAGTTTTTCCAAGTTAAATCTATCACGTCTTTAGCACCAAATTTCATTGGCAACTCGTCCGCAGTAGCTTCAACAATATGGGTTGGGTCTAGCATCAAACGCACTTCGTTCGTTACGCCTTGCATGTTAGTGAAAGCACCAATACTTTCATTGTGCAACGGACCATAATAGGTATTGGGAAAGGATAAAAATATATGTAAATGCTTGCTATAAGGCAGATAGACCATAAAACCCAGTATGCCAAACAAATGTCCCCACCACCCTATACGTTCAAGTAATTGTAACGTATTTTGATTATAATCCGCAAAAAAAGTATAAAAATAGGAGGAAACTAAAAATCCATATTTACCTGAATGTAAAGCCATATCAGAGGTGTTAGCGAGCAGCACACAGGCTATTAACCATACCTCTGCTACTAGTATTATGTTGCCATCTAAAAATGGAAAGCCTTTGAGTTCTGCCTTTTGGAATCGTACTACTTTGCTGATGTTGCGTCGCCATAAAAAAATAAATGTACCTAACAATGCAAGGACAGATAACACTTCAATCACAGATATTAAAACGATATACAATTCAACAAACACTGTACTCTCGAGAGATTGAAACAATATTCTATGACTGCCCGTGGTGCCGTCTATAATTATTTCTAACAACTCTATTTGTGTTAATACAAAGGCAGCGTAAATAAAAAAATGAAAAATAGCAGGGGTGATTTTTTTGAACATTTTTTTCTGTCCTAATGCAAATAGTGTCATGTTTTTGAACCGCTCTATTTTGTTGCCAACTAGAGCCTTGTCTCGCCCTAGTAGTACGTTGCGGCGTATTCTAGTTATTTTTTTGAAAAACCAAAACAGTGCAGAACTAAATATTATAATGAATGCTATTTGTTGTAGTAAAGCCATTGAATGTTACATTTTTGATTGTAAAATTACATTTTATTGTGTAATCTAAAAAGAAAGTACAGTATCTTTTTTTCTAATGATTGTATTTTTTTTATTGATGACAGAGTCTCACCAACTATTTGTGGTGTATTCCGTCATCATACATTTTATATAACATCATCAGAATACCTAAAAATAAATTGAAAACATATTGTTAAAAAAATCAAAATAGTTTAATTTTTTTTGGAATGTTATCGATTGTAATCTTCCATAAATATTTTTATTAGGTCGTTTGGGCTGATGCTGTTATTCAAAAAATCATTATTACTATCACTAAAATTCGATTTATTATTTTTGGATACAGAACGGTTTACTAATTGATTTTTCCAATCAGTAAGCGTGGCATAACCCCTGACTGTGGTATGCAACATTCTAAAATCACAACCACTAATCTCAGGGTCTATAAATACAAACTTACACTTGAACTGATTTCCTATTGTGTTGTAAGTCCATATTTCATAAGGACTGTAAGCACCGTTGTTATTACGTTGTATATGAAAGTCAGGCGGGCCATATTTAGTTAAAATTTTACCTCTGTCAGTTGCATACCCTTTTACTTTTAGGCAAGTATAAAGTTCGTCGGCTTTGTTTATTATTTGCACAAATTCAGTATAAGGTTTAGTTGGTTCATTAACGTTGCGACGCAGCCAAAAGTTAAAAATGAAAGGCTTATATTTTGATGTATCCGCAGCATCTAATAAAAGCACTATTTGGTTGTGCTCAACGTCAGAAGCTATGTTACGCATGGCCTGTAGCAGATGATACGATTCTTTAGCGGACAATTGTTGTGTAAAATCGTATTCAGTTATTGCACTACTCAAAACAGGGTCAGGCAAGCTATCGTTGCTTCTAAAAAACACAAAACGTTTCGATGATAGTATATTTTTAGATTTATCAATAACCTCAAGATACAATTGATAACTACCCGTAGGCAGTGAAGTTAGGTCGAGTTCTCCAATTACAGGAACTACGTTAGAGCCTTTACTGCGTTGCTTTCCACCTATATTTTGTACTACTGTATTGGTGTATGGATTGCGAATGCTATATTGTATTATTAAATCATTTTGTTCTTGAACATGGTATAGTTCACAATAAAATTTTAATACAGATTGTGAGGTAGGATAATAATTAACAGAATAAGGTATTAAATCCATTTTGCCTTTTGTGAATTGATTATCAACTAAGGTAGCTTCATATCTATCCAATAGTTCAATATCGCTGAAGCAGCCTCCAGTATTGGGTTGTGTAATACTCACGGCATCTGTCCACGTATGTTTGCGTAGCGTTTCATCATTCGTATCTACTAGTTCAATCTCAACTTTATAATTCCCCATCGGCAATTGTTTTCTAAATAATTCAATTAATGTTTTCGTTTGATTTGTAGTGTCATCTAGCTCCTCGGTCAATAAATTCACTTTCTCAAAACCTATAATTTTGTCCTCTATTGTTTTATAAATTAGTACGAGTTGAATGTTGCCATAAAACAAATTATTTCTGCTTTTTTTAAAAATTATATTCTCATAAGGAATACTAATATACGTCTCTAAATACGTGCTGTCATTAGGCAAAGCAAATGCAGCGTGGCGTGTGTATGCAGGTGTATTTTGAGCGTTGATTTTTATATCAAATACAACCACAAAAACAATGCAAAGTAGTATGAGTTTACGTTTCATCTTACGATTTATTAATTGAATAATTTAGAAAAATAACACCGAACGAAAATAATGCAATTCTTTATTAATGAGCAGGAATATAAATATTTTTGAATAAATAATACGCTCTATTTTTGAATACCGAAGGTAATGTTTATAAATTTGCATTTCGGCTTCTATAATGTAAAATAAAAGTAAACTTTTCAATGCAAAATACTATTTTTTCATGCGTTTATGCGGGCTCAGTTGCGTATTATCAAACCTTGCTCAATGCAGAGCATTGTATGATTGATACTGGTGAACATTTTGTAAAAAGTAGCCCTCGCAATCGTTGTATAATAGCGTCTCCTCAAGGAGAGTTGCGGTTGAGTATTCCATTAGAAAAAGGCAAAAACCATAAGCGAAATATGTTTGATACCACTATTTGTTATGAGCACAATTGGCAGGCGATACATTGGAAAAGTTTATGTTCTTGTTACAGAAAATCACCTTATTTTGAATATTATGAAGATAAGTTAGCCCCCTTAATAATGACTAAAGAAATATTTTTGGTGGACTTTAATTTAAAATTACAAAATAGTATTTTAACTTGGTTGAAAATCGACAAACAAATATTAATATCCAAGGAGTATCAATCTACTATTTTAAAAACTTTTGATTTTAGAACTCAAAAGTTACCAGCCAACACATTGAAATACAGACAATTGTTTGAAGATAAGATAGGTTTTTTGCCCGACGTTTCCGTTTTAGATTTACTTTTCAATCAAGGTAAAGAAGCAAAAAGTTTTTTAATGTAAATCTGTTGTATTTATATTTTAATTTTAAAAAATTTATTGTACTTTTGCACCAAAATTAAAACCCCATAAAGTGAAAAACGCTTTACGATTTATACTTATTAACTTTATTTTGTTGTGTGCTGTTACACTTTATGCACAAACAGGGCACGAAGGGCACAATCATACCTTGGCTAACACCGCAACCGCTGCTCAACCTCATGCCTCTGCCGCTCAAAACGAAGAAAAGTTGAACATTAAGGATTTGATATTTGATCACGTACTTGATGACCACAGTTGGCACTTTTTCACAGTAGGAGATTTTCATGCAGCTATACCATTACCATGTATAATCTACGATAACAGCGGTGTGCATTTTTTTATGTCCTCTCAATTTCATCACGGACATGATACGGTAAAGCTCGCAGGAGCAGATTACATTTTAGATCATGGAGTTATTATGCGAACCGACGGCAACAGTTTTTTTGATATTTCTATTACTAAAAACGTGGCTTCGTTGCTTATAAGTTGTCTTGTATTATGGTTTATTTTAACAAGCGTTGCAAAAAAATATAAAAATAAAAATGTTGCGCCTACAGGGTTGCAAAATGCAATAGAACCTATAGTGATATTCATACGCGATGAAGTAGCCAAACCTATGCTTGGTGCTCGTTATGCCAAATGGCTGCCCTACTTGCTAACCTTGTTTTTCTTTATTTGGGTTAATAATGTACTTGGATTGTTGCCAGGTGGTGCCAACTTGACTGGTAATATTGCTACTACTATGTGTTTGGCATTATTAACTTTTATTTTTACCCTATTTTCCACTAATTCTCATTTTTGGTCGCACATGGTCAATCCGCCGGGCATACCGTTAGCAGTGAAGTTTTTATTAGCTCCTGTTGAATTGTTAGGCGTATTTACAAAGCCATTTGCATTAATGATACGTTTATTTGCCAATATTTTAGCTGGGCATTTAATTATTTTAAGTCTCATCTGTTTGATTTTTATATTTGCGGGACTTTCAACTTGGCTTGGTTGGTTTGTGGCGCCAGTTTCAGTGGCTTTTTCGTTGTTTATTTTTTGTATAGAAACACTAGTTGCTTTTATTCAAGCATTTATTTTCACTATGCTCACAGCTATGTTTATAGGTGAGGCAAGTCCTGTAGAAGAACATCATTAATCAAATAGAATAATATTAAAACCTTTTAAATTTTATAAATTATGAACGTAGTACAACTTATGATGCTTTTGGCAGACGGAATGGCCGGAGCAGGTGCTGGTATTGGGGCAGGTTTGGCTGCTATTGGTGCGGGTCTCGGTGTAGGTCGCATTGGTGGCTCAGCTTTAGAGTCTATAGCTCGCCAACCTGAAGAAGCGGGTAACATCCGCTCAAACATGATTGTAATGGCTGCCTTCGTAGAGGGTGTTGCATTGTTTGCAGTTGTTGTTTGTATCTTAGTATTAGTACTTTAAAACAAACTAAGCACCTCATTGCATTTGCTTTGGGGTGTTTTATTTTAGGTTAATCAAATCAACCAAATCAACCCATTTTATATCTAATAAATTAACGATTATATTATCTGTATCTTATGAATCTTATTTCTCCTAATCCTGGGCTTTTTGTATGGGTACTTGTTGCCTTTCTTTTGTTGTTTTTTCTTTTAAAAAAATTCGCTTGGCCAGCTATTATCGACGGTCTCAACGAACGGGAAGAAAGCATAAAACAAGCATTGCTTTCAGCTGAAAAAGCCAGAGGCGAAATGCAAAATATGGTGAGTGATAATCAACGATTATTAAACGAGGCCAAAGATGAAAAAAATGCTATTTTAAACGAAGCTCGCAACATGAAAGATAGTATGATCAATGAAGCAAAAGAAAAAGCTAAAATTGAAGCAAACAAAATAGTCGAAGATGCGCGGCTACAGATACACAATGAAAAAATGGCGGCTCTCATTGATGTTAAAAATCAAATTGGGAAATTGTCATTAGAAGTAGCTGAAAAAGTACTTCGCAAACAATTGTCAGGGGCTACTGATTACACAGAATACGTAAGTACATTAACCAAGGAAATTAAATTAAACTAATACCATGCAGTTAAAATTTGCTTCACGTTATGCAAAAGCCCTGTTAGACTTGGCTCAAGAACAAAATCTGTTAGATACGATTGCTATTGATATGAAAACCATAGCAGCTACCTTGCGTCAGCACACCGATTTGCATTTGATGGTCAAAAGTCCTATAATATACAGTGATAAAAAAATGGCTGTTTTGAACGAGGTTTTTGTTTCAGTGAATGCCTTGACCAAATCGTTTTTACAAATTACTATTCAAAAGAAACGTGAAATCAGTTTATTAGAAATAGCTGCTGAATTTATAGAACAATACAACCACAAAAATAATATTGTAAAAGCAACGCTCACAACTGCTCAAGTAGCTGATGAGGATACAATCATTAATGTAAAAGCCACTATTACATCACAGTTGAATGCTAAAGAAGTACAACTAGAAACTGTAATAGACGAACAAATAATTGGTGGATTTGTGCTACAATATGGAGATAAGATATTTGATGCTTCTATTCAGTATGATTTAAAGCAAATTGCAAAGCAATTTGAAGATAATGCCTACGTAGCCAAAATATAATTAAATAGTTGAATAAAGTTAAAATAAGGTATAAAATTAAAATAAAAAATTTACTATAAAAATATGTCAACAGCAATCAAACCAGACGAAATATCGGCGATACTGCGCCAGCAATTAAGTAATTTTAATAGTTCAGCTGAACTTGAAGAGATAGGCACAGTCCTACAAGTTGGCGATGGTATAGCCCGTGTATATGGTCTTCGAAACGTACGTTCGGGCGAGTTGGTTGAATTTGAAACCGGCACGCAAGCCATTGCCCTTAATCTAGAAGAAGACAATGTGGGTGTGGTATTAATGGGATCTGCGGAGGGAATAAAGGAGGGTGACAAGGTACGTCGCACGAGTAAGATAGCCTCTATAAAAGTTGGGGAAGGTATGGTAGGACGTGTGGTCAATACGCTTGGATTGCCATTAGATGGCAAAGGTCCAATATCGGGCGAATTGTTTGAAATGCCATTAGAGCGCAAAGCCCCAGGTGTTATTTATCGACAACCAGTTAATGAACCTTTGCAAACGGGTATCAAAGCTATAGATGCTATGATACCAATAGGTAGAGGACAACGTGAGTTAATAATTGGTGACCGTCAAACAGGCAAAACCACTATTGCTTTAGATACTATTATTAACCAAAAAGAATTTTTTGACGCAGGTCAGCCAGTATATTGTATCTACGTTGCCACAGGACAAAAAAATTCTACAGTAGCAAACATTATGAAAACCCTCAACGACGCGGGGGCTATGGCATATACTACTATCGTAGTCGCTTCGGCGTCTGATCCAGCACCTATGCAGTTTTACAGTCCATTTGCGGGCTGTGCCGTAGGAGAATATTTCAGAGATACAGGTCGTCCGGCATTAATTATATTTGATGATTTGAGCAAACAAGCGGTAGCGTATCGTGAGGTTTCGTTGTTGCTTCGTCGCCCTCCAGGTCGTGAGGCCTATCCAGGCGATGTGTTTTATTTACACTCTCGCTTGTTAGAGCGTGCTGCTAAAGTTATAAACAATGATGCAATAGCTGCTGATATGAACGATTTGCCTGATTCTTTGAAGGCAAAGGTCAAAGGTGGTGGGTCTCTAACGGCCTTGCCTATTATTGAAACACAAGCAGGGGACGTGTCAGCCTATATTCCAACCAATGTTATATCGATTACAGACGGTCAAATATTTTTGGAGTCCAATTTGTTCAATGCAGGTGTGCGTCCGGCTATCAACGTAGGTATTTCAGTGAGCCGTGTGGGTGGTAATGCACAAATTAAATCAATGAAAAAAGTAGCTGGTACTTTGAAGTTAGACCAAGCTCAGTACCGCGAACTTGAAGCGTTTGCTAAATTTGGTTCAGATTTAGATGCGGCAACTATGTCTGTGTTGGAAAAAGGGAAACGCAACGTTGAAATATTAAAACAAAAGCAATTTTCACCTGTGCCTGTTGAGAAACAGATAGCTATTATTTATATAGGTACGAATGGTTTGCTATCAGATGTTCCAGTTAATAAAATTAAGGAATTTGAAGAAGACTTTTTTGCACAATTAGAGTCAGGTCATAAGGAGACGTTAAACACACTTCGCAAAGGAGTAATAGATGAAAATGTAATAGAGGTGCTGAAGAAAGTAAGTGGAGATTTAAAAATAAGATACAAGAATTAACTTATTAAAATAAAAAGTAAGGCCTAATGAATTGAAGTAGATTTTGGTGGTACATCGAGTTTTTTTAAATTAGGTGTTGATTTTTATAATAATTTTATTTGCATCATTTTCAAACAAGGCTTTTCAATATTTTATTTTTTTTAAATATAGTATTTACAATTTCAACTCTATAAACCGCTACTAATGGCAAATCTGAAAGAAGTTAGAACCCGAATAACAAGTGTGAACAGCACACAGCAAATAACGAAAGCGATGAAAATGGTAAGTGCAGCGAAGCTAAGACGTGCACAAGAGAAAATTACTCAAATGCGTCCGTATTCTAAAAAGCTAAATGAAGTACTTAGCAATATCGTAAGCAATATAGATGGAGATGTTGATTTGAGTTTAGCAAAAGAGCGAATTATCAATCGTGTACTTGTTGTTTTAGTTACAAGCGATCGTGGACTCGCTGGGGCTTTCAATACTAATTTAATCAAAAATGTAAAGGTTTTATTAGACACAAAATACGCTGCACAAGCTGCATTAGGTAATGTTTCGATCATGTGTATTGGCAAAAAAGGAAACGATTTTTATAAAAAAAGGTTTAATAACGTATTGAGTAATCATGCAGAATTGTTTTCAAATTTGAATTTTGAAAGTAGTAGTGTTATAAGCGAAAC
>JAYVJZ010000118.1:0-2109 GCA_043768865.1 Sphingobacteriales bacterium
AGAAATTTTTGAATATTCTACCATAAATAAAATGCAAACTCACATGCTGAGTGGAAGGTTGCAAGGCAGATTTTTACATCAAATCGTCAAGCTAATGCAACCAACTAATGTGATAGAAGTGGGTACTTTTTTAGGCTATGCAACGTTACAGATAGCGACAGCTTTGCCTACTTTTGGTAAGATAGTTACACTAGAAAAAGATATAAAAACTGCTGAGATTGCACGTGTTTTTTTTAATAAATCAGGTTGTGATAACAAGATAGACTTGCAGGTGGGCGAAGCAGCAACATTACTTGAAAATATGAACACAATTTGGGATTTTGCATTTATAGATGCGGATAAAAAAAACAATGAATTGTATTACGAATTGATACTGAAACAAATGCGAGTAGGCGGTTTGATACTTATTGATAATGTACTTTGGAAAGGTAAAATACTCGATGATGTAAAAGATAGCAGAACAATTGCTATTGATAATTTTAATAAAAAATTAGCGACAGACTTACGTGTTTATGCAACTTTATTACCACTGCGCGATGGTATTTATTTAATAGAAAAACTATAAAATATATGAAGTCATGTTACGTGTTAATTGTTTCTTTTTTTTTATTAAATAATTGCGTTGTTGCTCAACATTCGATTTCATTGTTCGTAATAAAATATAGTAGTTTAGCCAAAATAGAAGAGCAGAGAACGGGCGTGCCCGCAACTATAACGCTAGCACAGGGCATATTAGAAAGTGGGGCAGGGCTCAGTGAATTGGCAGTAAATGCGAATAATTTTTTTGGAATTAAATGCGGAAATGTTTGGTTTGACAGTATATATTATCATAACGACGATACGTTGCAAGAGTGTTTTAGAATGTATAAAAACGATACGCTTTCTTTCATAGATCATTCAGATTTTCTTAAAAATAAAAAACGGTATTCTTCCCTTTTTTTATTTTCTAAATGGGATTATATTAATTGGGCCAAAGGCTTGCAGATAGCTGGTTACGCAACCAATCCCTACTATGCAGTTTTGTTAATTTCATTAATCGAGAAGTTCAAATTATACGAAATAAATGAAGGCAAATTATTGACTTTTGATACGCTGATTATTAAAAATAACGGTGTCAATGTTGAATTTTTAAATGACTCAATTACCTCAACAAATTTCAAAATTATTAACAACAAAGGCACCCAAACAGCTGCGCTTGTGTATTTCGAAACTATTGATTTTAACAATACAAAAGCAGTATTTATTTTACGTAAAATTACTGTTGAAGCGGTTGCTTTTCGCTTAAATATTGAAATAAATTCTTTGCTTGATTATAATAAAAACTTGGTTTTGCATGAGCTGATAAAAGAGGGCACGATAGTGATTATACCTTAATTCATTGAAAAATGAGTCTTTGTAGTTAGGTTAAAATTCCGTCTTTGAGGATCATTTTTTTGTCTGTCATCGATGCCAGTTCTTCGTTGTGAGTAATGATGATAAACGTTTGATTGAATTGGTCACGCAAGTCAAATATCAATTGATGCAATGCTTTTGCATTGGCACTGTCTAAATTGCCTGACGGCTCGTCAGCTAGTATCAACGTTGGTCCATTTATTAACGCCCTAGCTATTGCTACTCGCTGCTGTTCGCCGCCTGATAATTGAGCCGGCTTGTGGTTACCACGGTTGTTAAGTTGCATTTTTTCAAGTAACAACATCGCTTTTTCGATTGCTTTTTTTTCGGTTGTGCCGTTTATTAATGCGGGCAATATGATGTTTTCTATGGCAGTAAACTCTGGGAGCAAGTGATGAAATTGAAATACAAATCCGATGTTTTGGTTGCGAAAAGCCGCCAAATGCTTTGAATTAGTATAGTCTATTTTTTTGTTATTGTATAATAAATCGCCTGCGTCGGCAGTATCCAAAGTGCCAATTATATTCAACAATGTACTCTTGCCTGCTCCAGACGCCCCAACTATAGCTATTATTTCACCTTTTTGTATTTCAAAACTTACTTCTTTCAACACTGCTAAATCACCGTAGTTTTTTCTTAAATTATGTGCTGCTATTAATGGCATTTTGACAATTTTTTTTACAGTTATAGTTCATTAAAATAGGGCAGGAGTGCGTC
>JAYVJZ010000119.1:0-3024 GCA_043768865.1 Sphingobacteriales bacterium
TATTAGTGGCCATTATCAATGCTCCACAAAATCCTATTGCTACTCCAATTATTTTATTAATTTTAATATTTTCCTTAAAAAAAACAACTGCACACAGGACAGTAAAAAAAGGCGTCAAACTATTCAAAATTCCTGCTACAAAACTATCTAAGTGCTGTTGAGCAGTCGAAAAACACAATGCAGGCAAGAAGCTTCCCACTACACCAACTAATGCGGCGTATTTTATTTTAGTAATGGGTAATTTTTTAAAATTAAAATACAAAACGGGCAAAAATACCAGTCCTGCAATACTTATGCGCAACGTAGCTAGCTGTATATTGCTAAAAACTACTAAAGATTTTTTCATTAACATAAACGAACTGCCCCATATTATTGCCAAGACTACAAAGACGAGCCAGCTTAAAAAATCAAATTTTTCTTTTTTCATTTTGTTTATAAATCCAATAAAAAAAGACTGTTGCAATGAATGAACAGCCTTTTTTGTACTACTTTTTTTTTTTTATTTCTAGCTATTTGACGAATTTTCCTACTTTTAATTTGTTGTCATTAGTGCTGATGATAACTTTATAAATGCCTTCTGTGAGTTTACTAACGTCTATTTTTGGATTTTTATTAAAGGTATTTTGATAGCATATTTTACCTTGTACATCAACTATAGATACCATCTTTATGTTTTCTGTTGGAACAATAATATAGTTAGTGGCAGGATTGGGGATAACGTTTATGCTGCTATTTTCAGTCTCGTTGAGGTTCGTAACTATACTATCTACCAACGAAAACCCATCGAAACCTCCTTCTACTATGTGCCCGGGGTTGGAGTCGCTGATATATACTTTCAAGCGCATAGTGCTTGTAGTTGAAATCAAATCATTCAAATAAAAAGTATGATGGGTCCATTCACTTTCATTTATACCCTCCGTTGCTTGGTATAAAATTACCTCTTGAGTGCCGTTAGTAACTGAGATGCGCAGGGTGTCATTGGGTGTTCCGGTTCCGCCTGCATTAAAAAACCAAGAACTAAATTTTAAAACAGGAATTTGATAAGTCGAAATATTGAAAATAGGACTAAGCAAAAGGGTGTAGCCGTTATCCACATCATCATTGCCAGCTGAGCCACCGCCATTGCCGGTTATATAGCATCTGTCTCCCGTGTCTATATTGATATCAAAATCTGAATTAGATTGTTCGGAGTCTAACGTTGTCCCGATTGGCTCTGCCAAGACCCAATTGCCTGAGGCGGCTGTACCAGATACGGTCCAGTTATAGTTTAAATTAAAATCATCAAAATAACCCGGGTACAACTCAATATTGATGCTTGAGTCTGTGGTGGAAAATAATTCATTGTTTAATAATTGACTTTGAAACCCCCACGCACCAACGTTGCCATTGTACGTGCCTGCATAAAATGGTGTAATAGTAAATTGACCGCTTGCATTGGTAGTAGCTGTATAATCTACAAATCCATCTGTGAATTGAATAGTTGCATTTGAAATAGGAAAACCCGTTTGTATATCAACCACAGTGCCTGTTGCAACTATTGTAATCAAAGGTTCAAGTAGTATATTTTGAATAGTTACAACGCCTTCGGTGAGTACTACGCTTATGGTTTTTGGATAATATCCTGACGCCGTTACTTCTACAGTATAGGTTCCACTTTCGGCAATTCCCATTTTATAATTACCACTCAAATCGCTGATATCATTGATGCTTGTGCTTATAATTTGTACGTTTGCATTTATAACATTAGCCCCTGTAACGGCATTTGAAATAAGCCCTCTGAGGTAAGAGGCACGGTGATAATTCACATGAAAAGTAAACAGCCCGTTTTCCATATCGCTCACGATAACAGTGCTATCATTGAAATACGGAAAAACGCCCCAATCACCGTTGTATGAATTACCAGTCAATGGCGATGTATCATAGCTATCTATGAGTGTCAGCATATCGGGTTCGTGTGCATCTATAACCACAAAACCATGCGTATAGTATGACATAACGAGGTAGTCATTGTACACATAAACATTATGAACTATACCTCCGTCGGTAGTTGCTATCGGCAATTGATACCTGTCTAATTCTATAATATTGGTAGGATCGCTGATGTTATATGAAGCCACAAATGAATTGTCGGTTTCGTCGGTGGTGTACATCGTTTGATTATCATCACTCAACCAAGTATTATGTGTAAAATTGGAAGGCGTTGCAACATTCCCCAAAACGACTGGCAACATTGGATTCGTAACATCAACTATGCTTGCATATCCATCGTATATATGACCTGCATAGAGTATATTGTTTCTCACTTCGCCGTCATGTACATAATCGCCGTTGTTAAAATTACCTAAATAAGTAGGGTGCATCGGGTCGGGTAGCAAATCGTATATTAGTGCTCCGTCTGTTGGCGCAGGCGCTCCTGCCCCGTATAAGTATAACTTATGATTGGCCTCATCGATATGCAACGCATGAATATCGGCAAGATTTTCTAGGATAATTGTAGTGTCCCAACTCGTTGGTAGATTTTGTAAATCTACTATCAAAAGCCCTGCTGGCGAAGCTCCTGCGTCAGTCGTTACATAGGCATAGTGACCAAAAGTTTTTACTTCACGCCACGCCGGTGTCGATACGTACGGTATATTAAACAGTTCAGTAGGTGCTGTTTTGTTGTTAATATCAACAATTGAAAACCCTGCGGTAGTCCCTACCAATGCGTATTGATTGCCTAAAGAATCTGTATAACCCCAAAGGTTGGAGAGTTGCTCTACGGGCATGTTGTAGCAAGAAATCAACTGACTTTGAAACGTAATTTGTGCAGATGATTTTAAAGCTATTGCAGCTAAGAACAGTAGTACTAATTTTTTCATCAATTTTATTATTTATTTTTAATAATTATCACAATTAATCTTACCACTCTTTGGCTGTTTTATCAAAATCAATTACCTCCGTCATCTCAGTAAGCAATGGCTGCAAGTGGATTGTATGATACCCTTTGCGTCCTCCTAATACTGCTTCTATGCCTGTAGGTAG
>JAYVJZ010000120.1:0-6275 GCA_043768865.1 Sphingobacteriales bacterium
CCACCACTGAAGAGCGACACAAATAAACCCTTAATTTTTTATTTGTTTTCATTTCTTCAGGCAGTATTTTTTGAAGTACCTCGTTTAAATAATTTTCAAATTCGTCCCAGCTTACATAGACAGTACCATAACGAAAACTAGTTGCTTTGTCAAATGAAACCTCTTCTGCATACCGCTTTTGATGCCGTTTTTTTTGATTACGCAAAGCCGTTCGCATCATACGAGAGTAATCTTTGACAGGATCAAATCGATATTTTTTATCTACCAATTCAGGGAAACTATAATAGCTAAGCCTAAGGTCTTGAGCAATTGAATATTGCCAAAAAAACTGAGTAAATACTAAAAAAAATATGAATTTAAAAAAATGCATGAAGTAGGAGCTATTAATTTGAAATGATACCAAAAAGTATTTTTATACAACGTAAAAATATGAAAAATATTTAGTAATAATATAAAAAAAACTATTTGTCGTATGCCTTATACAATATCAAATTATAGATAAAAATGAGTAAATCGTGCGTAATCTTATAGTTATAAGCAATTTGAAATAAATATAAACTGAGAAAATGAAGAGATTAAAAACAAGTAGGCATATTAAATATAGCTTATTACTTTTTTATCTAAAAAAAAGTCCTAACTATTGTTAGGACTAGTAGGCGGTGGTCCCACCTGGGCTCGAACCAGGGACCCTCTGATTATGAGTCAGATGCTCTAACCAACTGAGCTATAGGACCGACGAAAAGATTTTAATTTTATAAATAAAATTGAAATTATTTCTTTTTAAAGAAGTGCGAATATAATTGTTTATTTTTGTTTTACAAAACATATATTTGAACTAAATGCTTCTCATTATCGATAATTATGATTCATTCACTTATACATTGTTGGATTATTTTCAACAATTAGGTATGCAATGTGAAGTAAAAAAAAACGACGATCCTACGTTGATTTCCTCATCTCAACACTATACTGCGTGTGTGCTTTCACCGGGTCCTAGTCGCCCCAAAGATGCCGGATATTTGATGCAATATTTGGAAATTAACTACGACAAACTACCGATTTTAGGCGTCTGTCTTGGGCATCAAGCTATAGGAGAATTTTTTGAAATGAACCTAAATTTAGCGCAAACTCCCATGCACGGGCGTGTCTCAAAGCTCACGCTGACTCATCCTAGTTGTATTTTTAATAACCTACAAAGTGGCGTCAAAGTGATGCGGTATCACTCATTGGTTTTAGACAACAAAATCAACGAAAACATGGTAATAACAGCTGTCAGCGAGAACGATGAAGTGATGTCTATCCAACACAAAACCTTACCCATATTTGGTGTTCAGTTTCACCCTGAGAGTGTTTTGACTACTTACGGAATGCTGATGTTACGTAACTTTTTGGAACACATTGAAAAAAATTAGACTAGTAAAAAAACAGTATTTAGGTAAGTTTTTACTTTATTACATTTCAATCAAACCGAGACGAGTGGCGTGTCGTCCGCCTTCAAATTCAACTTTGAGAAATGTAAACATCATATCGGCGGCTAGATGCACATCTACAAAACGAGCAGGTATTGATAGGATGTTAGCATCGTTGTGCTGCCTACTCAAACGAGCGATTTCTTCTGTCCAACACAAGGCTGCTCTTATACCTGTATGCTTGTTAGCCGTCATGTTCATGCCATTGCCAGTGCCACATATCAGTATTCCTTTGTTGAGTTTGTTTTCTAACACAACTTTGGCCACTGCGTGGGCATACGTAGGATAATTGCAACTTTGATTGTCAAAAGTGCCACAATCAACTACTTCTACTGCATCATCTTTAAGCATTTTAAGCAATTGCTCTTTCATGTCAAACCCTGCATGATCCGCTCCTATGGCTATTTTCATTGCTATTTTATATTAAATGTTATTTTGATTTAATTTTTCTTTTAACACTATTCGCATCGAAACATAAATACTGATTTCATACAAAATAAAAAGTGGTACACTCACTATCAATTGACTTATCACATCGGGAGGGGTAATAATAGCTGCAATAACTAAGATTACAACTATAGAATATTTGCGATATGTGGTTAAAAACGCAGGTGTTACCAAACCGATTTTAGTAAGAAAATAAACCACTATCGGCATCTCAAACATAATTCCACAGCCCAATACAAGCGAAGTGAGCAAATCAAAATAAGAAGATACATTGATGTCATTTTTTATCATTGTATTCATACTAAATGAGGACAAAAAATTAATAGAAAAAGGAAGCAAAATATAATACCCAAACATAATACCACACAAGAAAAGCAGAGTAGTCCAAAATAATAATCCGCTTGCGACACGCAACTCTCCGTCTAAAAGTGCTGGTTTGATAAAGCTCCAAATTTGAAAAAATACATAGGGAAAAGCTATAATAAAACCAATAGTAAAACCTGAGGTAATATAGGTCATAAACTGCCCTGCGGGTTCTGTGTTTTGTAAAGTAATGTTAATCTTATCTAAGCAAAAACTGTCTTTCATTTCAAGCCACGCACCTAGCTGACATAACTTGTGGTATGAAAAAAAATCGACTTGTAAAGGGTCAAAAAGCAGGTGATTAAGAAAGAAATCGTCATATACAAAAACCACAATAGCACATACAAAAATGGCGACTACACTTTTAAGCAAGTGCCATCGCAACTCTTCTAAGTGCTCTATGATTGACATTTCACTATCGTTGGGGCGTGGCATATTATTGCAAATATAAGTCTTAAAAATGGTTGATAGAAAGCAAAATATTAAATGTATTTTTGAAAAAATAATACTTATTGTTTTGAATATTTTACTCATCTTGTTGCTATGCAGTAGTTTTACTTTGTTTTGTTACTACTTTTTTGTGTTTAAAATTTCCCTTTGTTATTCAAAAGAAAAACAAGGGGAGGCTGTTGGTGTTTCAGTGATTATATGCGGGCACAATGCTGCAAATTTCTTAGAAAAAAACATTCCCCTTGTTTGCCAACAAATCTATTCAGATTATGAAGTAATAGTAGTAAATGATGCGTCTTACGACAACACCGATGAGGTTATGACGGCTTTGATGCTAGAATATGAAATTTTAAAATATATAAAAATTGAGACAAAAAGTAATGCTTATTTAGGAAAAAAAAACGCTTTGTTGCAAGGCGTAAAAGCTTCAAAACACGGAGTATTGCTGCTCACAGATGCTGATTGTATTCCAAGTTCAGCATATTGGATTAGCGAAATGAGTAGTAAGATGATTGATACTATTGAGGTGGTATTAGGATATGGAGATTATGAAAATGACGATACATTTTTAAATGATATTATCAAAGCGGAAACGTTTTACACTGCCTTACTTTATGGTAGTTTTGCCATCAAAGGCCTGCCTTATATGGGAGTAGGCAGAAATGTAATGTATCAAAAAAAGTTTTTTTATTCTCAAACTGGGCTTGAGAAATTCAAACAATTGCGAAGTGGTGATGATGATTTGCTCCTCCAAAGTGCTATGAATGCCAAAAACACTGCTGTTCAGTTTGCCCCCGCATCGCATACTATCTCAACGGCGCCTAACACTTGGAGAGATTGGTATTTACAAAAAAAAAGGCATCTCTCTACTTCTTATTATTACCCAAAAAGGATAATCGTATTGTTATTACTTTTTAATGCAAATGTGATGTTGTTCGTGGTTTGTTCTTTTTTTATAGTATTGTACAGTTTGATGAACCAAATGTGGCTTTTGCAACCCCTGCATTTGATTGTTGTAACAAGCTGCAATGCCCTATTAATGATACTTTGTGATACTATTTGGCTTGAACAATGGCGTTATCAATTGACACATAAACACCTACAAACACGTGATAAAAAAAGGTTTTTGAATTTATTTCAATATTCAGTGTACTTACTAATTCATTTATTTACCTTAGTTTTACCGAACAAGAATACAAAATGGTAAGTTCAATTTAAACATAAAACACAAGTGGCAACAAAAGAAAAACTTGAAGATTACGAATTGGTGCAATTAGCACTGAGCGGCAATCAAGATGCATTCTCGCAGATATTGCACCGCTATAAAGTTTCAATAACATTTACGGTCGGCAAGATGATTAAGATACAAGAAGATAAGGACGATATCGTGATGGAGGCATTTAGCAAAGCGTTTCAAAAATTAGAAAATTATCGTCCTGAGTTTGCTTTTTCAACTTGGCTTTACAACATTGCGATTAATCATACAATTGATTTTTTACGTAAAAAGAAATTGGAGACTTTTTCGATGAATCAAACCTCGGCAGGCGATGATGGCGAGGAGTATGAACTGAACGTAAAAGACAACAAACCTGACCCTGAAGAGTTGTTTATCAAACAGCAACGGGCAACATTGATGCGAACAATTTTAGAAAAACTAAATCCTCAATACCGACAAATGATTGAATACAGATATTTTGAAGAATTAAGTTATGAAGAGATTTCAGACAAAATGAAACTTCCAATAGGCACTGTGAAAGGGCATTTGTTTCGCTCCAAAACATTGTTGTACAATATACTTCAAAAAAATGCTGATCGTATTTAACAGCACAATACATTAAAATTTTAAATCAATAATTACTAAAATTGAGCATTGAACTTATAAAAAAATATTTTGCGATAACTAACAAACAGCTTTCACAATTTAATGAAATGCAGGACGTGTATGCATTTTGGAACGCTCAAATAAACGTAATATCTCGCAAGGACATAGATAAAATATACCTACATCATGTGCTGCATAGCCTCAGCATTGGAAAATATACTTCGTTTTTAGGTGAATCACGAATCATAGATATAGGCTGTGGAGGTGGATTTCCGGGTGTGCCTTTAGCGATAGTATATCCCAAAACACAATTTATATTGATAGACTCTATTGGCAAAAAAATAAAAGTAGTGAATGAAGTATGCGCAGCGTTGCGAATAGAAAATGTAACTACACATCATGCCCGATGTGAGGAGGTAAAAATAAGTGGCAGCAAGGTTATAAGTAGGGCTGTAGCACCTGTTAAGCAGTTAATACAATGGACGCAGCACTTTAATGCAGAACATTTATACATGCTAAAAGGAGGCGACTTGAGGGGGGAATTGTTAGGAGTTTCAAAAAAGAAAATCAGCCAAACGGCTGTTAGCAATTATTTTGAAGAAGATTATTTTGAAGAAAAATATATATTGGATTACGTTTTTTAATTAATAAAATTAAATGATTGCTACAACTATAAAAGATTTAATACATCACCTTGAAACAACTGCACCACCTGCATTACAAGAAGAGTATGACAACTCAGGGCTGTTAGTTGGCGATGAAAATACGTTACTAAATGGGATACTCATTGCTTTGGATTGTACTGAGGCGGTGATAGCCGAAGCAATCAAAAATGAATGCAATATCGTAGTATGTCATCATCCAATACTATTTAAAGGCATCAAGCGATTGAATGGTAAAAATTATATCGAACGGATAATCATTCAAGCCATTAAAAATAATATTGCCATTTATGCTATTCATACGAATTTGGACAACGTACTATTCAATGGCGTGAACGGTCGTATTGGCAAGCTATTAGGCATAACTCCAAGCTCCGTTTTGATACCAAAAGAAAATGAAATTTTGAAATTGCAAACCTATGTGCCCAAATCACATGCAGAAGCAGTATTACAAGCAATGATTACTGCAGGCGCGGGAACTATTGGTAATTATAGCGAATGCAGCTTTCAACTAGAAGGCAAAGGCACATTCAAAGGGAACTCAACGAGCCAACCCTTTATCGGTAATCAACTAGAATTAACCACAATTAATGAAATAAAAATAGAGATTTTAGTACCTAAATATTCAAAACAAAAAGTACTAAATGCATTGCTAGCGAGCCATCCTTACGAAGAGGTAGCTTATGATTTGATTGCCTTACAAAACACTACGTCAACGTTGGGTGCAGGAGCATTTGGGGAGTTAGAACAAGCAATGGAAGCAACAGAATTTTTAAGTTGGTTAAAGCTAAAAATGAACTTAAAAGTAATAAAACACACCTGCTTGCATAAAAAAATGATTAAAAAAATTGCATGGTGTGGGGGTGCAGGTGCACTCCTAATAGCCTCTGCAAAGGCTTGTAAAGCTGATGTTTACATAACCTCAGATGTAAAATATCATGAATTTTTTGATGCTGACCAACAGCTCATTATTATAGATATAGGGCATTATGAAACAGAGCAATATACAACCGACCTTTTGTATGATGTAATATACGAAAAATTTAGTACCTTTGCACTCCG
>JAYVJZ010000121.1:0-7720 GCA_043768865.1 Sphingobacteriales bacterium
AAACGGCATCAAAATAACGTAACTACAACTTAATTATCATAAAAATAACTAGTATAAACGAAGGTAGATTCATTGTTATTTTCATATATATTCTAAAAATACTTGAATAATAGTTGCTAGTTAAATTGTAAATATGAATAATGATTTTCGTACACAATCTTTTTTTAACCAAATACTAAACTGTTTTGAAATTGAATACACGCTTTATTATGTAATTTTGGAAATCTCAATATAATAACTGACACTAAGCATAACTAGCTAAAAACTTAATAATAATGTGCTTTAAAATAAAATTATAATTTATGTACACACCACATGAAATAGAATCACGCTGGTATCAGCATTGGATGGATAAAAAATATTTTTCTTCAACGCCAGATAATCGTGAACCTTATACAATTGTAATACCGCCACCCAATGTTACAGGTGTTTTGCACATGGGCCACATGTTGAATAATACTATACAAGATTTATTGATACGAAGGGCAAGAATGCAGGGCAAAAACGCATGTTGGGTGCCGGGTACAGATCATGCTTCTATTGCCACAGAAGCTAAGGTGGTGCAGCTATTACGACTACAAGGCATTAAAAAAAGTGATCTAACACGTACTCAATTTTTAGATCATGCCTTTCAATGGAAAAATAAATATGGTGGAATTATATTAGAACAATTAAAAAAACTAGGGGCCTCTTGCGATTGGGATCGCACTCGATTTACTATGGAACCCAAGCTTAGTGAGGCTGTGATCGATTCTTTTATACATCTTTATAAAAAAGGGCATTTGTATCGTGACAAAAAAATGGTTAATTGGGATCCTGCTGCTAAGACCACTTTGAGCAATGAAGAAGTACTATTTAAAGAAGAGCAAACCCCTATGTGCTATGTTAAATATATGCTCAAAGGCAGTAGCAGCCAATATTTGACTGTGGCTACAGTGCGACCTGAAACTATAATGGGCGACGTCGCTATTGCCGTGCACCCCAACGATGAAAGGTATAAAGCATGGATAGGCAAAACTGTAATAGTGCCTTTGGTAAACCGTGAAGTAGTTGTCATTACAGACGAAGGGATAGAGATTGAATTCGGAACAGGTGCGTTGAAAGTTACTCCCGCCCATGATAATTACGATTATGAAATCGGCAAAAAACACAATTTAGAAATAATTGACTGCTTTGAAGAAGATGGAACTATAAGTGCTGCTGCGCAGGTGTTTGTAGGCTTAGACCGCTTCGTTGCTCGCACCCTAGCAATAGAAAAATTATCAACTGACGGGCTGCTAGAAAAAGTGGAAATTATTACTCACAAAGTAGGACACAGCGAACGCACAGATGCTGTTGTAGAGCCGCGTTTGAGTGTACAATGGTTTGTAAAAATGAGTGAATTAACAACCCCCGCACTCGAAAATGTGATGAATGATAATATTAAATTCGTACCCGATAGATACAAAAATCTATATAAACATTGGCTAGACACTATACGCGATTGGCCTATATCGAGGCAATTATGGTGGGGGCAGCAAATACCTGCTTGGTATGATGGCGAGCAGAATTATGTGATTGCTAAAACCCACGATGAGGCAATAGAAAACTATAAAATAAAATACAAAAAATTGCCCGTTCAACTCACGCAAGATGAAGATGTACTAGATACTTGGTTTTCGTCTTGGCTATGGCCTATCTCCGTCTTTGATGGATTTGAAAATGATAATCTTACCAACCCTGCATCGGAATTTAATTATTATTACCCGACCTCAGTACTAGTAACAGGGTGGGACATAATATTTTTTTGGGTAGCCCGCATGGTGTTTGCCGGGTATGAATTTACCAACGAAAAACCATTCAAGCATGTTTATTTTACTGGTATGGTTCGAGATAAACAGCGCCGTAAAATGTCAAAATCCTTGGGCAATTCGCCCGACGCTCTTGAGCTTATAGCCACTTATGGTGCCGACGGACTGCGCTTTGGTATCATGAGTGCCGCAGCCGCTGGCAATGATATATTGTATGACGACAAACTCTGCGAACAAGGTCGCAACTTCAGCAATAAATTGTATAACGCTCAAAAGCTATTAGCTATGTGGACCATAGATAGCAGTTTAGAAGCAGATTTGTTTCCTTGCATTTGGATGAAAGAAAAAGTAAAACAAACTAGCATTCAGCTCAATGAAATGATTGAGAAATTTCAGTTGAGCGAAGGGTTGAAAGTGTTGTATAGTGTGATATGGGACGATTTCTGTGGTTCTTATTTAGAATGGATAAAACCAGGGTTTGAGCAGCCAATAAGTTCAAAAGTATTCAATGAAACGGTACTTATTTTTGAAGATTTGCTCGCTCTGTTGCATCCGTTTATGCCTTTCATCACCGAAGAGGTGTATCACAGTATCGCCACAAGGGCAGACGGTGATGATTTGATAATCAAACCATATCCAAGCTATGTTAGTTTTGATAAAGAGTTAGTTAGCCAAGGTAGCCTTTGCATAGAAATTATAACAAAGATACGCGAATTGAAAGTACGCAACCAACTAAAACCTAGAGATGCTGCAACCCTTCAAATAGCCTCAAACACGGATTCTTTTTTGGTTATCAAACCCAGTATTATCAAAATGTCCTACCTGCAACATATAGATTTTGTTAGCGTAATATCAACTGACGGGTTAGCTTTTGTGGTTGATAATATTAAAATGAATCTAAAAGTGGCGAATCCGATTGACGACCAAAATCAGCAGGCTAAACTAAAAGAAGAACTTGCATACACACGAGGGTTCAGAGATAGTGTTTTGAAAAAATTGAGTAATGAAAAGTTTGTCAATGCTGCCCCAGAGCAAGTTGTGAGCATAGAGCGAAAAAAATTAGCCGATGCTGAACTCAAGATTACGCTATTAGAACAAAGCCTTGTTTAATTTTTTTTTATTCAATTGCTTGTATGATAATTATCTCCTTAAACTTAGTCGTATAGCGAGGCGATAGTCTTTCTTGTTTCATCTTCCAGACTCTGTTTTTGTCTTGAGAGGCTAGTTTCAATTTATGTTGACCGATTTTTTTGTTCACACTATCGAGCACCTTCATCAGTTCTTTGTGCTTATCATTTGTTTTTTCAAACATATTTAATTGTTGAACGTTTTGTGGGGTGAAGTCCATCACTACTACACCAGCTTTTTTATAATCATACCCTTGTTTGAAAATCTTGAGCAAACCTATTTTAGCAAATTTAGCAATTTCAATGCTAGAGTTCGTTGGAAATGGTAGTCGAATAACGATACTATTGGCGTACTGTGGGGCGTCTTTTTTAAACCCATTAGTTCGAATAAATACTTGCAAGGCATTGCAGCAAGACTGCTGCTGACGCAGCTTTTCAGCACAGGTAACGCTAAATGTAACGATACGCTCATTGAGCTCGTCTAGCGTTTTATAATTACTCTCAAACGAGCGAGTGGTTGCGATATTTTTCTTTGACTTTGGTGCATCCATTCCGATACGTTTCGTCCCCAATAATTCTTGTTTTATACGTAACTCAACCACACTCATGTTTTTTAAAATCCACTCATCAGGCAGTTGCGTAAACTGCAGCGTGTTGGTAACATTGACTTTGCTCAAGCGTTGTGCGTGCATACGCCCTATACCCCATACATCGCCCACAGGTAGCCATTTTAAGGCTTTTTCTCTTTTGATTTCGGTGTCAATATAATACACTCCGTTGGTTTGCAAAGGATACTTTTTAGCTATTTTGTTGGCTACTTTTGCCAACGATTTTGTCTCACCAAATCCAATACTAATCGGTATTCCCGTATATTTTTTTATATGTGAATGCATTTTTTCTCCCGCAGCTTTCAGGTCTATATTACTATACGTGCTATAATCTAAAAACGCTTCATCTATGCTGTATATTTCTATCTCGGGGCAAAACGTCTCTAGCAGCGTCATCACACGGTGACTCATGTCGCCATACAAAGCGAAGTTTGCAGAAAACACGTGTACCTTATGTTCATCAAATAAAGATTGACTCTGAAATGCAGGCGCACCCATCTTTATACCTACTGTTTTGGCTTCGTTGCTGCGTGCTATCACACAACCGTCGTTGTTGGATAGCACCACTATGGGTTTGCCATTCAGCAATGGATTGAATACCCTTTCGCAAGAGGCATAAAAATTATTACAATCAACTAAAGCTATCATGTGTTTTGTAAATGTAGTTGATATATTTGTTTGATGTACTTCATTTAATAAAATATTTTTTGATGTTGTACTTTATTCTTTTTGCTAAATTTTTATGCTCTCCGTTCCTCTGCGGTTGGGTTTTAATAGTTATTCCTTTGCTGTAATTTTTGTTGCAGTATGATTGATTTTGATGGATTGCAAATTATATTGTAATAAGTTACTGCTTCACCATTCTTCGTTTTGATTGATTTGATGTGTTATAATCTGTATGTTTTTTTATTCTAAAAATTCTCGTGATTATTCCTGCTCTTCTAGCATTGTATAACTACAATTCGCATCTTAGGTTCTATTCGATGAAAAAAATCGGTTTTGTACTATTATTTATTGAAATCATATACTGTGAAAAAAGTGAGTGAGTTATTTTGCTTTATTGTACATGGTACTTTTCTTTTGTATAACACTTCTATTTATTCGCATTTTAGAGTTCAGTTGTTTTTTTTCATTATTAATGTATAATGTATGTGCTGCAATATCCGTATGGTATGCGAAAGCTGCTTAGGCGTAGCTCCTTTTGCAAAGTGGCTTTAGCCCGTGCAAAAGAGCGGGAGCCGGGCAGCGAGCGCTTGGAAAATATTTTGTGCGTTAAGCACGCCTACTCCTATTCCAAGCGGTTTCGCCCAACTATGTATTAAAAAAAAGCATAAAAAAAACCACCTTTTTATGGGTGGTTTTTGTGTATCGAGTGTGTTCAACTTTTAGTGGGTAAGCGTAATTTTTTTGAAGGCTTGTTGTCCATTTATGTTCAATCTGATGTAATAGATTCCGTTGGCTTGCTTGCTAAGGTTTATCATAGTTTTGGCAGCATTAGATATGCTTGTGTGAACTATTTGGCCTATTGCATTGCTTACTTCTATTGTGGTGTTCAATGCGTTAGGCATTTCGATGGTGATGATACCGTTGCTTGGGTTAGGATATACGTTGATTTGGCTTGACAATTCGTCGTTTTGTATTCCTACTGGGTCTAATTTGCCAAGTTGTATCATAGTTGCGAAACCGCCTACGTTGTATATCCCCCAGCGGCCTGGTGCTGTTGCAACTGTGTCTGTGCTTGGGTTGTAGCCTTGCAATGGACTCTCGATTGAAAAACCGTACATACCGCTATATTCGGGACCTTTGTTATCGGAGTGTAAGTATAGGTCGGCACTGATTAATTCAATTACTGCTGCATATACTTTACCGGGTTCTAATTTCACGTTGGTGGGCAGTTCTACCACTCGTGTGATGTCTCCGTCGTTGTCCGGATATGTATATACAAACGAAGTGTACGGTGCACTAGTGGCGCCGTTGCTTAATTCTGTAATACTGATGATGCTATCGTTGTCGGCATCGTTCCACTCATATATGGCTCCGAGTAGCTGTTTGCCTACTAGTGAGTCGGTAGCAAAACATCGAAACGCCATGCGTTGAATCGCAAGTAGGTCTCCTGCTGCGTTTACGTTGTTGTAGCAACGATAAATACTTGCTAATTGCAAGCCGGCTGCTCCGTAGCCTATTGTAGAGGTTGGTGCTAATACGCCATCTGCATCTATTTCGCACTTCGACCATGTGCTGTCCGTAATTGCCCATGATTGTGAAGAGGTATTGTCGGGGCTGAAGTCATCGTTAGGCAACGTGTAGGTTATTGTATATTTTCCTCTGAGGTCTGCAGCAGGGTTTAAGGTAGTGTATTGCGTTGAGTTCCATCTTAAACCTGACTCTTCGTTGTTGGCAAGTGGAGTTGCGAATGTCATATTATAATTCAAGTCAAATAAATTGCTGGAAATGCCCGCAGGGGTTGTGAAATCAAATTTATAATTAACGGGTATGGTATCTTGTGTGGCTAACCCATTGTTGTAAATGATTGTTCCAAAATATAGCGTGTCGTCTTCGCTGAATGTGTTGCCTCCTGCAAATTGTGAAATCGGGGTGTTGTAATCACGAAATCTAATAGGCCCGCAGTTTTGAATCTTAACGTCGTTGGCTAGTTGCAAATCAGAGGTGAGTGAGCTAGTAACTGTTGTACCGGCTAGTAGAGCTGCTACTATGGGTGCTCCATCTTCGTTGGATACCATAGTTACGGGCACTGAGAAAGTACCTGAACCACCGATGCCAATAACACCCTCACCGGGTGTGTGATTTACGATAATTACTGCAATAGCTCCAGAGTCAATAGCTTGTTGTGCTTTGATAACGAATGTGCAATTACCTCTTACTATGACAGCAATTTTGCCTGTGATATCATTGATAATAGGCGAGCAGCCGTCATGTATAGCATACGTGATGGCATAAGGAGCAGTAGCAGTTGTGGTTGCTATTCCGTCATTTACTAATACTAAATCGCCAGAAATTGTTGTCAATGGCGCACCCCACGTGGCAACGCCTAGCGAATAGCCTCCGACCAATGAAGCGGGTGAAGAAATACTCAAATTTGGCCCTATTTCACATATAGGTGCTTGTGCATTTGATACGCCTATAGTTGTAATAAGCAATAAAGCGCAAAGTAAAATTTTTTTCATTTTGATTAGGTATTTTTAGTTGATATTAATTTTTTGTAAATATAAATAAAATATTCAAATATCCTCTTAGTTTAACATTTTTTTTACAATAAATCTTGCATAATAAAGCAACTGCCTGCCACAATTATAAGGTCGTCATCTGAGGCAGCGGTTTTAGCCGCAGCAAGTGCCGCAGTTGGGGAGTCGTAAACTCCTGCTTTTCTTGAACTAACATTCAATTTGTTGGCTAAAAGTGTTGCGTCAAGCCCACGAGGTATATCGGGCTGACAGCAATAGTACGTAGCATGTTCGGGCAACAATTCAATCACAGAGTCGATGTCTTTGTCTTTAACCATCCCAATTATCCAGTGTATTTTATTGAAAACTAATCTCTTTAGTTCGTTTATTAATTGTTGCACTCCAGCTTGGTTGTGAGCTACATCTAACACCACCAAAGGGTTGGTTTGTAGTAGTTGCCAGCGGCCTCTAAGCCCCGTGTTATCAACAACTTTTGCCAATCCGTTAGTGAGTGCAGTTTTGTTGATAACAAAGTTATTTCTGATGATTTCAATCGCTTGCATTACCCCCAAAATATTCTTCGTTTGATAGGTGCCAAGCAATTGACAGGTCAGGTTTTCGAGGTATTTTTTTTTGTATTTACAAATAGATAATTTTAATGTTGTTGCCGTTGCTATTGTGTTGAATTGCCCAAATTGGTCTGTAGCAAAGTAAATTGGACTTTGCATTTCATTTGCTTTTTGTATAAAAACTTCGGCTATTTCAGTTTGTTTTTCACTAATGACTACGGGAATATTTTGTTTGATAATTCCTGCTTTTTCTGTAGCTATTTCTTGTAATGTATTTCCTAAAATAGCCTGATGATCATAACTAATATTGGTAATTATAGACAAGATAGGCGTTATGCAATTCGTAGCATCTAAGCGGCCTCCCAATCCAACTTCTATTATTGCGATAGCCACTTTTTTTTCTGCAAAAGTACTAAATGCCATAGCCGTCGTCATTTCAAAAAA
>JAYVJZ010000122.1:0-2424 GCA_043768865.1 Sphingobacteriales bacterium
GGACAGATAGTTACGACATAATTCTCCCCCGTTGAATACGATGCCCCACCCGACCCTCCACTCGTTTGTAATACAGAGGCACAAGTATTTACAACCGTACCGTTGGTTATTGCATCTAACTGCACATATTGTGCATTGGCATTATATGTAAAAAAAAATGCAACTGTAAGTACAAGTAAATGTTTGTATATAAAAATATTTTTCATAAAAAAGGTATTTATCCTAATGTAAAAATACAACTTTTTAACAAAAACAAAAACTTTTTAACATTTAATTTAAAAATGCACGCTATTTAACTTACTCAACATGATTATGAATATTTTATCATATTAATTTTGAACCAATGTGCCGCTTTTTTTGGAGGTTAGTTGTGCGATGTTTTGCTGCTTTCAAAAAGAGGACACAAAATAAACACATTTATTACTTTTTGTATGGAAGGGCATATACCGTCTCATTAGTATATACTATTTTCATTTATCCCTTTACACGTTATATTTATTTGTTGAAACTAAAAAAGTATATAACTTATAAAAACAAAAGCCGATGTTATAATTTGTTTTATACTAATTATGATGCCGATTCTACTAAAATAATTGAATATTATTAACATAGAAACTGCATTTGAACTATCAAACAAAACATTCAACTCGGTAGCTGCATGTGATGATTGTTTATTTTAATTTTCATTATTCTATACCGTTGAATTACAAATTGACTAAAACGTGCCTAGTTTTCTATAATAGCATTTTATTAGATATGAGCTAGCTTCACCCCAACTATTGAATATTTTGTAACTGTCAAAGGCAAACAACCCTATGGCAATTAGTTAACATTAGCAAGCATAGTATGCCTTTTCATTGGAGCTACGTATCAACTAAAGTAGTCTGCTGTCTAAGTAAATAAAGTAGTAATTTTACAGGCAATAATTACCTTTTTTATAACTTTAAAATGCTTTTATCCTATATAGATAAGAACAAGCTAGAGGCCGGCTGCGACGAGGCAGGAAGAGGCTGTCTCGCAGGGCCTGTGTTTGCGGCTGCGGTTATATTGCCTAGTAGTTTTTATCACCCGTTGCTCAATGATTCTAAACAAATGAAAGTGCAGCACAGAGAAGAGCTGCGAGAGTATATTGAACAAAACGCTTTAGCCTTCGCTGTTGCAAAAGTGAGTGCTGCTGAAATAGATAAAATCAATATTTTGCAAGCCTCTATCAAAGCCATGCGACTCGCTTTAGATGCCCTCATAGTTAGACCTGAATCTATCTTAGTGGACGGCAATCGATTTATCCCCTATCAGGCTATACCGCATCAAACCATCATAAAAGGAGACACTATATATGCCTCAATAGCAGCCGCGTCGGTGCTTGCCAAAACCTACCGAGACGCACACATGGCGAGGTTACATTCAAAAAACAAACCCTACAATTGGCTACAAAACAAAGGTTACCCTACGGCAACACACCGAGCAGCTATTGCAGAATTTGGTATTACAAAACACCATCGCAAAACATTTATACACGTACCTTTACCTTCTACGTTATTGTTTTAATAAATTAGCATTAAATTATGAAGTACTACGCAATTTTATTTTATGTTTTGATACTCCTAATAGCGGCTTGTCAACGCAAGTCAGATAGGGTGTTGCGTACAAATGAAAAGCCTTTATTGGCAGCAACAATTGCAAGCGATACGGTTTCGAAATCGCTAGTCGAAAGGCTAGAAATAGCCATCAACAATTGCAAAATAGAGTACACCACTTTTGCTGCAAAGGTAAAAATTGATATACAAAAACTAGATGACAACACGAACTTTACTGCGGCTGTGCGCATGCAAAAAGATTCGCTCATTTGGGCATCAATATCTCCTGCACTTGGCATAGAGGCAGCTCGAGTGCTTGTGCGTCCCGATTCAATATTTATACTCGATCGCATCAACAAAAAAGGTATCGCTAAGCCATTTTCTTATTTACTTGAAAAAGGAATACCGTTTGATTTTGTAAGCCTGCAAGAGGCTATTGTAGGAGGCCCTATATACTATTACAAAGCCGGGCACAAGGCGTTTGCGAGTGGCAATTCACTACTATTAATAAGCAGCAACGACACGATGCGTAGCTCTTTCAGCTTTGACAACACTAGCTTAGATTTAATCAAAATATTGATAGACGACATTACCCACCACCGCAGCGTAACATACCAACTCGGGGGGTATCAAGCAACGGTGATACAAGGACAGCAGAAGCGTTTTGCCGCTCAACGCGAACTGCTGTATAGCCCCCTTGAAAATCAAAAAATAACATTAGAAATCAGCAATGCAAAGTGGAACGAAGCCGCTATGAGTTTTCCGTTTTCGATACCGAATCATTATACAATAGAAAAATAAACATGCCATGATTTTAAATTTTGGTGCAGGGCCAAGTATGCTGCCA
>JAYVJZ010000123.1:0-7758 GCA_043768865.1 Sphingobacteriales bacterium
GCTGGCTGAACGGCGGAGTAGCGAGGTATAGAGGGCTGGAGAAAATGCACAATTAAAAACCTAATGGAAGCGATAGCATACAATTTATACCGCAGCCCAGGGATACGTATGCAAGGTCGTTAAAATAGCTAAAAAAATGTAGCCAAAACAGCTAATCAAACAACGAAAAACTGCGAAAAAATAAGACGAAATACATAAAGATTGCAAAAAATAAGCACCAAAATGAACCATTCAAAAGTCAATTAAGCACCCAAAAAGCCGAAAAACTCAAAATGAAACCTTTAATTTAAAAATAAAAAATTTACCAGCTTATGCAACTTTCTTATAAATTCTTTATCAAAAATGTAGCTTTTTTATAGTAAAATCTAGCTCATTTATATGAAAGAAAAGGAAAATTAATCAACGATAGTACTTATAGTTTTAAATATAGAGTAGTGATATCAACCCAACCTATCCCCACTTCAGCGTCATAGCTTTTTCGATTGCACGCATGCTATCGCGGAGCTGAGCAGCAGATAGAAAATCCTGCTCGCGCGACGCTCTTAGCATCGCTTTTCGGGTTTCTTCTATCTTCTTTTCAAATTGTTTTTTAGTTGTGAGCATCGCTATTTCATTCTCCGCTACCATCTTCAACGTCTCGGGCACTTCGTCCTGTTTATATACTTTTTGTTCATAATTTTTAACATCAAGCACCTTGCTCTGTTTGTGTATTTCATCGCTCGATTTCAACACCGTACGAGGGGTAATATTATGCAAAAGATTGTAAGCCACTTGTTTTTCTCGCCTACGATCACACTCGTCTATGGTACGCTGCATACTTTTAGTAACTTTATCAGCATAAAATATCACTAATCCTTTTACGTTTCTAGCTGCTCTGCCAGCTATCTGCGTAAGCGACCGAACATTTCTTAAAAATCCCTCCTTGTCCGCATCCATAATTGCAACCAACGAAACCTCAGGCAGATCGAGCCCTTCACGCAAGAGATTCACTCCTATTAACACATCAAAAACCCCCAAACGCAAATCACGAAGTATCTCAACACGCTCCAGCGTATCTACATCGCTATGCACATATCGACATTTTATATTCAATCGTTGCATATATTTAGATAACTCCTCCGCCATACGCTTCGTCAAAGTAGTTACCAAAACACGCTCTTTTGCCTTCACCCTCCCATCTATCATATCCAACAGATCATCGACCTGATTGATACTCGGTCTCACTTCAATAGGCGGATCTAATAACCCTGTTGGCCGTATTACTTGCTCCGTAAAAGCACCATTGGTCTGCTCCATTTCATAATCCCCCGGCGTAGCCGATACATACAACGTCTGCCCCACTATATCCTCAAATTCTCTAAAATTCAAAGGTCGATTATCCATAGCAGAAGGCAATCTAAAACCATACTCAACCAAATTATTCTTACGTGAGCGGTCGCCCCCATACATGCCCCCTATTTGAGGCACCGACACGTGACTCTCATCGATAACCATCAAAAAATCATTAGCAAAATAATCTATCAAACAAAAAGGACGAGTGCCCGGCTTGCGCCGATCAAAAAACCTAGAATAATTCTCAATACCACTGCAATAACCTAACTCACGCATCATTTCCAAATCAAAATTAACCCGCTCACCCAAACGCTTCGCCTCAGCATAGCGCCCCGTCTCTTCAAAATAATTCGTCTGCGCCACCAGTTCATCTTGTATTTCATGTATAATCGTCTGCATCATGTTCTTAGGTGCAACATACAAATTCGCAGGAAATATAGCCGCAAACTCCAACCGCTCAATTTTTTTCGATGTATCCACATCAATGCTTTCAATCTCCTCTATCTCATCACCAAAAAATGTAAATCGATACGCAATACTATCCAAATACGGCAAATGAACATCAACCGTATCGCCATTCACCCTAAAATTGCCCCTTCCAAACTCTCCCGTGCTTCGACTGTATAGGCTTTGCGTCAATTGATACAAAAACGTATTGCGGCTCACCACATCGCCCTGTTTCACCCGAATAATACTATTCGCATACTCCGTCGGGTTGCCCATACCATAAATACAACTCACCGAAGCCACCACTATAATGTCCCGCCGACCACTCAGCAGCGACGTACTCGCTCGCAATCGCAACTTATCAATCTCCTGATTAATCGCCAAATCCTTTTCGATAAACGTATCCGTAGAAGGCAAATATGCCTCCGGTTGATAATAATCATAATAACTCACAAAATACTCCACCGCATTGTCAGGAAAAAATTCCTTAAACTCCCCATACAACTGCGACACCAGCGTTTTGTTATGCGTCAAAACCAACACGGGCCGGTTCAATTTTGCTATCACATTCGCCACCGTGAACGTCTTGCCGCTACCCGTAACCCCCAAAAGCACACTGTGTTTTTCGTTAGCCTCTATGTTCGCAATCAACTCAGCTATAGCTTGCGGCTGATCGCCCGTCGGTGAATATGGTGCTTGTAGTTTGAACATGGAACGCAAAAATAATACATAATAAAATAACCCCAAACGATTATTTACATCGTCCGCCACACCCACACCTATACAAAAACCAATATAAAAATCAATATAAAAATTAACACAAATACAATTCAATTGCATTTGGGCGTGCCCTCGCAAACCCAAGTAAGTAGCCCTATACAACAATTGTAGTGCTCGGTCAGTGCTCCGTTCTCGCTCTTTTTTTTACGAAACACCCGAACATCACTAGCACATAACAACCCAATTAATTAGCAAAATAAGCACTTAAAAAAACCCAAAAAAAGTAGCTCCACTACTGCACTTCACGCACCTGACGGTCAGCACCCACATAACTATATCACACCCACTTCTTCAGATCTAAACCACGAACCGTTTTTTAGCTTCATTTAGTCGTATTTATATACCACAAACCGCAGCTGCACTCAGTTAGATTATAATATCACATCATTAAATCGCAATAAAAAGTATCATTATGTCTTGTAGTATTATTTTTTTGAAACGAAAACAGAGTTCGCATCTTTTGCCAAATCCAATTTTTTAAATAGTTATAATCACACGTCAATACTCCACTGCGTTAGCTGATGTTAGTATGATAGATTTACGTTTTTTTTTCATTATTTTGCAATACTTATTGCTACCATTCCTTCAAATACTATTATCGAAATATCAAATTAATTCTTTAAAACTTCGACTTTTTTTGTGGTCAATCTTTGTACAACTTGTTCTATAAAATGGGTAGTCAGCAGTTTTTTTTTAATAGCATTATTTGCAGTTTATTTTGATTATGAGCGGGTAGCTTAATTTGAAACATCGAGTATGTAAATCGAGTCTGTAATATGAAGGCTCTCAACGATTGCATTCCGCTTCCGCATTGTCTGTTTGGAAGTGAATTTATATATTATCTTCATTCTCTTAAATAATATCGATGCACCTATCCCAATATTACTAAAACCAATTGTGTATTTAAAAATTAATGATTATTTTTACAAAAGAAAAAATTATCAATTCAAACCAAAAAATTAATAACTATGTACGGCAGTGTAACTATTACAGAGGAGATGAACAAAAGCCTAGATGCAACACAAGAAGACCCTATAAAACTCGAGGCATTTGAGGCAAGAATAGACCGTGGTGAAAAAATTGAACCGCACGATTGGATGCCGAAAGAATACCGTAAACAGCTCACTAGGATGATCGAACAGCATGCCCATAGTGAAATTATAGGTGCGTTGCCCGAAGGTACGTGGATTACCCGTGCGCCTGGGTTCAGACGCAAGCTAGCTCTCATAGCCAAGGTCCAAGACGAAATAGGACACGGACAGTTGCTATACAACGCAGCCGAAACCCTTGGTAAAACAAGAGAACAAATGATTAACGACCTACTCAGCGGCAAAAGTAAATATAGCAATGTATTCAATTATCCTGCTACCACATGGGCTGATGTTACTGTTATAGGGTTCCTCATCGACGCTGCCGCAATCGTCAATCAACTAGCCAACGCCAAAGGCTCATACGGTCCTTATTGTCGTGCCTTAGAACGTATCTGCTACGAAGAAAGTTTTCACTTGAAACAAGGGCACGATGCATTTGCAGCACTTGCGATGGGTACTCCAGAGCAGAAAGCGATGTTGCAAGACGCCCTCAACCGTTGGTACAAACCGATTATACATTTCTTTGGTCCACCTGACAAAACCTCTGTACATACCTCTAAATTAATGAAATGGAAAGTGAAAATGGCGACCAATGACGACATGCGTAATCAGTTTTTGAGCAGCTACGTACCCAAAATATATGAATTAGGCATGACCTTACCTGATCCTAATTTAAAGAAAAATGAAGAAACAGGTGAGTGGTCATTTAGTGATCCCGATTGGAACGAGTTTTATGAAGTAATCAATGGTAATGGCCCCTGCAACGAAGAGCGTCTCAACGTTCGCAAATGGGTAGAAGAGCACGGCAAATGGGTTCGCAATGCCATGAATAGCTCCTCTCAAAAATATACTGTGCCTTATGCCTAGGTTAGTATAGCTGCTTTATCAACAAAGGAAATCAAAACAATGGTTTCCTTTTTTTTTGTACATTTATGTCTTGCAGATGCAACAGCTATTAGGCAGTTATTTTTATATTTAATTATTAAAAATCCGATGAATAACAAAGAATCAAACACAGACTCCGACTGGGGTTTTGGACAGTGGAAACAACGTAACAACAGCAACAAAAACATCGGCAATACGAGTGTAGTGCGAACGGGCAAGCAGTGGGGTTATTTTAGTTTTTATCAATATTTAAAAACCATACCTAGCCCTTTTTTTATATTTCTAATTGTACTCGGTTTTACAATTATCAATACTTTTTTTGCAGTAGCTTACTGCATGGTAGGGCTTGAAGAGCTATACGGAATGCCCGTTAAGACAGGTATTAGTGGATTTTTATACGCCTATTTTTTTAGCATCCAAACGTTTACTTCTGTAGGATATGGAGGCATGCACCCACACGGATTGTTAGCTAATTTCGTAGCATCAATCAATGCCTTCGTGGGGTTGCTCTCTTTTGCTATCATTACGGGATTGCTTTTTGCACGCTTCTCACACCCCACTTCTAAGATTTTGTTCAGTCAGCGTTGCTTGCTCACACATGTCAATGGCAGGGCAGCCCTTGTTTTTAGAATAGTAAATGCTCGACAATCTACTGTGTTCGACATCAAAAGCAAAGTGGTAGTGTCATTCACAACTACTGAAAACGCAATGAAAATAAGGCATTTTCATCCCTTATCCCTCGAGCGTGATAGTATTTATTTATTCCCTCTCAATTGGAACCTCGTTCATTTTATTGATGAAAACAGCCCACTTTTTCAAAAAAATTATCAAACCCTAGTGGACGAAAGTTTTCAGTTAGTTATTGTGATTAGAGGGTTCGATGAAGCCTATAGCCAAAGCATATATCAGCAGCATACATATACGCATATCGACTTAAAACAAAATGCTACATTTGCACCTATGTATTTTGTGAACAATGACGGGGTTACAGTATTAGAGCTAGATAAACTCAATGAATTGATAGAAATATAATGCACCCAAAACTGAGGTAATGCAGTAGTTGTGCAAAAAAATATTCACCCTAATTTTTAACTTTGTCTTACCTTTGCATGGCATACATATTTTACAAAATAATACAAAAATATACCTATGGTTGATGTAGTAATAATTGGCTCCGGGCCAGGCGGATATGTGGCAGCTATCAGGTGTGCTCAGTTGGGCATGAATGTTACATTGGTTGAAAAGTATGCAACTTTAGGTGGTACTTGTCTCAACGTTGGTTGCATTCCGTCAAAAGCGTTGTTGGATAGTTCGGAAAAATACTACGAAAGCGTACATCAATTTGTTGCCCATGGTATAGAAATAAAATCCGTAAAAGTTGATTTTAAAAAAATGATTGAGCGTAAGGCTAGCGTAGTTAAACAAACGTGCGACGGCATTAATTATTTAATGAAAAAAAATAAAATAACTGTACTGCAAGGCACTGGCACATTTGCAGCAGACTATAGCATCAACGTAACCGCAGCAGATGGTATAATTACCAACATTAAAACAAAAAATACCATTATCGCAACAGGTTCAAAACCTATAACACTCCCCGGTATCGCTATTGACAAAAAACGTATAATCACTTCAACTGAGGCATTATCATTGGCAGAAATACCTAAACACTTGATAGTAATAGGCGGAGGTATTATAGGCATGGAGATGGCAAGCGTATATGCTCGATTGGGGAGCAAAGTGAGTGTGGTTGAATATTTAGACCGCATAGTGGCAGCTATGGACAGCGATATAAGTGCGGGACTATTGAAAAGCATGAAGAAAATGGGGGTAGATTTTTATACCTCGCATCAGGTCAATACGGCAATCGTCAAAGGTAAGGAGGTAACTGTAATAGCTACTTCGCTCAATGATAATATAACATTAGAATTAGCTGGGGACTATTGCCTCATGGCCGTTGGCAGAAAAGCATTCACACACGGGTTGGGGTTAGAAAATATTGGGATAATGTGTGATGAGAAAGGGCGTGTGCAGGTCGATGCACATCTGCAAACTAGCGTAAAAGGTGTTTATGCAATTGGCGATTGCATAGCTGGCACTATGCTCGCTCATAAGGCTGAAGAAGAGGGTGTTTATGTAGCAGAACTACTCAGTGGACAGCAACCTCACATCGACTACAATCTCATACCAAGCGTAGTGTATACCTGGCCCGAGGGTGCAGGAGTAGGTAAAACAGAAGATGAACTCAAAAAAAATAATGTTGCTTATAAAGTAGGGAAGTTCCCTTTTTCGGCCAGTGGTAGAGCCCGTGCGAGCAACGATATTGACGGTTTTGCTAAGGTACTAGCCGACGCAACTACCGACGAGGTGTTGGGGGTACATCTATTTGGACCTCGGTGTGCCGACCTTATCAGTGAGGCAGTGGTAGCGATGGAGTATAAAGCAAGTGCAGAGGATATCGCTCGTATTTGTCATGCACATCCTACATTCAGCGAGGCAATCAAAGAGGCTGCTTTGGCAGCTACTGACAATAGAGCATTGCATATCTAATGTGGTATTTTATTAGCCAACTACTTGTTTTTTTTTATTAGAAATATAGCATATATTTGAATATCTATTATTTTGAATATTTTTATAACTAAAACCAATTATTTTTTAAAATGAAAAATTTTACGATTTTATTAGCTGCGATTGCTTTTTTTGCTATTTCTTGCAAAAAAGATTACACTTGTACTTGCACTCTTACCTCCGCTGGCTCAACTGTCAGTAATTCTACAGTTATTAATGGAACTAAAAAAGACGCAAAAGAAACATGTGAAAATGGTTCATCGAACACTTTAGGCATTGTAACTACTTGCAGTATTAACTAAAAGGCTATTATAATGAAGTTACAAAAAGAGCCAAACTAGTTGTTTGGCTCTTTTATATTTTAAAAAAAGCCAATTAACGTATTTCTGGTAGAACAATAAATTAACGTACTTTATATTTATTTTTATCTTTTTAATTTTTATCTTTTAATTATTTTGAAAGCATATATATTTCCGGGTCAAGGCTCACAATTCGTAGGAATGGGCAAAGCACTTTATGCTCAAAATGAGCAAGCTAAATTGTTGTATGATGAGGCAAATGAGGTACTAGGTTTTTCGCTTACCGACATCATGTTCGACGGAGCAGAGTCCGATTTGAAGCAAACCAAAGTTACACAACCTGCTATATTTGTGCA
>JAYVJZ010000124.1:0-7020 GCA_043768865.1 Sphingobacteriales bacterium
GTTTCTACTATCGTCAATGCTGAACAGTTGTCGGTCGCCACAGGCGCTGCCGCTTGTGCCGCCGCTATGCCTGCCGCATCTTCACACGATAGCGTGATATCTAACGCTCCTGCTGCATCGCTCCACGTTGGAGCTACTAAGTCGGTTATCGTTATCACTTGTGTGTATGTTACGCTTGCATTTGTGCACGCATCGGTCGCTACGAAGGTGTTCGTATAAGTGCCTGCTTGTGCACATGCTCCTGCTACAAACGCTCCTGCCGTTTCTACTATCGTCAATGCTGAACAGTTGTCGGTCGCCACAGGCGCTGCCGCTTGTGCCGCCGCTATGCCTGCCGCATCTTCACACGATAGCGTGATGTCTAATGCTCCTGCTGCATCGCTCCACGTTGGAGCTACTAGGTCTTGATATATGATTACAGTTATAAAATTAGCGGCTACATTGCCTGCACAATCTGTAAGTGAATAGGTCCAAGTTTCAGTATAATTCATAGGGCATGAGCCTATTGTAACTACAGGACCACTTACTACCGCTACAATTGGTGTTCCACATTCATCGATACCCATTGGCATTGCTGGAACAAATCCTGCTGCTGTGCAAGGTTTTAAAGCATCAAAACTACCCGCAACAGTGGTCCAAGTTGGAGGAGTGATGTCTTGAATTGTAATTAATTGAGTAACTGGAAGTGCTACGTTGCCCCCACAATCTAAAGATGTTGGAGCAGTCCATGTTCTGGTAACAACTCCGAGGCCGCAAGAGGTAAGAGCAGAAACATCATCAGTAGAAGTAGCATTTGCTAACCCAATTGCACACTCGTCTGTTACAGCTAAAGGAGATGAAGCGGGAACTGCCATTGGGCAGTCTATGGTTAAGGCTGCTGGAGGAGCAGCTATTATTGGTTTTGTAACATCTTTTGGAGTGGTAATAGTGGTAACTTTAGCAATTGCACTATTGCCACATGCATCGGTTGTATTCCATGTGTAAGTACGAACTAAGTCAGTGGTACAGCCGTCGCCTGTAGTAGTTAAAGTTGGGGAAATTAATTTAGGATAAGAAGGGTCACAATTATCTGTAGCAGTTAAATCACCTGGAGCAACCAAAGGGTCATTACAAGTAATAACTGAATTAACAGGGGCTGCGGCGATAACTGGTAAAACATTATCTGCTGGATATGTAATCGTTTGAGTAACTTCAATTGCCGCATTGCCACACGCATCGGTGATGTTCCAAGCATACGTTACTACTCCTCCGGCACAGCCAGCACGGGTATCGCTTTTTATAGATTTGATTGCATTTTTTGGAAATGTTGCATCGCAATTATCGGTGGCGGATAAATCGCCTTGAGCAGGTAATGCACCATTATAACAAGTTGCCGTGATATTAGCAGGAGCTGCGGGTATCACTGGTTTTGTAACATCGGCTGGGTAAGTAATCGTTTGAGTAACTTCAATAGCCGCATTGCCACACGCATCGGTGATGTTCCAAGCATACGTTACAACTCCACCTGCACAGCCTGCACGGGTATCGCTTTTTATAGATTTGATTGCATTTTTTGGAAATGTTGCATCGCAATTGTCGGTGGCGGATAAATCGCCTTGAGCAGGTAATACACCATTATAACAAGTTGCCGTGATGTTAGCAGGGGCTGCGGGGATAACTGGTAAAACATTATCGGCTGGGTAAGTAATCGTTTGAATAACTTCAATAGCCGCATTGCCACACGCATCGGTGATGTTCCAAGCATACGTTACAACTCCTCCGGCACAGCCAGCACGGGTATCGCTTTTTATAGATTTGATTGCATTTTTTGGAAATGTTGCATCGCAATTGTCGGTGGCGGATAGGTCGCCTTGAATAGGTAATGCACCATTATAACAAGTTTCCGTGATGTTAGCAGGAGCTGCAGCGATGACTGGGGGTGTAATATCTCTAACTACAACACTAAAGGCTGAAGTAACCGTATTACCACAAACATCAGTGCCTGTGTATGTTCTCGTGCGAGTAAATGCACCCGGACACGCACCTGCAACCGTAACATCTGCAAAAGTGGTTGTAACTGCACTACAGCCATCTGCGAAAACTGGAGGGGTGAACGCTGGAGCGGCAGGACAGGAAATAGGAGAAGTGCCACCCGCAGGGGTGGTAACCGTTGGAGGGGTAACATCAACCGTTCTATTTTGTGTTTGATTGCACGTATTGGTACAACCTGCTGCATTAGTTACTGTATAAGTTCTTACTATAGACTGTGTACAACCTACTGTAGTAGGGGCTGCAGTAGTTGAACTTACACTTGTGCCATTGGTGGCACCGCCGAGGGCTACAAATTGAGCAATAGTAGTAGGCCCTGCGGGAAACGGCGTATTGCAAGTCGTAATGTTTAATGTAGGAGGGCAGGTAATCGTTGGATTGACACACGTACCGGGGACAGTAACCACGTTGTTGGAGACACTCACTGATGTGCCTGTGTCGCAACTGCAGCGAGTGTGAATGGTTTGTGTTGTGGTTTGGTTGTAAGTAGGAATAGTCGCACTAAAAGTTACGTTATCAATCGAGTACTGCAACGTCTGACCAGTAGGACATACTTTAGTGCCTACTGCTATGCTTCCACCTGAAGGGGTACAAACAGGACTGCAAACACTTTCAGTAATCGCCAAAGCCCCCGTAGGAGCAGTGGCAGTGCATGTAGTCGGGCAAACTGGCTGAGGTGCAGGTGCAATTCCTGGCACTACACTCACCGTAGATGCGGCATTTGTATAAAAAGTAACAACTAGTATATAATAAACGGGTGCAGCGACTGATGCGGTAGCAGGCACTGTAAACGCAGCGGTAAGAGCAGTAGTAGTAGTAGTAGCATAATTACAGGCTATGGGTGCTCCTAAAGCTGCTCCACAAGCAGTACCTGGTGCGGCAGTGAACGGCCCATAAAGGGCGGCATCTACGTCAGCTGCAGGAGTATTGGTTACGTTGAGCGTGGCAGCACCGCCGGCTGTATATTGTACAAAAGTCCAAGCAGGACGAGGTTGTGTAAATAAACAACCGTAGGCAGCTCCTGCTCCGCCTCCTCCATTGGCACATCCTGCTGAGAATGCAAAGTTGGAGGTACCGCACAACTGACCACCTGCTGCACCATTGGCAGGTGCTAACCCTGCACAGGTACAGGATTCAGCTACTTGTGAATATGCAGTAGTGGCTGAAATAATAGACAAAAATGTAAAAAAGAGTACTTGTATAAATTTTTTCATAATGTAGGAATTAGATTGTTTAATTATTTGCTTGTATTGATTTTAAATATTGTCGATAAAATAGTTGGGGCTTTATCTTTTTGCATATTGAGTTTGAAATGCCCGGCTCCGTTGGTGGAGAATGTCGTCAATCCCTCTATTTTGCTTAAATATTCATTGATTGATTCATTGGTTTTGAATTCTGGCTTGCTTAATAGATTGGGGTTATTAACTACATAAAATACGGTGCCGTCGCCATAGTCTTCAATCAATGTAGCTGCTATGACAGGGTCTTGAGCTAGTTCAATGCTCATATCAGGGGCTGTTATTATGATTGGAGACTGCTCCTTGGTTTCTGCTGCTACCTGTTTGGGTACAGCAGTTTGTTTGTTGGCACTTAACAATTGTACCACGTGTACTTTTAACTCTTGCAATGGCTCAAACATGGTTTGCGTAATGGTTGCGTAAGTAGTAGCTGTGGCAACTAAAAGGAAAGCAAAGAATAGGATTTTTTTGGGTAAAAAATTTTTCATTTTTGGGGTATTTTAATTTAATGATATAAGGTTAAAAATGTCAGGCAATAGAGAATGTAACTGAATATATACTGTAAAAAAGCGTAAACGGTTTTATCTAAAAAACAATTATGGAATGATACCAAATTGATTAGTTAGAAAGCGGGCAGTAAAAGTTGGGTTTTGAGTAAGGTTATAATCGATATTATTAGAGTTTAATTAAAGATTTTAACAAAAGTACTACAACAATTGTGTTAAATTTCAAAAATCGTACAAGAAATTGAATTTTTAGGATAAACCCTAATTTGAAAATTGAAAATAGTGAGAAAATACGACTTGATTTTTGAGTTGTTATTACAATTCAGAAGATTAAAAGAATGGTATAAAGTCAATGATGTAGGTGCTGTGCCGCCCGTAGGGTTCGCGTGAGGGCGAAGGCAAAGCTCCTTTTTTTTATTTTAAGGGGTATGAGTAAGGGTTGTAAGGACGACGTAGTGGTTGGATTAGGAGGATGTAATAGAGGGTAAAGAAAAAAAAGAGCGGGCGCCGAAAGACCGACCGAGCAAGGATGATGGTTTTGGTTGAGATTACTTTTGCTTGCGAGGGCACGCCCAAATGGGTATTAGAAAAAAAACGTAAATAGGTATTGTTTTTTGGTTATAGTTGAAGATGCTTGTACCTTTGTGGGTATGCATGAATTATTGATTGAAAAAACAAAATGCTTGGCCGTGATAGGCCTTGGATATGTGGGATTGCCTATTGCACTTGAGTTTGCAAAGAAATATAAGGTGATTGGATTTGATATAAACAAGGAGCGTGTGGCGATGATGCAGGGGCATAAGGACCCGAGCAATGAGCTGACGAAGGAGGATTTTGCGGGTTGTGATATTGAATTTACGTGTGATTTGGAGGATTTGAAAAAGGCAAATTTTTATATTGTGGCGGTGCCTACCCCTGTAGATAAGCACAAAGTGCCTGATTTGAAACCGTTGATTGGGGCTTCGACGGCGTTGGGAAAAGTGATTAAAAAGGGGGATTATGTGGTGTATGAATCGACGGTGTATCCGGGCTGCACGGAGGAGGATTGTGTGCCGGTTATTGAGCAGCTGAGTGGGCTGCAGGCGGGGTTGGATTTTAAGTTTGGCTATTCGCCTGAGCGTATCAATCCGGGCGACAAGAAGAATACGTTGACGTCTATTTTGAAAATAGTTTCTGGTTGTGATGCTGATTCGTTGGCGGTGATAAGCGATGTGTATGAGTCGATTATAAAGGCGGGTGTGCATAGGGCGAGTAGTGTAAAAGTGGCTGAGGCGGCTAAGATTATTGAAAATACGCAGCGTGATTTGAATATTGCTTTGATGAATGAGTTGAGTTTGATTTTTGATAGGATGAATATTAATACGTATGATGTGGTAGAGGCGGCGGGAACGAAGTGGAATTTTCAAAAATTTTATCCTGGTTTGGTGGGTGGGCATTGTATAGGTGTGGATCCGTATTATTTGACGTATAAGTCAATAGAGCTAGGTTATGAGCCGCAGGTGATATTGAGCGGGCGCAGAATAAACGATGAAATGAGTACGTATGTGGCTAAAAAGGTGGTGCAGATGATGATAAAGGCGGGTAAGAGTTTGACGAATACTAAAGTCCTGATTATGGGGGTTACATTTAAGGAAAATGTGAGCGATATTCGTAACAGTAAAGTGGCCGATTTGCATAAGGAATTGAGTTCGTACTCGGTGCAAGTAGATGCTACTGATCCGTATGCGGATAGTGCTGAGTTGCAGCATGAGTATGGATTTGGTTTGACGAGTACGATTGCGAATAATTATGATGCGGTGATAGTGGCGGTGAATCATGATGAGTACAGCGATTTAGATGAGTCGTATTTTCTTACTATAACAAACGCTTCGGCGTTGTTAGTGGATATTAAAAATATGTATCGTGGCAAGATTACACAGTTGAAGTACTGGACGCTGTGATGTCGATTGTAGTTTGCTTTTTGCTTTTTGCTTTTTTTGTTTTTTGCTTAAATGCGGTGCTCAAGCACATTCCACCCCTACCCCACCTTATTATCCCCCCCCAAAAAAAAATACTATTCAACTGAATAGTCCCAACATTTTTGATTTTGTTTATACCTTTGTTAGACGCTGTGCTTCCTCACCCCTTTGACGCTTCTCACGACCGACTTTAGTTCTACTAGCGTACCGCCCGTCGGTAGCGATTTTATATCAGACTAAATCTATCGATATAGGGTGAGTGTTGAAAAAAAGTTGATGAGTTGAAAGATGATGAGTTGAAAGATGATAAAATAGCCTTAATTTTGGGGCAATGTATCTTGTAAACGACGAAGGGCTTACTGTGATGGGGCCAATAAAATAAACTAGATATAATTATATGAGCAGCCCTACCACACATACTTATTTTCCTGCTATCGATGGACTGCGGGCTATAGCCGTCTTTATGGTTTTGTTGGAACATTTTGCCTTTGGCCGCCGCCTACTTAGTGGTTTTTTTTGGTGTCGAATTATTTTTTGTAATTAGCAGCTTTTTAATTACCGGCATTTTATTAAAACGACCAAGCGATGAACCTCCAACACAGTCTTATGCGGTATTTATGGTGAAACTAGCGTTGCGTATTTTACCGATTTACTACCTTACTATTGGCGGCCTGTGGCTGGTGCACTTGCCTGTAGTTCGCGAGCACCTGTGGTCTTTCCTTACTTTTACGTTCAACTATACTATTGCCCAATATGATACAAACAATAGCCCTTTGAACCATTTTTGGTCGTTGTGTGTCGAAGAACAATATTATCTGGTATGGCCTTTGCTTGTTTTGGGTTTGCGCAAGCACGCTAGGGTATTGCTTGGGTTTGCTTTTTTCTTTGTTTGCCTCGGTTATGTGCAGTTTCATTTCAATACATTCGCTAGCCTGAGCAAGTATAATTTTTTGGGTATTTTATCAAAAATGGCACCGCTTTCGCTTGGAGCTATTGGTGCTATATGGGTGCACTTGGGCTATCAATTCCATGCTTTTTTCAATAATAAAATCACTGAATATGCCTCGATAGTCAGTATTGCTATTGCAGTGCTTATATCGTTTGAAGGCGTGTATTTGATGATGGGCTTCATGAGCCTATACTGGGTGCTGAAGGCCTCGCACTTAGAGATACGCTCGCCGATGCTACGCAGCATTCTCACCCATCGTTTTGTTGTGCAATACGGCGTCATTTCCTATGGCGTTTATGTTTTTCATTTGCCTATTGTTTATTACCTTAATATTTACCCAT
>JAYVJZ010000125.1:0-6433 GCA_043768865.1 Sphingobacteriales bacterium
TACGCAACTGATGTAATGCGTAAAATTAGTAGCACATTTTGTAGCAGCAAACTTAATTTTGATAGTAGTTACAAAAAATGGGGAAATGGGTTAATAAGAAAATTATACTTAGTATTTTCTTATGGAAATGAAAAGAAATCTTCATTTTTTTGTTGTGCTTCTATGATGAAGTGATGCTTTTTAGTTTTGTGTTAATAGGTTGTAGCTGCTGCAATGCGAGCATGTAGCGAACCGTAGGTGCGTGAGGGCGTAGGCGTAGCTCCTTTTTGGAGGCGGTATTTCCGCATCCAAAAAGAGCGGGAGCCGGTAGACCGACCCTTGCCGCTACGTATGTTTTGGGCGATAAGCAGGATCAACTTTATTCGGCAAGGGGCACGCCCTAATCTTGTATTTATTAAAAAAAAGTGTTTGTGTTTTCTTTTGTTTTTTTCATTTTCAAATTGGCGTAGCGTACCTTTGTTTCAAAAAAATATGGAAATTAAACAGCATCATCATGTGGTTATTATTGGGTCGGGTCCGGCGGGTTATTCGGCTGCTATTTATGCCTCTCGGGCCAATTTGAAGCCTGTAATGTTCACGGGAATTGAAGTGGGTGGGCAATTAACGCAGACTACTGAGGTGGAGAATTATCCGGGATATCCGAATGGTACACAAGGACCTGAGATGATGGAGGATTTTAGAAAACAAGCGGAGCGTATGGGTACGGATATACGCTATGAGTGGGTTTCATCGGTTGATTTTTCGCAACGCCCTTTTTTAATAACGATTGATGAGCGGGAGGTATATAGTGCAGATGCGGTGATTTTGGCGACAGGTGCAACGGCAAAATGGTTGGGATTGGAGAGTGAGAAACGCCTGAATGGCAATGGGGTGAGTGCTTGTGCGGTGTGCGATGGGTTTTTTTATAAGAATATGGAGGTGGCGTTGGTGGGTGCGGGCGATACGGCTTGTGAGGAGGCGTTGTACCTTTCTAAACTGTGTACGACGGTGCACATGATAGTGCGAAGCGAGAAGATGCGCGCGAGTAAAATTATGCAAGATCGTGTGCTGAAAACCGCGAATATAAAGTTGTATTGGAACACGGATACGGTGGAGATATTGGGGGAAAAGGTGGTATCGGGGGCGTTGCTGCGCAACAAAACAAGCAATGAGGAGCATACGATTGCAGTGAGTGGTTTTTTTGTTGCGATAGGGCACAAACCTAATTCTGATATTTTTAAAAATTATATTGATACGAATGAAAATGGATATGTGAAAACCGTGCCTGGGTCGAGCAAAACAAATATGGAAGGGGTGTTTGCGGCTGGTGATTTGCAGGATTTTACGTACCGTCAGGCGGTAACGGCGGCGGGCAGTGGTTGTATGGCGGCTTTGGATTGCGAGCGTTGGTTGGCGGAACAAGCGTAATTTTTTTTTACAATTTTATTTTAAACATTTATAATGGCATATAGCAAGGCGTTGAAGGAGGTGGTGGAGTTTCAAAATGATGAAAATACGCAACTGCAAGAGGAGTGGTTTCATTTTCATTCGTTGAAGGTGGACAAAGGGCAGTCGCCTGTTCGCATCGATAAGTTCATAGTCAATCAGTTGGGTGAATTGAGTCGCAACAAGATTCAAAATGCGATAGCGGCGGGTTGTGTGAAGGTGAATAATGTGGAGGTGAAATCAAACTATCGGGTGCGACCGCTTGATGGTATTGAGTTGGTGTTGCCACGTTCGTTTGAGGCTCGAACGTTAGAGCCGGAGTATATTCCGTTGAATATTATGTATGAGGATGAGGATTTGTTGTTGATCAACAAGCAGCCTAATTTGGTTATGCACCCGGGTTTTGGGAATTTTACGGGAACGTTGGTACATGGACTTTTGCATCATTTTAAGGATTTGCCAAAGAAAACAAAAGATGATGTGCGACCGGGTATTGTGCACCGCGTGGACAAAAACACAACTGGGGTTATTATAGTTGCTAAGAATGAATATGCACATGCGCATCTTTCAAAACAATTTTATGATCATAGTATCGATAGGGCTTATACTGCGTTGGTTTGGGGCGTACCGGAGCCGGCTAAAGGGAGCATAAACAAGCACGTAGGTCGCGATGAGCGTTACCGTAAAAAAATGTGTGCATATCCTGATGGCAATCTTGGGAAACATGCGATCACTCATTATGAGTTGTTGGAGGATTTGGGTTATGTGAGTTTGCTTCGATGCACACTAGAAACGGGTCGCACGCATCAGATACGGGTACACATGTCAAGCGAGGGACACCCGATATTCAGCGATGCCATGTACGGTGGCGATACGATTAAGCGTGGCACTATTTATACAAAATACAAACAATTTGTCGAGAATTGTTTTACAATTTTTCCGCATTACGCATTACACGCAACGGTTTTGGGGTTTACGCACCCTCGTACTAAGGAGAGAATGGTGTTTGAAGCGCCGCTGCCCGATGCTTTTGTAACATTATTGAGCAAGTGGCGAGCGTATGTTACTACTTTGCGAAATGCAAAATAGGTATAGAAGCTGTTGGTTTTATTCCATTTTTTTTATCAATAATTGTACTTCACGTTTGGTTAAATCTTTGCCCACTATGTACCCTTCTTTGTTGATTAAAAACGAAGCTGGTATGCTATTAATACCAAAATCATTAGCCACTTTGCTTTTCCAAGCGAGAGTATCTATGAGGTTAATCATAGGTTGCAAACTATCTTGTAGCAGGGCTTTTTGCCAATTTTGACGTTTATCGTCTAATGAAATCATAACAAAAACAACGTCTTTTTTTTCTTGCTGATATTGATGAAATAATTCAACAATATTCTGGTTGCTATTGCGGCAAGGGGCACACCACGATGCCCAAAATTCAACAAAAACAAATTTGCCTTTGTACTTATTTATATTGAAGTTGCTATCCGCTTGCATAGGCATAACAATCGGCGGAACTTGCATGCTCACTTGGATTTTATTGTTTCTCGTGTTGGTATAAACACAAATGCAAATTACAAAAACAAGTGCGAGTAAGATAAGAAACCTATATGTATATATCTTTTGCATAAATAATAATTAACTAAACCAATGAAATACCTGCTATATATCCACACGACCACGCTGCTTGAAAATTGAATCCCCCCGTTACGCCGTCTATATTCAACACTTCGCCTGCCAAAGATAAGGCAGGTATTATTTTACTTTGCATAGTTTTAAAATTAATTTCTTTAAGATTAACGCCTCCTGCAGTTACGAATTCTTCTTTGAAAATGCCCTTGCCGTTGATGTGCATAACGCAAGCTGAGAGTGTGTTAGCGAGCTGTTGAAGTACTTCATTTTTGACGCTAGCTAACGATAAAGCGGGGTCAATGAGTTGATACAGCAATAGTTGTTTCCAAAATCGGTGCGAGAGCTCAAAATGTGGGGTATTTTCAATTTTTTTGTTTGGATTATTTTTTTTAGTTGTTACGAGCATTTCAAACATAGTCTCCTTAGACAATCCAGTAAAATTGATACAAATCTGAGTGGTATAATTCAACTCAAAAAGCTGTCGTGCTCTATGTGCTGATAGTTTCAAAACGGCAGGTCCACTGAGGCCCCAATGCGTTATCAAACAGGGCCCGTGTATTTTTAGCTTATCATTTTGAAGATTTATAATTGAATTTTGAAATGAACTACCTGCCAAATCGAGTATCAAGGGGTGCTTGATTTGAAAAGTAAACAACGAAGGCACAGGAGCAACTACGGTATGACCTAAGGTTTGTAAAATAGCCCAAAAGCTAGCACTGCTGCCCGTGCAGAGTATAATATGATCCGCCTCTATAGTGTTGTTATTACATATTATTTTCCATTTATTATCAACATAATTCAACTTCGTAACCTTGCTTTGAGTATTAATTTTAATATTGTGCTGCGAAGCTATTTTTAGAAAACAATCGATAATCGATTGAGATGAATTAGAAATAGGAAACATCCTACCATCAGGTTCTACCTTGGTTGCTACTCCGTTTTTGTTAAAAAAATCGATAGTGTCTTGCGGTTGAAATCTATAAAAAACCTCTTGCAATTCCTTGCTGCCACGAGGATAGTTTTTAATCAAAAAGGGTACCTCAAAACATTGATGCGTTACATTGCATCGCCCACCGCCCGATATTTTTACCTTTTGCAATACGTCTTTACCTTGTTCTAAGATAGTGATTTTCCAGTTATTAGCGTGTGAAGCTAATGTAGCTGCCGCCATAAATCCTGCTGCCCCACCTCCTACTACTACGCAATGTTTCATAACACAAAATCTAACTATGGCTGAGTTTCAGGGGCTATACGCCCTCTGTTATCTACCGATTTAAAAATATATTTTATGCGAATGCCTACACTATTGTGAAACGCCCCAAACCGATTGTACCTACTAAATTTATTTTTCGCAAACGGCACTATTGAATATTGATACCTTAGATTGATCCAAACATTATCAAACATTCTATAAGAACCTTCAGCCAATGCGCTATAATCCATATTGTTGTTTTCCAAATCTAAATCGCGCGGCTCAATAGTGGCATACCCATTCTCTTGATACGAATAGCGTATCAAACGACCTATACTCACTCCAGCTCCAAAAGAAACATTGCTCTTGTCCCTATAATTCAACAATATAGGCACTTCAACATACGTTGTGTTGATTTTAAACTTAAAGCCGTCTATGCAAGTGGAATCTGAACACTTCAAAGCACTACTAGCACCTCGGCTACTATATAGCCCTTCAAAAGAAAAACTAAACTTGTTTTTGATAGGTATGAAAGCCCCAAACCCTCCCGTAAAACCGAGCTTTCGGAAGCCGCTATCGCCATCACCATTGATTTGCGAAGCAGTGATACCACCTATTAATTGTGCTTTTATTTTTTGTGCAACTGCGACGTTGCCAAAAGAGAAAAATAACAAAAAAAAGAGTGTACATAAAAATTTGTGTAGCATATAATGTTGATAATTTAAAAAAAGTTTTTCTAGTAACAATTGTAATTTTACGGTATAAAAATTGATTTATAATTATGTTCAAATATACTACAACATCACTAGAAAAGTTAGAACAACTTATAACTGAATTGGGTTACAAAATACGCTACGAAAAAGGAAACTTCAAGGCAGGTTATTGCATCATAAACACCACAAAAGTGTGTGTTATCAATAAGTTTTTTACGCAAGAATCACGTATCAACACATTGCTCGAAATAGTAGCTAACATTGATGTTGAAGCAATAAAAATCAGTGAAAAACACAAATCATTTTATGAATCTATTTCAAAACATATAATGATTACAAAAGCTGAAACACCTCAATAAAAAAAGAAGTATGAATATAAATTTTAATGAAATAATTACAATTGCATTTACCCTATTTGCCGTGATAGATATATTCGGTGGCCTACCCGTTATTATATCATTGAAGCAAAAAAACATTCAAATAGAACCCACTAAAGCAACAACAGTGGCGGGTATTTTGATGTTATTATTTCTATTTGCTGGCGAAAGAATGCTTAATTTCATTGGCCTTGACATAGCTTCATTTGCTATTGCAGGGTCGATAGTTATTTTTATAATAGCAATAGAAATGATATTGGGTATTAATTTATTTAAAGAAGACCCCAACAACAACGCCGGAAGTATTGTTCCTATTGCCTTTCCTATACTTGCAGGTAGCGGTACACTTACTACTTTGATGTCTATGAAATCTATGTACAAGGATTACAATATCGTGATTGCGATAGTGTTGAACTTACTATTGGTTTGGATTGTTTTGTATTTTACGGATTGGATAGAAGCAAAATTAGGCAAAAGTGGATTGCTTGTGATACGAAAGTTTTTTGGTGTTTTGCTGCTTGCTATTTCAGTTAAAATATTTAAAACGAACTTTTAACTTGTCTTTTGCAAATACTATTAAAATGACAATACTTGCAGTTGTCCTTCAACGTAGTCTGTGTAATAGGAATATCAGGGTTCAAAAAATCTTCAAACGAAGATTTTAAATAGTTTTCGTACAAATTCATTTTTTCAGTATTGCTATTTATAGATTCCTTATTTGCATTTTGCAATTTTACTAACGACTTCTTTTTTTCTCCTAAAAAATAAATGCCAGACGCAACCGTTTTGTTTTCAAAATCGGGATTGTTTTGCGAAACTAAAATATAAAATAGCAATTGATTAACCATATTTTTTTTGATAGAATGCAATTCATCAAAATCATTAGAGGTAATTTTATCTTCAGAATAACTACTTGTTTTATAATCACAAATCAAAATAGTATCGTCCCAAAGTTCAACCCTGTCAAACTTGCCTCCTATTGTATAAGTTGTATTGTTGAAACTAAATGGAACTAAAAACTCTTGTTCTAGATATAAAATCTTGTATGAAAAATTGTTAGTAGCTGCTACTTCTATTTTTTTAATTTCGTTGTGTAG
>JAYVJZ010000126.1:0-10992 GCA_043768865.1 Sphingobacteriales bacterium
AATCTCCAACTTCCAACCCCGCACATCACAATACCGTGAATACATCCTAAACAAGTCCCCCACAAATATCCCCGCCTCATCGCCACCCGTACCCGCCCGTATCTCCAATATCGCATTCTTATCATCCGCCGGATCCTTTGGTATCAACATCGTCCTCACCCGCTCATCAGTAGCCAACAACGCCGCATTGAGCTCCTCCAGCTCCTCCTTCGTCAACGCCCTAAACTCCTCATCTTTCTCCGTCTCCAATATCAACTTCGCATTCGCAATATTACTCAACAGATTATCATACTCATCATGCGCCTCCACAAACGGCCTAAGGTCTTTATATTCCTTATTCAACGCCGCAAAAAGCCGCATATCATTCATCGTGCCGGGGTCGCCAAGCTGCTCGCCCACATAGCTCCACCGTTGTTTTATCGCCTGCAATTTATCAATCATAATTCATCAAAAAAGTATAAAAAACAAAAATACAAATACTTACACCAACGGTGGGTTAATGCTAAGTTAAATACGAAGTAGGGCGTGCCCCCGCCTACAACCATACGTATTCAACAACCAAATACGCACAGGCGGGGTCGGTCCCCGGCTCCCGCTATTTTTTTTGAAAATACAAAAAAAATGAGCTACGCCTAAGGCCCTCACGCACCATACGGTCCTCAGTAGCCAACCCAATGTCGTTAAAAAGCAATGCCCCAAAATCGGTGGGAGCATCATATCCCAAAAACTACCTTTTGCTAAAATTTAAACACAATACCATCTTGACTTTTTGTCATTGTCAGCATACCCTTTTGGGTTATAAAATAAACTCTCAACCAAGATAAAGTTCATCGTGTCGTACTTGTTTTTGATGTCCGCACACTACCTAACGTCTTTTGATTTGATACCAAAACCGCGCCGCTCGACAACCTCAAAACCGTTGATACCCCCTAAAATTTGTTTACGCAATGCCCCGATAAAATTGGTAACCGTTTAGTCCTTTTGCCTTACTATTATAGCTAGCATTACGCTTACTAAGTCTTTATACTTAAACTTTGCATCTAAAGTCAATTTAAAAAACATCCACTTTACTTGGAAACAATTTCTTTTTTGTACTATTTTTTTGCCTTCAACTACCTCTATTACAGAGACGCTATGCAACACTAAAGATGTTCGTCCGAAATGAAGTGTACGAATTTATTTAACATTTTTTTATGTTACGTTTTTTGATGTAAAAAGGGTATTTGATAGTTCTACTACAACTGCAGCGGTCGCGATTTGAAATACTGCACTCAGCTTGCTAATTATCAAAAAAATAACAAAATTGTATTCTATAAAATACTATAACCCAAACCCAAAACGTAACATAAATGGCAAGCGAGGTCGAAATGCCTCCGGCTGAAACTGCCAAAGAAGGTCGTACAGCACCTCGCCGGTGCCGATACCCATTCTAGTGCCTGCGCCTACTAATAATGTCGGTATATTAAAAGAAGCTTTGCCAAGAGGCGATTTGAATGTAGCTCTCAAATACTGTAATTCTGAGTGTGCAAATAGCATAGGGTTGTTGAGTACATCAAAACGTCCAAACAGCCGAGCACCAGTTCTTGTGAGGGTTTCAACGCCTACACTCTGTTGTTGAAATATCGGGCCTACTCCGGCAGATAGTTTCTTAGATTTCAAAAAACGATACCCTACAAACGGAGAAATATCAAATATATACCCACCGTTTGCGAGGTTGCCGCCTAAGTTGCCACCGTATATAATGCGGTCTGTAAAATTTTTACTACCCTGATTCGGGTTGCTACTTGTTGGGTTATTCGGTTTGGTTTGACCTTTGTATTGAGCCGTCGCAGGTATCGATATCAGTACAAATAGGAGTAAAAAAATGTTTTTCATGAGTGTAATAGTATAATTTATTTTTTTTAAATAAAACATAAGCAAAAATAGCACCAATTTTTAAAATTCCATTTTATGCTTGTTATATTTGTTGGTTCATAATTTGTAACACACTTTATAATTTATATGCAAATACTAGAAGCCACTATTGCTGACGCAAGCACAATTGTAGATTTTCAAATCGCTATGGCTCTTGAAACCGAGCAACTCGTGTTGCATCATAATACCATCACAAGCGGGGTAGCGCATATTTTTCAAACGCCTGCCGACGGCTTATATCTCGTTGTTAAAATTTCTAATAACACGGTAGCTAGTTGTATGATAACGTATGAGTGGAGCGACTGGCGGAGTACTCGTGTGTGGTGGTTGCAGAGTGTGTATGTGATACCTGAGTATAGAAAGCAAGGGGTTTTTACGGCTATATGTATGCAGGTCAAAAGCATGGCAAAAGCACAAGGCTGTTCGCTATTGCGGTTGTATGTTGAGCAGCACAACGCTGCCGCTGCCGCTACGTATATTAAAAACGGATTTACTAAAACGCATTACCACCTTTTTGAATGCTCAATATAATGAAATTGAAAAAGTATTTTATTTTGGTGCAACTCCTACTGTTAAGCACACATCCAAGTTCATTATTAGCCCAGCAAAACGCTCAGGATCCGCTCGCAATGCCACTTGCCAACTATCCAATAGCTACCGTGCGTATAGCTTTTCATATTATTCAAAAATCAAAAGAAGATCCACAAAATTTTACAGAAGCACAGTTGCCGATGTTGTATAAACTAGCCGATCAGTTATCGGCTAATAGGCAATGGCCACAGCCGCTCGAGCCCAATCCATTGAACGTGAAACTAGAAGATGTTCGTGTTCGTTTTTTGTTAGATACGATTACTTTTTTTGCCACTGAGCGGTATTGGGATTTTAGCAATACGGCCTGCCGCATAGATACTGTCAATTGCCGTTCTACTTGTCGTTCCAAAATGGACTCGTTGTACCACGATTACATCACCGACAATACCACTTTTGATTCCATAACAAAATTCCATACGTTGCACGTGTTCTTTGTAGGTATGTCTCGCACTAACGGCTGCTACTCGGGTGAGGCGTATGGTTTCAGCCACGCCAAGTGGGCCATGTTGCGAACGTCTTATGACAAATATAAAATGTTTGGAGAGGAGGCGTATTGGCAAATATTTTTATTGTTGAATCATGAGGTGTCTCACTGTTTTGGCTTATACCATGTGTTTGAGAGCAAAGCCTGCTGTTATAACACGACCTATAAATCGGGGGGTACTAACAATGTGATGGACTATTGGCCTGGCGGTGGCGCTTCAATAGCCCCTTGCCAAGGGCAGACCATGTTATCTACTATTATCACAAAAGGCAATCAACCTTTTGCACTCAACAATGCACTCGTGCCTGATTGTTCACACATGCAGCCGTATCGGTGGGTGATACCTAAAAAAGCAAAATACGTAATAGAAAAAAGTTGGTTAGTGCAGCTCGATAGATCAATAGAAATAAGCGACAGTGCTACGCTTATCGTAAAAGGGCAACTCTATTTGCCATCAAAAAGCGGTGCTATAATATTAAAAAAAGGGGCTACTTTGCTACTAGATGGTGGTACGATAAGCAACCGTTGTGGCGATAGTTGGCAGGGCGTGTATTATCAAAACAAAACAAAAAACAGAAAAATAAACCTATCAAAAAATTCAGAAAAAACAACGTATAAGTCAGGCACTATTTATCTAAAAAATAATGCAAAAATTATCAATGTCGAAGGAGATAACTAAGCCTGCAATCCTTCATTGAATAGGTTGGGGAGGGTCATTTTGACGGTTGTGCCCTCGTTTATTTTTGATGCTAATTCAATTTTGCCACGGTGCAGTTTTGCGATTTTTTGACAAAGTACTAATCCAATGCCACTGCCTTTGTAGGCCATCGCATTCTCAGCTCTATAAAACGTTTGAAACACTTTGAGCTGTTCGTCTGCAGCGATACCGATGCCTTTGTCTTTTACTAACAAAGACACAAATTGTGAATCGTATTTAATGGTAATATTCACTTTGGTGTAATCACTGAATTTCAACGCATTTTCAAATAAATTTTTAATTACCATAGTTAGCATATACTTATTGCCTCTCACCGTTATCGAATCTTCATCTTCAGGCAGATCATCAAACTCCACTTGTATAAGGTCTTGCAGCTGCTTAAATGCCAGGCTTTGCATGAGATCAAACACCAATTCATCTATTCTTATAGTTTCTAATAAATTATTATTCTTTTGATTTTCAATAAAATTAATATTCAAGAGGAGGTTCAACATTTCTTTCAATTGTTCACACTCTTGATGCACTTGGCTAATAGAATTTTTATACTCTTCTTGTGTGCGGTCCTTCATTAACAAAACCTCTAGCTCGCCAATTATAGCGGTCAGCGGCGTTCTGAGCTCATGGCTAGCGTTGGACAAAAAGTTTTTTTGTGACGCAAATGATTCTTCTACTCTATTCAAAAGTGAATTAAACGTATCGCCTAATTCGCCTATTTCATCTTTGCTGCCTCGGGTATCTACACGTTGTTGCATGTTGCTTGCCTCCATGTTTTGTACCTGATGCACTACGTCGCCCACAGGCTGCAATGCACGACCGGCAAACACATAACCACCGAGACCGCTGATAGCTATGGCAGAGAGCATAAATAGAATAGAGTTGTATTTGTATGTTTCTATTTGATTGTCAGAGTAGGTGTCTATGGCAGCTAATACTAATATGAATTCACCATATTTTGTTTTGTCTTTGAGGCCGAAGCATTGCATATTATCTAACATAAATTTCACTGAACCTTCGTTTTTTATTCGTGAAAGTATAGGATCAGGATATAACAAAACTAACGACTGTTCGACAAATGAGATACACTTTTCTGCATCAAATATTTGTAATATTTCTCCCGGCAACGGCGTCTCATTGTACTGTTTAACTAGGCTTTGATGTGTTTTTTCAAAATAAGTATATTTTTTGATATATACTGAACTCGCTAACTCGGCTCGGGTTTTGAGCCTGTTTTCAAATTCTACTTTAGCGTTATAACTCAAAAATTGAAAATTCAAAAGCAACAACACGCCTACTATCATAGATACTATCAATATAAATTGAAGGGTTAATTTTTGACGTATTCTTAATTTTTTTAAAAACGACAGCATCTATTTTTTAATTAATTTAATTGTAAATATAATTAAAAAAATTTGATATTTTTGTATCAACACAGCAACTATTAATATGCGAATTATAATACAACGGGTAGCCTCAGCAGCAGTAGAAGTAGCGACAAATAAAGTAGGAAGTATAGCTGCCGGAATGCTGGTTTTAGTTGGGTTTTGTGATGCAGATACAGCCGATGATTTAGATTACATTACCAAAAAAATAACCTCTTTGCGGATTTTTAATGATGCCAAAGGAGTACCTAATTTATCGATTTTAGAAACTAAATTAGCATTGCTTTTGGTTAGTCAATTCACACTATATGCTACTACTAGCAAAGGTAATCGGCCTTCTTATATTGCCGCTGCTCGTCCTGAGGTCGCTTTGAATTTGTATAACCAATTGATTATAAAACTAAATGAGGCATTGACTTACGACATAGCTTGTGGAATATTTGGGAGTTCGATGCAAGTGCATCTTATCAACGACGGGCCATTCACTATTTGTATTGATTCAAAGAATAAATAGTACCTAATTTGTACGCTTTTTTTTGTAATTTTACTTCAATAAATAATACTCATTTAGTTAAAAAATAAAAAAAGTAGTATGCCTATACGAATGGTAGAAGATAACCCAGATCAACAAGACAGTGGGGGTTCACATAATGACAACGCAGGCGGTGGAGGCCGCAGCCCGCTTCTTGGATGTTTGCCTTTGATTTTAAGTTTGGTTTTTAAGCTGCCCAAATTATTTATTCCATTGTTAATAATAGGTGGATTGGGGTATTTTTTTATTTCAAAAATGGGTAGCCTACAGAGCGACACATACGACGGTTTGACGAAAGGCGGTTTGATGGACCCTGCAAAGTATGATAAGGTTGAAGTGTATGAACCACTCGCGGACAACCGTCTCAACACAATGCCAGAGAGCTATACGCTTGAGAAATATATACCTAAGCGGTTGAACCAAGGGCAGCAAGGGTCGTGTGTGGCGTGGAGCAGTGCGTACGCAGCTCGTACTATTTTAGAATCAAAAAAAACCAATCAAGATGCTAATAAATTAATATTTAGTCCCTCTTTTTTGTACAATAGCATACACTTAGAAGATTGCCAAGGGGCGTATATAAACGAAGCTATGGAGGAGATGAAACGCAATGGCGTTGCACCGTTTAGCAATATGCCTTATGATGAGACCGACTGCCAAACCCAGCCGAATACTAACCAAAGGCAAAGTGCTACCCCCTACAAAACCCGTGGCTATCAGCGCTTGACGCTAGGTGGCGACAATCAACGACCCGACCTATTAGCTATAAAGCAAAACCTCGCGGCGGGCGCACCTGTTGTCTTTGGTATGATGGTAGGGGGTACGTTTATGCAAGGTATGATGGGCAAGGACATCTGGGTGCCGACGGGTGAGGATTATAATATGTATCAGTTTGGGGGGCATGCGATGTGTTTGATTGCGTATGATGATTATAAATACGGAGGAGCTTTTCAGTTGATGAACTCTTGGGGTGAACAATGGGGCAACAAGGGTTTGGCGTGGGTTAGGTATAAAGATTTTGATGTGTTTACAAAAGAGGCCTATGGGTTGTATCCTCTCGCTGCTGCTAGCACGGCGAATCAAAATAACAGTTTAGCTATTAATTTTGGGTTAGTGAATCCTGCTACAGATGCAGTAATTAGTCTAAAAAAATTAGGCAATGATAATTTTGAAACTGCGGCACCTGTGGCTATCGGTACGAAGTTTAAAGTATTAGTTACTAACTCAGTCGAATGTTATACCTATGTGTTTGGTGAAGAGACGGACCGCAGCAGTTATGTATTGTTTCCTTATACATCAAAGCATTCACCGTTTTGTGGTATTACAGGGACACGCTTGTTTCCAAAAGATTATTCGATGCAATTAGATAACAAGGGTACTAAGGATCAAATGGCGATAGTGGTTAGCAAACAACCTTTAGATTACAAAAAGCTAAATGCTGATATTAATGCGGCTAAGGGGGCTAGTTATCATGACAAATTGGCAATAGCTTTGGGAGGTGCGTCCATCAAAAAAGTTACATTCACCGAAACTAATGGCACTATTGGGTTCAATGCTACTTTAGACGACAAAACCTTAGTTGGTATTGTGATTGGTATTTCTAAAAAATAGAAACGTATATTTATCGTATATTTGTTGTAGTATTATTATTAAAGTAGAATACATCTATTTTAAATTAATTTTTTTTAAATTCAATCTTATGTATAAATTTATTTGCTTTCTCCTCTTGGTGGCCTCTTCATTTTATGCTACTATGTTGAGTGCTTCGACGTTTGCATTGCCAACTGAAACAGTAATTATAAAGACATCTGCGATTTGCAATATGTGCAAATATGCAATAGAAAAGGCATTGTCATATCAAAAAGGCGTAGAGAGTAGCAACTTAGATGTTGCAACAAAGTCGATAACAGTTGTTTTTAATTCAACAAAAACTAATATTGATAAAATAAAAAAGGCTATCATTAAGTCTGGCTACGATGCTGACGAATTGTCAAAAAATGCTCGTGCCTATAAAAAATTACCTGATTGTTGTAAAGATGCTAGTAAGTGCAAAGAGGCTCAATAAAACTATCTTTCGGTTACTATTTATTATACTCCAAAACTTTCTCCACAACCGCAGGTTCTAGCGGCATTGGGGTTGATAAACTGAAACCCTTTGCCGTTGAGGCCGTCCGAGAAGTCTAGCTCAGTGCCGAACAGATACAAATAACTTTTTAAGTCGGTAACTATTTGCATGCCTTTGTCTTCAAACACCTGATCGTTAGGTTGCGATTCGTTATCAAAATCCATCTTGTATGACAGCCCGCTGCAACCACCGCCAACCACACTCACACGTATAAAGTGTGTAGCATCTAATTGATTTTCTTGCATCAAATCGGTTGCTTTTTGAAGGGCTTTATCTGTAATAGTAATCATAATGTATAATTTAATTAAGTAGTCTAAATCGATACAATCAAAAAAAGTGCCTAACTATATTTTGTTTGCATTGTTTATGGTATCTAAGTTGTGTGCGTAGCGTAAGTTCATTGAAAAGTAAGTTTTTTAGATGTTAGGGCCAACGTTATCTTACAAGCGTAACATTACCACTAACGGTGATATCCTCTTCCAACATCGTGCGTGCTTTTATCACGTATATATACGTTCCCATCGGTTGCAATTCATCATTGAATGTTCCGTTCCAGCCTTTAGTAATACTGCTTGTTTCAAATATTTTTTCTCCCCATCTGTTGAACACTTCAAATTCATATAAAGATTCAATGCCTTTGTATATGGGCATAAAGAGGTCGTTTATATTATCTCCATCAGGTGAAAATGCATTGGGCATGGCGAGCTCAGGTGCATATACTCGCAAGCGCATGGTGTCATAATCTTTACAGCCTATTGCGTTGGTGGTTGTTAATACAAAAGTAGTAGTAGTATCTCCTGAAAAAACGGGGTATTGAATTGTGGAATCGTTCAAATATCCTCCTGGGCTCCAGCTGTACGTCAAGGCAGGGGCAGCATACATTTGATAAATGCCACCATTGTAGGAGAGTGCGTCAGGGCCGGCAAAGGCGTTGTTGTTTATTAATACAATAACATTGACGGTGTCGTCAGCAGTAGCAAGGCAGCCTGCATCGTCGGTTACTTGTACGATATAGGTCTGCGATGTAGTGGCTAACATATACGGATTGGCAATCGTAGAATCACTTAGATATATTGATGGAGACCATACATAGTCTGTGCCGCCGGTACAGGTAAATTGAATCGAGTCGCCGTAGCAAATCGAAATATCAGGATTGGCATTGGCCTTAGGCCGTACAAGTGCTTCGATAGTAATGGTATCGGTGTCTGAGCAAGTTCCGATATAGGCTGTAAGCGTATATGTGGTTGTAGTTGTAGGAAACACGAGTGGTGTGCTAGTGGTATTTCCTATTGTGTTGATAGTCGGTGTCCACGAATATACGAATCCTCCTGTGCCGTTGAGCAATACGGTATCGCCAATACATATTGAATTGTCGCTCGCAGCCGTTGCTGCAAAGGTATTGTTAGCTACTGTTACTTTTACGGTATCTTTTTTGCTGCATCCTAAGGCGTCGGTAGTGATACAAATATAGTTCGTGGTTACGTCAGGGCTTATGATTGGAGTTGCTATCGAATCATCTGAAATGTTATAATTAGGCGTCCAAACATAATTAAAACCCGTGGGAGAATAAGCAGATAAGAGTGTATTGTCATCGGCACATACCAACGTATCGGACGTAATCGTTACTATCGGGTTGCTTGTAACTACAACGCTACGGGAGAGTGTATCTACACAACCGGTGGTTGTACTTACGACAAGGGTAGAAGTGTAGCTACCCGGAGTGGTGTAGATGTGAACAGGCGAAGGTGTGCCTGTAGCTGCTACACTGGCATCTCCAAATGTCCAAGTCCAATTGTTGATGCTACCGTAAGTACATATCGAAGTATCAATAAATGAAACAGGAAACGAAGCACACGCATCATTGAAGGTAAAACCTGGATCTAATATTGGATATATACGAACTTCACCAAACGCAGTGTCAGCGCAGCTCAGCCCTGGATTGGCAATCAGCGTTATGCTATACGTACCCGTGTCAGGGTATATAAATATTGGATTAAATGCGGTTGATGTATCATTGAAAACTCCCACTACACCAAAGTCCCAATAGACCGAATCTATTGGAATCGCCCCTGATGAATTATTAACAAAAGTAATCAATAAATCCTCACAATTAGCATATACGGCAGGGGTGGAAGCCAACACACCGAGAGCACAAGTAGTTACATTATACTGAAAATCACGCTTGGTCGAACTCACAAAAACCCCACCACGATACTCGCTCACGCATACCCCCACCACGAATCGACCGATAGTGGGAGGATAACCGGTTAGTTGCCCTGTACTAGGGTTGATGCTTAAATTAGGCACGCCCCCCAACATGTCGGTCGCACTGTATGGCGCAAACCATGGCAAATCAATAATAGGATCAGGGACCGTACCACCTGCTACCACAGGGCCAGATGCATAACCTCCATCGCTCGGTGTGCACAAAGAATACACCAACGAATCGCCATCAATATCCGTTGCCGAATGATCAAAGTCGATAGGTTTATTGACACAAATCACGATAGGAGGAAATTCAGTAAACACCGGATTGCTATTGCACGAGGCAACGGTAGTATCGGGTATGACTGCAAAAAATGAGGCACCACGAGCTGTGGGATCATCGATGTTAAGTATCGAGCCATTGCGACAACAACGCTGGTATAATACCGTCAAGCCCCCGGCGGGTATAGTTCCTAGCACAATCTCATATACATAAATACCCTCTTCAACGCACACGTCAGGCACTACCACACAGGGGTCGGTTATGTTGATAGGTACTTCAAAATCAGAGAACAAGGGAGCATTTACCCAAAGATATTCCAAAAACCCAGGATACATAAAATGCAACGTGGCAGGATCGTCGAAGTCCGCCGTTACCGAAGGGCTACAATCCTTATACACCCGCAATGTGACACGATACGTACCCGTAACTTCATCGATACATTCATAGTTCATCACTCCACCAATTATATGCGTTGCCTTTGCTGATTGTAGGTTGCATAACCATGCAATTGAACAAAAAAACAGCCATTGAATTGACTTTAAAAACAAATTTTGCATATAATAAAATTAATACAACGAAACAATTATTTAATAGAAATGATAAATAACAAGTAAAATTACATAATAAAGTGAATACAAAAAAAATAAAAAACGTAATCAAAAAATAATTCTTAAAATAAATACGTAATTAGTAACTGCTAAAATCATACACTGAAACAAGCAATAGTATGCTGACAATAGAGTAGCCTCATAGCGAGGCGGAGT
>JAYVJZ010000127.1:0-10381 GCA_043768865.1 Sphingobacteriales bacterium
CATGCACAGTACCGTCGCTGAGCAGCACGCTACACGCTACTTGAAAATGTGAATACGGAGCATATGCATTGGGTAAAAAAGCAATGCTTTGCTTAATTAGATTTTGAATATCCTCGGGCAATTCATCTAAATTCTCAAAACTATAATACTGAAAGTGGAGTGCGTGTTGAGTCATTATTAATTAACTAAAAAAATAAACTACATATAAAGCCAGGCTTCGCCGTTCAAAAAATGGGAAAACGTATCTGCACGCAAGCCCAAACGCAGTGTTTCTAATGGTATAACATCGTTTGGGGCTATGTTGCCTAAGTTTACATTAGTTCCTAATAATTTTATAAACCAAACTTGCTGCGCCTTCAAAGGGGCTTCAAATATAATCTTATCAGCAGGTATTTTGGTTAATATTTCATCGATTAGCCCTTCTCTCACCTCACCCGTATTTCGATATATACCTACATTGCCGGCCTCTCTTGCTTCTGCTATAAGATAGGTTGCACCTGCATTTAGTTCTTTTTGCATCAAATCAATCCACTTATAAGGGGGTATAATTTTCTCCCCATCTTTGCTGCCTACCTCGCTCAACACAGTGAACTTTTCAGCGAATTGTGTGATGATATCGCACTTACGTTCATGCACCAATGTGATACTACCATCTGATATTTCAACATGATCAAACCCATAGTCAGCGCACGCATTGAAGTAATCTTGCTCTTGGTTGCGAACAAGAAAAGCCTCAAAAAAAGTACCTCCCATATATAATTTGATACCTGCATCTTGGTATTTTTTAATTTTTTCCTTAAAATGTTTGGTGAGGTAAGACGTACCAAATCCTAATTTTACAATATCAGTAAAAGTATCATTAGTTTCAATGAAATCATCTACTTCGCTTAGGCTTAAACCTTTGTCCATAACCATAGTGAGCCCAGTATTTCTGGGTCTTTCGGTTCTTAGTGGTAGGGTATTCAAATTAAAATTCATAGTGTATTCTAGTATTTTATAAACAATACATAAGCGAATATAAAACTACAATTTTAAATATAGTAGTATATTTTAAAAAAAACTTAGGTTTTGGTTTCCAAAGTGCTAGCAATGAGGCTAGTATATTTACATTTGACAATGCGAACTCAAAACCAAAAAAAAAATTACCCGAAGTATCATTGCAAACAATAAAAAATTAACAGTCTTTGATGCAAAAATTGAAGTTGAAAATAGCTGAAAGCCCCAACACGAAAAGGAACATCGAGTTGTAAGTAGCTAAATCAAAAAAAATAACGCAACGGCATGATGCACTAGAAGAGAAGTGCAAATCATTCAAAAAAAATACTATTTTTTTTGTAAATAGATAGGTTTCTTAGTTTGCGTTGCTATCGCTCACAGCAGGTGCGGCAGTAGGCTCGGCAGCAGGTATTGCCTCCGGTACGTTTGCTCCTTCTAACAATTCTTTGGTGGCTTTGTCAGTGGAGTTTGTAGTTGCATCACGATCAATTAGAAACGCTGACAACAAGCAGCAAGCGAACAGTGCTATACCCAAATACCATGTACCTTTTTCTAAGAAATCGCCACTACGACGCGCTCCTAGCACTTGATTAGAAATACCTCCCATCATAGCATTTGCCCCGCCACCCTTAGGGTTTTGTGCCAATACAAACAACATAATCAAAGCTGAGATTACTATAATAACAATAGTGATGAAAATATACATGATTAATTCTTTTTTAAATTTTTAATTAGTTCCGCAAAATAACGACTTTTTTCCGGATATTGCAACATCAATTTTTCAAACATTTTTTTCGCTTTTGCGATATTGCCTTGTGCAATGTTTATTTTAGCCAATGTTTCGGACACAAGCCCAATATCATCAACCAAACTTTTGTGCGCCGTTTCGATTATTTTTTTGTTTTCTTCATCGCTCAACATTACTTTTTTGAGCGGTGCATCATCAATTTTATCCTTTAATTTTTTAGTAATAGTACTACTATCGACGGCACTTTGAGAGGTTTTAATTGGAGGCGTGCCTTTTACAAACTTGCCTGCTATACGTTTGACGGCGTTCGGTTTTTTTGATTCAATAGGCGCTGTGGCATAGGTGCTCAGCCAATCTGAATAGCTTCGGTGTAGGCTCGTTATATTCGTGTTTTTGGCTTGATTTTGAGACACTAAAAGTGAAGCTAGCGATTGCTGTTTTTCAGCTTGCAATAGCGAAGTATAATCCATCGAAACATACGCCAATTCTAGTATTTTGTCGCTTTGCGTCCTTGACAACGAGGGTGCTTGTTGCCTATCATCAACGGGTAAAGTCAAAAAAATATCCTCCACCTGATCAGTTTGATTTGATGTTTTGATTGCATTTGCCACAGCACTAGTACTACATTTTTCATTTTCTATAAAGTCAAACAATCGTTTTTTGTCGCTACTATATGCAGAGGCCACCGTCAATGTATTTTCATAATCTTGATGATTTTCTAATTGCATTTTTTTGGCCACCAGCACATGCAGCGTTGAGAAGTAAGGATATTGTAACAACAGATTATCGAGTTGCAACAAGCTATATTGATGCAACAAATAAGGTGTTTTTATTATATGTACTAAATCTTGAACTGTCATTGTGGATAACTTTTGCAAAGATGCGAATAATTAATCAATAAGACTACAGAATTAGTTTCATTTATTTTAAAATATAATGAATACTAAATAAAATAAAGCCCATAAAAAACTTCGACATTATAAGGTTCTTACACTAAGCAAAAAGGAAAAAAAGATTGGATTCCTAAAAAAAATTAAACATCAACCTTCGATTGGCCTGAAGATTGATTTGTATCTAAGTGGGGTTCTGCGATTGCTGCACATTATCATAGTTATTTTTATTACTCACAATTAAATTTACTTTTGTTACAACAATCACAACACTTTATAACACAAAAATTGTAGTATAAAACATGCCCAATAACACTATTTTTCACTTCAAAAAATACAGCGTAATGCAAGGCAACAGTGCAATGAAAGTCTCCACCGATGCGTGTGTTTTTGGAGCATGGGTAGCACAGATGATGACCAAGTGCTGCCTCCGACCCGCTACTATCTTAGACATAGGCACGGGCACGGGTGTGCTATCATTGTTGCTTGCTCACACCCAAGTCCAATCACGTATTACAGGCATCGACATCAATGCCGCCGCACTCTCCGATGCAACACTTAATTTTTCAAATTCACCATTTTCAAAAAGATTAAACACACAACTTAGCTCGGTTTTTCAGTTGCCTGAACTGTTGCATTTCGATTTTTATATCTGCAATCCACCATTTCATCAAGCGAGCACCCCTGCCGACAACGTTGCTAAAAACACTGCATGGCACGACATCGAAATGCCAATAATCGAAATCGCAAAACTCATACATAAAGTAGTGCTCAAAGGAAAATATTTCGCCATAATGTACCCCCCTCGCAGCGCTGATATCGTAATTGCCTATTTATCTAAACAACATATCTCGCCGATAGCCACGCTTTCGTTCAGCCACAATGCATTAAAAAAACCACACTGCAATATGCTCCTCTTTGGTCCAAATATCGCCTCAGCTATACATCAAATAATCTACTACAAATCGACTGCTCAAACCGATAGCAGCGATTTTGTTTCTCTTATGCAACCCTATTATCAATACTTATAATGCGACCTTTTTTTGTCATAATGCTAGTGTACTAATACATTTCTAACACGAGCAGAAAAAAATAATGTAACGGTTCGAGTAAAAAACAGTATTTTCGCACCTCCAATTTTAAGGTTTTAGTTTATTCAACAAAGAATTACTTAATTTTCATTCGCAAGTATAAGCAAGTTATGCAAAACAATATTGTAAAAATATTTTCAGGTTCCAACACCCGACTATTGGCTGAAAGCATTGCAAAGCAATACGGACAGCCACTAAGCGAATGTGTAATACAACGTTTTAGCGACGGCGAGATACAACCCAACATACTAGAATCATTGCGAGGTGCCTCGGTATTTTTTATACAGAGCACCCCACCACCCGCTGAAAATCTGTTAGAACTATTACTCCTAATAGACGCCGCACGCAGGGCTTCAGCAGGCTATATAACAGCCGTTATGCCCTACTATGGCATGGCTCGCCAAGACCGCAAAGACAAACCACGCGTCAGCATAGGCAGCAAAATGGTCGCCAATATATTAGCCGAAGTAGGCGCCGACAGAGTAATAACGATGGACCTACACGCCGACCAAATACAAGGTTTCTTTGACATCCCCGTTGACCACCTGCACGCATCAAGCGTTTTTATACCTTATATCAAGCAGCTCAACCTACAAAACCTCACCTTTGCCACCCCCGACGTAGGTGGTACTAAGCGTGCACGTATGTACGCTAAGCATTTCAATGTTGAAATGGTTATCTGCGACAAGCAACGCAAGCGTGCCAACGAAATAGAAAGTATGACCGTAATCGGCGACGTAAACGGCAAAGACGTAGTCATAATAGATGACCTCTGCGACACCGGAGGCACACTCTGCAACGCCGCCGCACTCATGATGGAAAAAGGTGCCACAAGCGTCAGAGCCTTTTGCACACACCCCGTCCTCAGCGGCAATGCACATATCAACATCGAAAATAGCAAAATGACCGAGATGGTAGTTACCGATAGCATACCCCTCAAGCAACACAACAAAAAACTAAAAGTAATCAGCGTAGATCAAATATTTGCAACCACTATTCGCAACGTACTCGAAAGCAAAAGTATCAGCTCGCTATTCATTGACAACTAACCCAAAAGAAATCCTTTTTTATTAACAATTAAATATTTTAAACACTGATGAGATCAATTGCATTAACAGCAACCAAACGCGATCAAGTAGGTAGCAAATCGTCTAAAGCCCTTCGCCTAGCAGGCAACATACCCTGTGTAGTGTATGGAGGTGAACAAAATTTGAGCTTCTACCTCGAAGGCAAAGTAGCCAACAAAATCGTATTTACACCCGATTTTTCACGCATCGACATCACAATCGATAGCAACACATTTCCTTGTATTATCAAAGAAATACAATTCCACAAGCTCACTGACGTCGTTACCCACATCGATTTTTTACAATTAGTAGAAGACAAAAAAGTAATATGCGACGTGCCTATCAAGCTCATAGGAGTTTCTAAAGGCGTGCGCGAAGGCGGACGTATGTTAGTAAAAGTACGCAAGTTGCGCCTCAAGTGTTTCCCTAAACACCTCGTGGACACTATTAACATCAACATCGACTCCCTAGAGCTCGGCAAATCAGTCAAAGTAGGAGACGTAAAACTCGACAATATCGAAATCCTCAACTCCGCTAACATCCCGATAGCATCAGTAGAAGTAACTCGTGCGTTGAAATCAGCCGCCACAGAAGCCGCAAAAGCAGAAGCCACTTCGAAGAAAAAATAAACCAATAAGCACCCACACAGCAACACAAAAGCACAACCTAACAAGTTGTGCTTTTTTTATGAACAAAAGTTGAAACACAATCAGGGCGTGCCCTCGCATAACAACATTGCTCAACTCCCAACTACAGTAGTAGTGCGAGGTCGGTCCGCGGCTCCCGCTTTTTTATATTTTGCTCCCCAGCAGTAGCCCATAACCCAAAAGCAGTATCGAACATCGCAAAAATATAAAAAGAGCTACGCCTAAGGCCCTCACGCAGGCTACGCAACGCTCACACACGCAACTCAATCACCTATCAACGTCCGTCGCATAATTATCAAAACCTTACAAACAATTGTCTGCACTATTCATCAAAAAAAAATCAATATCCCTAGCACCACATTGCGAGTATCCAAACCTAAAAACCAACGCTAGCAGCGCCACAATGTCCCATCACCCTTCGATTCGATACAAAAATAATAACAGCTACCCATTCCAAACGCTTACGCAATAAACGTCTTCAAAAAAATATTTTGAAGTTAAATAATAACAAAAAAAACTCCTACCTGCACGTCTTTCGGCTGCTTTTCATTACACAGCATACACAATTACAAAGTAACTAAATATAAAACGAAAACAAAATTAAAAATCGAATTTTACCAAAAAAACGAAATAAGAAAAATATTACTCTATAGTATATTTTCTTTCATTGAAAATAACACGTATATTTATATTTCAATTTATACCTTAAATAATATCCAATATGAATAGAATTTTACGCTATGCATTTGTAATTTTTTTTATATTTTTAATCGCTCCTCATCAGGCCCGAGCCTCACATGCTATGGGTGCTAACCTCACCTACACCTGCATCGGCCCCAATCAATTCAGAGTTACGTTACAATTTTTTCGTGATTGCGATGGCATAGCACCCGACGGATTTTACGCTGTCGATGTTACCGGCTGTGGTGTCAATACCTCAATCAACGTCAATCAAGTAGGCACAGAGGTGGACATCACCAACTTTTGTACAACCTCGTCGAGCTCCTGCAACGGAGGCAGTGGTGCCTATGGCGTTGAACTTTGGACCTACACCGGCATAGTCAATGTTCCCGCAGGCTGCCCGGCACTCACTTTGGGCTGGAGCACCTGCTGTCGCAACGGAGCTATCACCTCGCTCGACGCCCCCGATTCGCAAACCTTATATGTTGAAACTACATTAACCAACAACCAAACCCCCTGCAATAGTTCTCCGCAGTTCACTAACCCGCCTACCGCATTCGTTTGCAACGGACAGCCCTACAACTACAACCACGGCGTTACAGACCCCGACGGCGACTCCCTCGTTTTTTCGTTGGTCGATTGCTTACAAGATCCCGGCATTGCCGTTGATTATACTGGCGCTTTCATCGGCACTTCGCCCCTGCTTGGCACCCCTACTTTGAGCATCGATGCAATAACAGGACAAATGACCTTCACCCCTACTGCTATTCAGATTGGTGTCGTATGTGTGTTGGTAGAAGAGTTTCGCAGCGGCATTAAGATAGGCGAAGTGATACGCGATATGCAATTCAACGTCATACCCTGCAGCAACGTCCCTCCTTTGGCTTCTACTATCGACATCACAGGCACATTCAACTTCGATATGTGTGTAGGCGGTTCGTTTTGTTTTAATGTGAATGGCAATGACGCTAACGCTGCACAGAACCTCATTATGACTTGGAACAATGGCATACCGGGTGCTATAATGACCTTCACAGGCAATGGCACTAATACCCCAATAGGTAACTTCTGCTGGGCACCCACACCGGCTGACGTGGGTTCTAACTTTTTTACCGTAACCGTTGAAGACGACGCTTGCCCGATAACTGGTATCGGTACTTTCTCATATGAAGTAATCGTACTACCCGGCAGCAACCCTCCGATAGACGCAGGCCCCGACGGCAACATCTGCTTAGGAGATGCTGCTGCACTGACCGCCACAGGCGGGTTAGGCGCTACGAGTATCACTTGGGCCCCCACCGCTTCGCTATCGGCTAGCATAGGAGCGAGCGTGATAGCGAGCCCTTCTATTACCACTACTTACACCGTAACTGCTAACTTTACAAACGGTTGCAACATGACCGACTTCATCACCGTGGTCGTCAATACAGCTCCTATTGTATCTGTTTATCCTCCTACTTCTACTATCTGCACCGGTGCGTCGGTGGTTTTGAATGCCACCTCACCAAGCGTAACGGGTTCATATACGTTACTCCCTGGCGGCACTACATCAGCCACAGGCTCGTTCACCGTTGCCCCTACAGTAAATACTACCTACACCATACAAGGCACAAGTGCCTTTGGTTGTATTGGCGAGATCACCGCACAGGTCAATTTAAACGTTCCGCCCCCTCCCTCCTCGTGTATCATCATCTATGCCACTTCGACCGCAGCCGCCACAGGTATAGGCACACAAGCCAATCCAACCTCGCTCGCCACTGCACTCAGTATGGCCGCATGCAATGGCACTATCATAAAACTACAACAAGGTACGTATAATATCAACGCAGCTATACAGCTACCTAGCCTCGTAACTATCGAAGGCGGCTACACGCCTATTTGGACAAAAACAAGCCTAGCAGGGACTACCACTATCAATCGAACTGCAACTGCACCTTACGACGGCCCCGCTGCTTCGCCGAGCTTAATAACCCTACAAGGCAATGGAGCGACATCATTTCGATTGCAAGATTTGACAATACGCACCGCTAACGCTCCTGCTGGCGCTACTCCCGCCGTATCTACCTATGGCATACACCTCAGCGGATGTGCTGCTTATTCTATTGTGCGATGTGTAATCACCCCCGGCAATGGTGGAACAGGAGCAGTAGGGCTTACGGGGGCTATTGGTGGCGGCAGTGCTGGCGGGGCGGGCGGAAGTGGTGGTGCTCAAAGTTCTGACTGTGGCAACGGTGCTACAGGAGCCCTAGGAACTACAGGCACTGGCAGCATCGCTAATTTTGGATCAGGCGGTATGGGTGGCGACTCTGGTGGTTGTTTTTTGGGATGTGGAGCATTTCAAGTGAATGGAAACATTGGTAACAATGGTGCTATAGGTAGTACTGGTGTTGCCACAACAGGTACTCCACTTGCCCCTTCTATTGTCTCTCCATTTTTTATACCGAGTTTAGCATCTGCTGCAGGTGGCAATGGCGGCGGCGGAGGTGGTGGTGGCGGAGGTGGTGGTGGTGCTATTGGCACTTGTTGTTTATGCTTTTCATGCGGGTCTGGCAATGCTGTGGGTGGAACAGGCGGCACAGGCGGTTTAGGAGGCACTGGCGGCGGCGGCGGCACAGGAGGTGGCGGAGCTTTTGGTATTTTTCTAAATGCAAATATTTCAGGTCAAATAACAGATTGTAGTTTCTCAACTTTAACCGCAGGCACTGGTGGTGCAGGTGGTGTGGGTGGTTTGGGTTCACTCGGAAGTACCGGTGCAGCAGGTGGCTCGCATTCAAGATGTGGAGGATTAACAGGAGGGACTGGAGGCAACGGCGGTACAGGCGGTATCGGTGGCGTCGGTCAGATAGGAGCAGCAGGTGCAGTATGTGCCTTGTTTTTAAATGGCACTGCCCCCAACGTTATACAAAACATACTCCCACAGCCCATAGTAGTAGGCTGCAACACCCCTACTAATTTTCCCTTAGCAACACAAACTATTATCACTGCTCCTAACTTGGCGTGTACCAATATTTCGGGTAATTTTACCACTGCCACAGCTGCTACTTGGGGCTTGGGAAGCGGCGCAGTTCCAGCATCAGGCTCGGGCACATCGATCAGTGCGTCCTACGCAACCGTTGGCATCAAAACCATTACCCTAACTCCTAATGCAGCCTCAGCAGTAGGATACAGCGATTTCATTACCATTATTTTAGATGAAACAATACTCCCTACTATCACTACAAATGCACCTATCAAAACAGCACCCGACACGTTTAGATTATGTGCGGGTCAGTTGGCCGATTTTTTTGGCGATATGCCCGGCGAAGAGTACGATTGGAACTTCGGTAGTGGCGGCACTCCTAACACCTCTATTTTAAATGATGTGTTGGGCGTACAATGGAACACCGCAGGCACGTATAGTATCACCCACAGAGTGAAGACAGCCTGCTGCGGTTGGTCAGACAGAGACACTATCTATATGGTCGTAGAGCCACAACCAAATATATCCTCAATAGCAGGTAACACTGCGCTTTGTTTGGGAGAAGAAACTTCGCTTACTGTAGTCTATTCACCCGCCTCTAGCAGCTTGATATGGTCGCCCGGCATAGGGCTCAATTCAATAGTCAATAGCAACGTTACCGCATCGCCACCGAGCACTACAACGTATTTAGTAACGGCTACCAATCCTCAAAACACCTGCTTTGATACTGAAAATAGTACTATAACCGTCAATAATATAAACGCAAACACAAGCACGACCCCGGCTAACTGCGGCAACAACGGCACCGCAACAGCATTGCCAAGCCTCGGTAGTGGATCGTATTCGTATAGTTGGAACAGCACCCCTACTCAATCGACGGCAACCGCAGTAGGGCTAGCAGACGGTAATTATGAAGTGATAATTACCGATATCACCACCGGTTGTGCGGCCTCTGCTACAGCAGCAGTGGGCGTGGGCTTAGGCCCTAACGCGTTCATCATCAACTCAACAAACATCACCTGCCAAGGCAGCAACAACGGCACGGCAAGTGCAGGCATAGCAGGCGGTACAGGCCCTTATGTATATACGTGGAGCAACGGTGCAACGGGAGCGAGCATCAGTGGCTTGTCTGCAGGTACGTATGTGGTATCGGTTAGCGATGCTACGCCCTGTGTTTCAACAGCAAGCGTCAGCATATTCGAACCCTTATTATTTGAAATAGAATCAATAGACACAACTGATTTGAGTTGCTTTTCGGCTAGCGACGGCAGTATAAGTGTTGGGATAAATGGAGGAACAGGC
>JAYVJZ010000128.1:0-11323 GCA_043768865.1 Sphingobacteriales bacterium
TTGTTGAAGTTGTACATACTCCATTGCTAAAGTTGAGAGTGTAAATAGTGGTAGTAGTTGGGCTTACTGCAAGAGTTGATGTTGAACTTACAATTCCACTAGGACCCGACCAACTGTACGTTCCAGCTGGGCCAGTAGCTATTGTGCTAGCACTTCCACCATTGCATATTGTTTTATCAATAAAATTAAATACAGGAGGGTCTTGAACAGTTACTAGGCGTGTAGCCGTTGTAGTACATATTCCATTTGTCCAGGTTACTGTATATGTAGTATTTGTTGATGGGTTGGCAGTTACGCCTGCACCAGTTGTTGTACTTAATCCTGCAACCGGCGCCCAAGTGTATGAACCCCCTGTTGCACCCGTGGCTGTTAATCCAACACCACTCCCACCTGCACATATCAACGCTGTTGATGGTGCAATGTTTACAGTAGGTGGCGTTTGCCTTGTTATTGTTACTGTATTATTAGACGTACAAGTTCCATTGCTCCAAGTTACGGTATAAGTAGTAGAAGCTGCTGTGGGTGATGCTATTACGTTAGCACCTGCTGTTGTGTTTAAAGTAGCCGCAGGCGACCACGTATATGTCCCTCCTGTACCCCCTGATACATTGAGCGCTACCGTTCCTCCTGTGCATACCACTGTGGTAGGAGTTGTTATAGTTAATGCTGGTGAACTCGCAACCGTTACTGTTGCAGTTGTAGAAGAGGAGCATGTTCCGTTAGACCATGTTATAGTATAAACAGTCGAAGTAGCTGGAGTAGCGGTTACGGTAGTGCCTGTTGTTGCACTCAATGAGCTAGCAGGTGCCCAGGTATAAGTTCCTCCTGCCCCGCCACTTGCGGTTAATACAACATTTGAACCAATACATAAAGTACTACTTACTGGCGTTACATTTATAGTTGGAGTGCTAGTAACCGATACGACCACTGCTTCGGTTGCTGAGCAGCCTGTTGCCCCAGTCCAAGTTACGGTGTAGGTGGTTGTGCTGATAGGGTTTGCAGTTACTGAAGTGCCGCTCGATGCACTTAGCCCTGCAACCGGTGCCCACGAATAAGTACCACCCAAGCCGCCACTAGCGGTTAATGTAACACTGCTACCGATACATATAGACGGTGCCGTTGGGGTAATATTGATATTAGGTGGAGTAGTAACTACTACCACTTTTGTTGAAGTTTTTGTGCAAATACCATCTGTCCAAGTTACAGTATAAGTGGTATTGATTGCGGGTGCTGCTGTTACTGTAGCCCCTGTTGTTGAACTTAATCCTGACGCCGGAGCCCAGGTATAAGTCCCTCCCGTGCCTCCTATAGCGGTAAGATTTATACTTTGTCCTGTACAAACTGATGCTGTCGCAGGTGCTATTGAAATGGTAGGGGCATTATTTACTACTACCTGCGCTGTTGCCGTAGTTGTACAACCCCCTGAAGACCATGTGGCAGTATAAGTGGTGGTTGAAGTTGGGTTAGCTGTTACTGAGCTGCCCGATGTGGTACTCAAGCCTGAGCTAGGTGCCCAAGTATATGTACCACTTGTGCCTCCACTTGCAACCAATGTAGTACCCGTTGCACCTGCACATATAGTGGTGGTGGCAGGGGTAACTGTAATCATGTTGATAGGTACAACTGTTACTGTAACAGTTTTGGTTGCATTACAACCCAAACCATTACTCCACGTTACGGTATAGGCTGTAGTAGAAGTAGGCGATGCAGTAGTTGAGCTTCCTGTGGTTGAGCTTAATCCTGTAGTTGGTAGCCAACTATAAGTTCCTCCTGACCCACCACTTGCTACCAAACTAGTCGAAGACCCCTCGCATAAAGTCGCCGATGATGGGGTTACGCTAATAGTGGGAGGTGTTGTAACTACAACAGTTCTTGTCGTTGTCTTAGTACATATCCCGTTTGTCCAAGTTACGCTATATGTAGTAGTTGTAGTTGGACTAGCTACCACCACGTCGCCTATGGCTGTGTTCAATGTTATTGATGGACTCCAATTGTACACCCCGCCCGTTCCTCCGCTTGCAGTAAGGGTTATGTTACCCCCTGAGCATATTACTGCAGTTGATGGTGTTATTGAAATAGTAGGTGCTGTTTGTACATTTACCACCTGAGTAGCAGAAGTGGCACAAACGCTATTCGTCCAATTCAATGTATAAATAATGGAACCCGAGGGAGTTACTGATAAATTATTAGTAGTACTTACAACCCCCGACGGACCACTCCAAGTATATGTACCTGATGGGCCTGATGCATTCACATTTACAGGTGAACCTGAGCATATTGACAACGGTGCAAAAGAAAAAGTTGGTCGATTTTGTACAACAACCAATCGTGTAGTTGAAGCGGTGCATATACCGTTGGTCCAACTAACTGTGTAGGTAGTAGTTGAAGTAGGAGTAGCGGTAACATTAGTACCTGTGGTAGTGTTCAAGCTAGCAGCAGGTGACCAAGTATAAGTTCCTCCCGTAGCACCCGATACTGTTAAGTTTGCACTATTGCCTGCACAGATAGTGGCAGTAGTTGGAGATATAGAAATAATGGGCGTGTTTTGGACTGTTATAATTTCCGTTGCTGTTGCTGAGCATCCACCTCCTGTCCATGTTACAGTGTAGGTTCTTGTTACTGTTGTTGATGATATTACTTCATTGCCGGTAGTTGTATTTAAGCCAAATGCAGGTGACCAAGTGTATGTGCCACCCGTTGCACCGCTCGCCGTTAATGTCGCCGAAGTGCCATTGCAAATCGTAGATGAGCTACTTGCAATGTCTATAACAGGCGGAGTGCCTATAGTTACTGTTACTGTGCCGGTTCCTATACAACCTGTACCACTATTCCAAGTAACGGTATAGGTGGTAGTTGCGCTAGGAGAGGCTACTACTGACGCCGTATTTGATGCACTAAGCCCAGTAGTTGGCACCCACGAATAGCTGCCTCCAGTTCCTCCGTTGGCTACCAAAGTAGTATTGCCACCTGAGCAAATAGTAGGAGATGATGGAGTTATGTTTACCGTAGGCGATGATCCGATTGATACAGTTACTACTTGAGTATTAGTACAACCCCCATTGGCCCATGTTACAGTATATGTTTGAGCAGATGTAAGCGTTGCAATAACGGTTGAACCTGTAGTAGTATTCAGTCCTGTTGATGGCGACCAAGTATATACCCCACCCGTACCACCGCTTGCCGTCAGAGAAGTTGAACCACCTGAACACACTGTGGGTGCTGCTGGAGTTACATTTATAGTTGGTGGAACTGTTACAATTACTGTTCTTGTAATTGTACTCTGACACACGCCATTAGACCATGTTATTGTATAAACTGTATTAGTAGTTGGCGAGGCTATGACTGTAGTTCCGGTTGATGCACTTAAACTCGCAGAAGGTGACCAAGTGTAGGTGCCGCCACTACCACCACTAGCCACTAGTGTTGTGCTAGCACCCGAACATACTGTTGGAGATACAGGCGTTATACTCAAGATTGGCGGAGTTTGAACCGTTACTAAGCTGCTTACAGTAGCTGAACAAATACCATCTGTCCAAGTAGCCGTGTAGGTTGTATTAGATACCGGAGTAGCTATAATAGTCGCCCCTGACGTAGTATTGAGACCACTAGCCGGAGACCATGAATAGGTGCCACCCGTTCCCCCAACTACAGTAAGCGTTGCCCCTGTCCCACCTGCGCATATTGTTGAACTAGTAGGAGTTACTGATAGTACAGGAGGCGTGTTAATGCTAACCGTAGTAGTAGCTGTACTGACACATATTCCATTATTGAAACTAACAGTATAAATTGTAGTTGAAGATGGACTAGCCGTTATATTAGCACCAGTAGTAGCACTTAGCCCTGCTGCAGGCAACCATGTGTAGCTACCGCCTACGCCTCCACTTGCCGACAATGCAACACTGTTGCCTATACAAACCGTTGAAGCTAGTGGTGTTACATTAATAGCTGCTCCTGTAGCCACAGTTACCGTTACTGTTTTAGTAGCCGAACAACCCGAAGCATTGGTATAAGTAACCGTATAAACAGTAGTTGCAGTAGGACTTGCATTGACCGTAGTACCAACTGTGGTAGATAAGCCGGTAGCAGGTGCCCATGTGTATGAGCCTCCTGTAGCGCCCGATACGACTAAGTTCGTACTTGAGCCTGTGCATATAGTAGGAGAGATAGGAGTGATTGTTAGTATTGGATTGGCGGTGATGCCGACGTTTCTAGTTTGTGTAGCTGTGCAGATGCCGTCTGACCAAGTTACAGTATAAACTGTAGGTGTAGTCGGCGATGCTGTTACGGTAGCTCCTGTAGTTGAGCTTAAACTTGCAGCAGGTGCCCAAGTATATGTGCCACCTGTGCCGCCTGATGCTGTCATTGCTACACTACCTCCAGCACATACATTGGCAGTTGCAGGAGTGATTGTAATTGAAGGAGGAGTATTGACCGCCACTGAGACAGTAGTTGAGGCGTTGCAACCCGACCCTGATGACCACGTAACTGTATAAACAGTATTCGTTGAAGGGCTCACAGCTACCGTTGCACCCGTGGTTGTGTTAAGCCCTGCGGAGGGTGTCCAGGTGTAAGTGCCACCTGTGCCGCCGCTTGCTACTAACGTAACCGCAGCCCCCGATGTGCATCGAGTAGCACTGCTAGGCGATACCCCTATAGTGGGAACGGAAGTTACAGTTACCAATCGAGTTTGCACTACATTACATATACCATTTGACCAAGATACTGTGTAAATGGTAGTGGCGGTAGGAGTTGCTATTACGGTCGTCCCGGTGGTTGTGTTTAAGCTACTAGCAGGGCTCCATGTATATGTGCCGCCTGTTCCCCCACTTGCTCCTAATGTTACACTATTGCCTGGGCAAATGGTAGAACTAGTAGGTGTTATAGCTATGGTAGGTGGGGTTTGAATACTTACTATTTTAGTAGCCGTTGCTGTACAAACTCCATTAGACCAAGTAACCGTATAGGTTGTATTTGATGTAGGGTTGGCAGTAACAGTTGCCCCTGTAGTTGCACTCAACGATGTAGCAGGCGACCATGTATAAGTGCCTGATGTACCTCCACTTGCCGTCAATGTAACCCCTGAACCACCTATACATACCAGAGCGGGTGTAGGGCTAATCGTAATAGTAGGTGTAGTTTGAACTGTTACAGTTTTGATAGTGGTGGTGCTGCACACTCCATTTGACCACGTTATCGTATAAACTCTTGTTGTTAATGGATTTGCTATTACTGTAGCCCCCGAGCTGGTATTGAGTCCAGTTGAAGGTGCCCATGAATAGGTGCCTCCCGTAGCCCCCGATGCAGTGAGTGTAATACCTCCACTTCCAAAACATATTTCTGCTGGAGTAGGATTCACCACCACTGTGGGCAGTGCTTGAGCAGTAACACTTTGTGTTTGTGTAACATTGCACGTGCCATTGCTCCATGTCAACGTATAAATAGCAGATGCTGTTACAGGATTTAATGATAATGTACTATTCGTGCTTACTATTCCCGTTGGTCCCGCCCAACTATAAGAACCAGAAGGTCCTGATGCAACTATTGAAGCATTTGAACCAACACAATATGTCTGTGGTGGGAGATTGAATGTGGGAGGCGTTTGAACGGTTACGACTTGAGTCGCATTGGCACTGCAGGCTCCATTCACCCAACTAACACTATACGTAGTAGAGGTGGCAGGAGTCGCAATCACAGAAGCACCCGTTGTAGTGTTCAATCCTAAAGCAGGAGACCATGTATAGGTGCCACCCGACACTCCTGTGGCTGTCAATGTTAATCCGGCACCCCCTGCACATATCGAGGCAGGTGATATAGAGGGAGTTACGCTCATTGAAGGTGTCCCAACGACAACGGCTACTGTTGTTGTAGCATTACATACGCCGTTTGACCAATTGACGGTGTATATCTGATTGACAGTCGGCGACGCAGTAACGGTAGTTCCTGTTGAGACGCTGAGAGTTGCTGAGGGTGACCAAGCATACGTACCTCCTGTGCCTCCGCTTGCGGTCAAACTCACACTACCTCCAACGGTGCAAATAGAAGGGGTTGCTGGCGTAACAGATATAGTAGGAATCGGTTGAATAGTTACAAGGCGCGTAGCAGTAACTGTACAAATTCCATTGGTCCATGAACAGGTGTAGGTAGTAGTACTCGATGGGCTTGCGATGACCGTGTTGCCTGATGTGGTATTTAATCCTAGTGCCGGCGTCCAAGTATAAGTGCCGCCTGTTGCACCATTTGCTACTAATGTTATACCCGATGAGCCGCTACAAATTGTAGCCGTAGAAGGGGTAATTATTAGATTAGGAGCTGCTTGCACGGTTATGTAAGCTGTTTTGGTTTCTGTATTGATTACTCCTCCTGGGCCTGCTATGGTAAGCGTAGCATTTTTGGTTCCGGCAGAGCTGTATGTTACGTTGTGAGGGCCAATGCCGGTTGCGGTTGCGGGTGTTGCACCTACACCAAAGTTCCAATTGTAACTAGTGATGCCTCCCCCTGTTGAGGTATTTGTAAAAGTAACCGTTTGACCTGTACAAACTGTGAGCGGTGTAGCTGTAAAATTAGCATCTATAACTGCGTTGGAGCAAAAGTTGAACGTAGAAACGTGCGTCCTGTCGCCTGAGCTAGACCCGTTGCAGTTAGCTGCTACACTTGTCATATAAAATGTTAAACATCCCAAATCTGTCGTGGGGGCTTGCCAATTAAACGACCACTCGTTTGATGTTGTTGCATTTTGATGGCTAATATATTGCTTGCCGGCATCTGTGGTGATAGTTGTTGATAATGTAGGGGCGGAGAACACTCCTGCCATAGCTCCACTAGCCGTAAGTACGGTCATCTCAAAGCCATACTTGCAACCTGGGAAAGTAAAATCACTATTTGTAACCTTCAATGAATAATTTTGACCGGGAATATATGTGGCCGGGTTGCCGGTGATAAGTAAATTCACAGAAGTGCCCCCCGCAAAACTTGGATTGATATGACAGCCTGCGGTGTTAGAGCAGGTGCCTGCATCGCCCGGAGCGCCCGTACGCTTAGCAGGTGGAACACCAGAGTAGGATTGCGTGTTCTCAACTGTTGTTACATACATTGTGCACAAAAAAGCGGTAAAAAAAAGTAACTTTTTTAACATATATGAATTGTTTTATTTTTTATAATTTGAACTAGTTCAGCCGAATCAACCATAATAATTAACGCAAAAGAAAACATTTAGCAAAATAGATGCCAAATATTTGATTTTGTGTATATTGAAGTGAATTATATAGGGTAATTGATTAAAATTTTAATTTTATTGATTGTGTTTTACGTAATACTTATCCACAAAGTTATGGTATTTTGAACAAAAACAAAAATAGCACAACCAAACTGCTATAAAATTTAATGCTATTGATAAATTCTATACTTAATTATTACAATCCAAAGGTCAATTATATAAAACAAGGGCTTATAAAATCTGTAGTAATTAAAAAATTATCTTTTCAATAACCCCTCATAGACTGCAGCTGTTTCTAATGCCATACGATTCAACGTAAAATATTGCCTCAATCGCTCGCTTGCCGCAGTACTTATTTTTTTTGATTTGTGAGGGTTTTGCACTGCGTCGGCTATGTGGTTTGCGAAATCAACAACATCAAACGGTCGGGCGAGCCAGCCGGTTACCTCCTGCTCGATAGCTTCATTGCACCCATAAGTGTCGAAGGCCACGCAAGCAGTGCCGCTATTGAACGCCTCTAAGATCACCAAAGGCAGCCCTTCGCAGTAGGAGGGAACTACTACCAAGTCGGCCGCTGCCATGTAGCTCATCACATCGGTTTTGTACCCGAGCAGCTCAACGTGTTCGGTTAATTGCAACGTATCAATTTTTTTTTCAATTTCTTGCTGCATAGGGCCCGTGCCTATTATCCAAACATGAATATTAAACCCCCTTTTTTTTAATATACATACCGCCTCCAATAACAGTGCATGTCCTTTTCTTGGTATCAACCGACCGGCAAGTAGCAACTGATTTTCTTTCTTTGTGCGTTTTATTGCTTCGCTCTGCTCTACCTCAGGGTATTGAAAACCATGCTGTATTACTTGCATATTAGAGGAATTATATAGCCCAAGGCCTTGATGAAAATGCTTCAAACCATGCGAACAAGCATACGCATAATCGATTTTTTTTTCGGCAAAGTTATAAATCAAACTGTACAAATTATGCGGTGCTTGACTAGGCTTCAGGCAATGTTGTGTGTACGTATGCTCATGATAACCATGCTTACACGATATCGATTGTATATCCTTATGATAAAAACGCTTTATGATGCTTGTCCAAAAATCTGCATATATCAAGTGGCTGTGCACTGCCTCAAACCCCTCATGTAGTATATGCTTGGATAGCTTTTTATAAATACTAACATCTACCCACGTATATACTTGATGGCTTGTAGTTGGTATGCCTGCTGCTTGCATCTTTTGTAAATAGTGCTGAGCTATTGCTTTGTCTTTTTTCTTGTAGGCAAACCAAAGTGCAACGGTTATGCCGGACTTTTGCAACGCAGGCAATAGCTGCAGGAGGTAGTTCTCAGCCCCTGCGATAGCAGCAATATTTATGGTATGTAATATCTTCAATGGGTTTGCTATTGGCCTAGTAGGTGGTGAGGCAGGGAGTAAGGTGTGCTACTGTCTTGGTAGTTTGAAATAGGGCACGGCCGAATAGGGACGTATAGATGCTTTCCATTCAAAGTTTTGCAATAAAAACTGGGAGGGCTGTGCGTTTTGCATTGCATAAAAAATACTTTTAGGTTTGTCATAATACTGTATTTTGTTTAATTCGCCTGCTGTGAAATTGAACCTCATTTTATCTGCATTCGATTGATTGACGCCGAGGTAACCGCCTTTGTCGTCTTTGCTATAATAAATGCTTGAGGCCTCGGTGTGCGCGGTTATGATGTGTATTTTATTATTCATAAAATACGCATCTATTGTCTGTGCTTTTATTTGGTCATAAATATTTTCATATTGATGCTTCAACCCTACTATTGCGTTATTTTTTAGATTGACGTAGGCAGGTTTTTCGTTTTTTATTTTCAAATATATGGTATCTGCTTGTAGTTGTGTGCTATCGGCCCACACTACGGGGTTGCCAAACATCTCAAACACGCTATCGGTGCTTGTATAATATAATGAATCGGCTATAGCTTGAAAATCGGTTCGGTATATATTGGTGTTGCGATAGGCTTTAAAATCTCTCTTGTTGGTCAAGCTGTCGATGACCTTCGACACGATTGTGTCGGCTAATACATAGAGCGTGTCTAGGTTTTCAACATAGCTCAGTAGGGCATTGCGTCGGGCTTGTATAGTGCCTGTTCGCTCGTTGTATTCACCTGCAAAACAGCGGAGCGACATTTTATTTTCATTATCTTTCCAATATACATTTTTAAACGCCTTACCTATGCCTAATTGTTGGTCGTACTGCATCGTGTCGGCATATAGTTCGTTGCTGCCGTCTTTGAGGTAGGTATGCTTGCCAAACAACGCATAATTATTTTGTGTATCGAAGTAGCCCCGCTCGCAGTAGATGCTGCTTTGTTGTTGTTGTAGTGTGGTTGGCCCACGGTAATAGGCTATTTTGCTTTTCATGTTGTACTTCAACGTATCGGTAGTCATGTTGTATTTAGCATTATATAGCATCACGTTGCCCTTGAACACTACCTCGCTCAGCTTACCATAATAATACCCGCGCTCGCTTGTAAGCACACTGCCGTCCTGAGTTAGCTGTCCGCCTTCGGTGTAGTATCCCACTCGCGTAATGAGGTTATACGTGAGATTAAAGCATTGAAGCTCCATTTTGTCATCTTGCATTATTACATTTCCCCATAGTAGGAGCGTGCGCTTGTTGCCGTCGAATTGCAACGAATCGCAGAATATATGTGTGCACGGTTGCTGAACTATATGTACGTTAGTGAATGCTTTTATGAAGTTGTAAGCGAGATAATGTATCGCACTGTCGCATTCTATAAACACGTCTTTGTTTTCGAGCATTACTTGGCCTTTCATCGTTCGTACCATAGCACCATCTAACTCTTGCCCTATTAGCACATCAGCATTTATAATTTTTACGTTCTTGGTGGTGTCGGTGGCTTGTGCTATCGCTGCCTGCGGTAGCAATTCAATCCAAAGTAATAGTGCCACTATAAACGGAGTACAAAAAAAACGCATGCTTACTTTTTAATTTTAAGATGGACCTTATTTATCATCGCGTTTTTATGATTATTGATGATTAATTTAAGATTTTTTATGATTAATTCGCTCCTTATACTGTTTTAAAAAAAGTGCTTACTTGTAGCCCGTGGGCAGTGGTTTTTTTTCCTTGCGATTAAATACTGAAAAGTGAACATAATTCTTCGGGTTTTCTTTCAAATCTATCATCAGAGCATCTAAATCTTTGCTTGTTTTTTCAAGATTATTATACAACGCCTTGTCTGTCAAGAGCATGCCTAGCGTGCCTTGACCTTGGTTCACTTTCTCTACCACGAGTTTGAGTTGTGCTATCGATTCGTTCGCTTGGTTGATTGTATTTTGTATTTCCAATTTACTCAATTTATCCGTAGCCGTCTCGGCATTAGTGAGTATAGTATTTATCTTTAGGTTATTGTCTTTAAGGTTTTTAGTAACGTTTTCAATGTTAGCGAGTATTTGGTCTATGTGTGTGGTTTGCATCTTTACTAATGCTTGGATGTCGGTGGAGGTGCCGTTGAGGTTGTTGAGCGTCATCGGTATGGTGTTAAAACTTTTATCTAAATTCGATAAATTGTTTTTATTAAATATCGTCCTGACGATAATCAAAACTGAATCTACTGAGCCCATTATCTCTTCAAACTTCATTTTGATTGGGGCAATTTCTTCTCGCATAACATTCGTCAGATTGCTCTGCGTTTCACCTAACAGCACATCGCCATCTTTCAAATAAGTAGTTGCGTCGCCGAGTTTTAGTTCCATTACTTTGTTGCCCATTATATCGCTGCTCGTTATCAATGCTTTGGTATTGTTGGGTATATTGAGGGTATTGTCAATGCTAAAAGTAACTACTATTTTGCCTGAATTATCAGCTTTGAACTCCATATTTTCAACCATTCCAACAGACAATCCGTTAAGCATAACTGAATTTTTTTCTAATAATCCATCTATCGATAAATACTCCGCCGTGTATTCATTTTGACGTGAAAATACTTTTCTGCCTTTGAGAAAGTTGAACCCAAACACAAAGAACACAAGTGCTAGGGCACCAAACAATCCAACTTTTAATTCTCTTGTCATAGCTATAGTGAAGTAGGTTTAATGC
>JAYVJZ010000129.1:0-17294 GCA_043768865.1 Sphingobacteriales bacterium
TGAGGATTGTACGAATATAAACCCCATTGGCTTGAATCAAATTCAAAATCAACCACCCTTTCATTGGTAAACAATAATTGAAAAGCAGAAGTCATAATATAATTATACGATATACCCAAAGTAGCATCATAAAATAAAAAAGGGTACCTATTCGCATTGGAAAATGATACTGAAATACACTATTTTTTCTGCTTTTCAGTGGCTCATTCACTTTAATTTGAACATACTCTTATGCAATATTGTTTGGCACCAGGCTGCCATTCATAAATCCTACGTAGGCATTTCCTGTTTTTGAATATTGATACCCCACGAAATACATTGGCACATTCGCTCCTGTTACATTAGTATTACAGGAATTATAATAATCAGGGTTGCCTAAGGTAGGAGCAAGCCACGCTTGCACACCCACTTTAGTGTCAAAATCGGGGTAATTTTTGATAGAACCAATTTCAAAAAAACAAGTATCATGCCCTTCAAAGCTATAGTTGGGTACGAGGTTTTGAATTTTTAAGAACAATAGAAGATGAGCAACACGATGAAAAAAGGTCAATTTTTTATAAATTAAACAATAAAAAAAACGTTACTTATATTGGATTTTATCCATACTAAGTAACGTTCATAAAATATTTAAAATTCAAGTAACTTGTGGTAGCTAAGCGATTGACTCGCAGCTTAATTTTCGGTCTTTAGATTACCGTTATACATATCACGAACCATAAAAAAGAATTGTGTTGAAACGAAACAAACACAGATAGCGAAGATGAAAACAAACATAATATAAAAAATTTAAGAGGTGATTTATGTATTCTTTTACGCAATATTTTTAGTTAAGTTACAATAAATAAGAAAATTATTTTTTAGAGTAACAATATTTTCAAAAACTTGTATATTTGCTTCACATAAAAAACGGTTTTATTTTGATTAAAATAGGCGATAATATTACGTTTGACGGGTTTCCGTTGTTGCTCGCACCTATGGAAGATGTGAGCGATCCACCCTTCAGGTATGTTTGCAAACTATTGGGTGCAGACCTTATGTACACAGAGTTTATAAGCAGCGAAGGGCTTATACGTGATGCTGCAAAAAGCATAAAAAAATTAGATATTTTTGAATATGAGCGTCCTATTGGCATACAGATATACGGCAGCGACATCAATAATATGGTACGTGCGGCGAAGATTTCGGCTGAGGCTGGGCCTGATTTAATTGATATAAATTACGGCTGTCCAGTCAAAGGGGTCGCGTGTAGAGGGGCTGGAGCGGGTATTTTGCAAGACCTCGATAAAATGGTACGTATGACAGAGGCTATCGTAAAAGCTACGCACTTGCCTGTAACGGTGAAGACACGATTGGGGTGGGACGACAGCACCCGCAATGTGCACCTAGTAGCAGAGCGGTTGCAGGATATTGGCATCAAAGCATTGTCGATACACGGTCGCACCCGCGTGCAAATGTACAAAGGCTTTGCTGATTGGACCCTGATAGGAGCAATAAAAGAAAACCCTCGTATCCATATCCCCATCTTTGGCAACGGAGATATCGATTCGCCTGAAAAAGCATTAGAATATAAAAATAAATATGGTGTTGATGGTATCATGATAGGGCGTGCGACTATCGGCAATCCTTGGTTTTTCAATCAACTAAAACACTATTTTGCTACCGGCAAGCACGCTCCATCGGCGAGTGTAGCAGAGCGGGTAGCTATCAGCAAAGTGCACTTAACCAAAAGCGTAGAGTGGAAAGGCGAGCACCTTGGGATATTAGAAATGCGTCGGCATTATGCTAATTATTTAAAAAGTTTGCCCGATATCAAACCTTATAGGGCGAGGTTGGTTTCGTATTTGAAGTTAAGCGAAATAATTGAATGCTTGGACGAGATAGCCGAGGTATATCAGCATCATCAAATCAATGATACGATACTGTTAGAGGAGCCTATTTCGTGTTTATAAACCCTCAAAATCTGATTTTAGCTAGTTTAATGCATTCCCTCAAAATAATCAATTTATTCTATTAGATTACTTCTATTAATAGATACATTTTCAACTACTAGCATTACATTTGTAATGATTCTTTTTTCTATAAATTTCAAATTATACTAATCAATTATGTCAAATTCTATAGTACAAATACCAAAAGCTACGAACGAGCAAGTCCTCAATTTTACTCCTAACTCAAAAGAACGCGAAAGTGTATTGTTAGCCATCAAAGCGGCCAAATCAAAGCCACGCGATATACCGATGATTATCAACGGCAAAGCAGTGAAAACAGCCACAACCGCCGAATTGCGTCCCCCCGCAGAGTTGAAACACCTATTAGGCAAATACCATATAGGCGACAAAACTCACGTTACTAAAGCAATAGACGCAGCGTTGAAAGCGAAGCACAATTGGGAAAATATGGCGTGGGAGGAGCGTGCAGCCATATTTTTAAAAGCCGCTGATTTGCTCGCCGGGCCTTATCGGTATCGAATGTTAGCCGCTACGATGTTAGGGCAATCCAAGAGCGTGCATCAAGCTGAGATAGATTGTGTTTGTGAAATGGTGGATTTTTTGCGGTTCAACGTTCAATATATGCAAGAGATTTACGCACAGCAGCCCGAAAGTAGCCCTGGCGTTTGGAATCGCCTAGAGTACAGAGCCCTAGAGGGTTTTGTGTTTGCTCTTACGCCCTTCAACTTCACAGCCATAGCCGGCAACCTACCAACTTCATGTGCGATGATGGGCAACACCGTAGTTTGGAAACCAGCATTTTCTCAAATATATTCTGCTCAAGTGCTTATGGAAATATTCATGAATGCAGGGCTGCCTGACGGTGTAATCAATTTGATTTTTACACCCGGCTCTGCCACAGGAGAGGTGATACTGCAACACAAAGAGTTCGCCGGCATTCACTTCACCGGCTCTACTGAGGTGTTTCAAGATATCTGGAAAACCATAGGCAATAACATTCATAATTATAAAAGCTATCCACGCATAGTAGGAGAAACCGGAGGCAAGGATTTTGTCTATGCACACCCTAGTTGTGGCATCGACGATGTGGCCACAGCCCTCGTTCGGGGAGCTTTTGAGTACCAAGGGCAAAAGTGTTCGGCTGCTTCGAGGGCGTACTTGCCCAAAAGCAAAGCAGATGCCATACTTAAAAAAATGGTTGAACAAATAGCAACTATAAAAATGGGTCCTACTGATGATTTGAGTTGCTTCTTCAATGCCGTGATTGACGAAAAAGCATTTGATAAGATTACAAGTTATATTGCAAAGGCAAAAAAAGACAAAAATGCGCAACTAATTACGGGGGGCACCTACTCCAAAAAAGAAGGATATTTTATTGCACCAACAGTCATAGTTACTACCGACCCCAACTATACAACTATGTGTACTGAGCTCTTTGGTCCCGTGCTTACGGTGTTTGTATATGCGGACGCTCAGTGGGAAAAAACCTTAGATTTAGTTAACAATACAAGCACTTATGCCTTAACGGGTGCAGTGTTCAGCAACGATAGATACGCTTTGCAAACGTGTATGGTGAAGTTGCGTCATGCCGCTGGCAATTTTTATGTCAATGATAAACCAAGCGGTGCCGTCGTTGGGCAGCAACCTTTTGGAGGGGGCAGAGCGAGTGGTACTAATGACAAAGCCGGCTCTTATCTTAATCTACTTCGTTGGACTTCAGTAAGAACGATAAAGGAAACTATGGTGCCACCTACTCACTTTGCTTATCCATTTATGGCGGAATAATGGCTCTTTTGCATTACGTTAAAATAGCTAGATTTGATAAAGAAAACAGAATTTTTTTTTATTGGTATAATAGTGCATAGATTGTAGAACACAAGTGCAGTCAGAACCAAATTCAGTTTTTTTTGTAGGTAAAAATATGAAATTTGCTTCTTATAATCAACACAAAAACAAAATTAAAATCCTCTTTTTGCTAAAACTAAAACGTAAGCTAAAAATTAAATAAAACATAAAAAAAAGTGCTAACTTGAGCTAGCACTTTTGTTAAAGTTAAGGTTTTGGTTTTAATAGTTCATCTGTTATTACTTCACCAATTTTCTAATTAATTGATATTTCGTTACATCATTGTCTTTGATACCTGTATAATAAACCCCTGCTGCATAAGCGTCAAGGCTTATTTCTACCAACGTTTTACCTTTAAACGCAATCACCTCTTTGTTCAATAATATCCTTCCTTGCAGGTCAATTAATTGTATAACAAATCGAGTGTCTAGCGGGGTTGTAATTTCATAAAACAAATTATTGAGCGTTGGATTGGGGAATATAGTAAACGTAAATTCTTGCTCGCAGGCTGCTTTCGCTACTCGCACCGGCAATAGATGTTCGATACCCGTATTTTCAACTTCAACTATACGATAGTAGGTATCTTGTAACGGCAAAAAAGAATCAATAAACGTGTACGTATAATGCACTCCATGCACCCCTACAGCAGCTACCTGCCCTGCTATATCCCAGTGTTGCAAATCTTCACTACGTTGTATTATATAATAAGCCGTGTTGTGCTCATCAGCTATCGTGAAATCTACTTCCACGCCATTGCAATCAGCGTTTACATTCATATTCACCAACTGCACCGCCGCAACAATTTCAACATAATAGCCTGCTCCAATATTTAGATAGGTAACACTAGGCGTTAATGAAAACGGAGTAGTCATCGATGAGCCAATAAATGCATCACTATCGTTAGGGTCGTTAGGTGCTGCACCTGCTATGTTTGGGGTTGTTAGATTTGCTACTTGACTGCCAATAGTTACGCTTGATGGAAATAGTAAGTAATAATTTATTAAATTACCAATCGCATCATATACTGGCACATTAATAAACGAAAAATTACCATTACTATCTGTAAGCCCTGATGTAATAATAACATCGTCAGCATTGCCTGCGATACCGTCTAGGCCTGTGTCGTAAACAAAAACTTGTACATTGCTCAACGAGGGTTCAGTAATCTCATACACTCCGTCATTGTCTAAATCATTCCAAACATGAGTAGTACTGCCACCAATATCTGCGGTCGATGAGCAGTTGTAAGTGGCTATTGATGCACTACCTGTGCCCGAGCCTACGCAACTAGCATTGGTTACATTTGCAATCGTATAATTGCCGCCGCCTAAGTTTACAGTTGTGCTGCCACTCGCAGGTATCGAAACGGTTGCCACAGCGATTGAGCCGTCGCTAATAGTTACCAATGCACCAACCGTGCCTGATATAGTGATTGGAGTAGTAGATCCAATACATATAGTCGCAGTGCCAAATATAGAGGCTGAGGGCAATGAAGTAGCCGCAACGCTTACCGCATCGCTCACTAAACAACCATCAGTAGTTGTGCCTGACAATGTGTAGGTAGCTGTCGTGCCAGCCGTTCCTGCGTTTACACTTATGTCCTCAATCAACAAACCATTACTCCAACTAAACGCATCTACGTTAGCCATAGTAGCATTTATAGTAACAGCTGCTCCTTGACAGACAGCTACATCTGTGCCTGCGTTCAATGAAGGATACGCACAACCGCCACTGTTTAGAATAGACGCTTGCAAACCCGTGGCAACATCAGTTATTACTACATCAAAATTCGTACCGCCAAAGAACTTGACCGGTACTAACGTTGTGCCACTTGCCGATGCTACGTATTGTTGGTTGTTAGCATCTTCATTCACGAGGTTGCTCAATGCGTAATCAAATACACCATTAGGTTTTAAAACAGTTGTGCCTACTTGAAATATTTGAACCAAAAATGGCCCTACTCCCCCTATTATCTCAAACTGCTCGCTGAATTGCCCTAGAGTACCAAAATTGTCGTCGGCATTGTTCATACACAAGCAAGGATCAGCTATCGAAAAAGAAAAGTTGCACGTTACAACATCAAAAGTAGTTGAGCTAACATTGCTACAACTACTAACAGGATCGGTATAACTATATACTACACTGTGAGGCCCAAGGTTGCTAGGTGCAGGATCAAACGTAGCACTCGATGTGCCATCTACGGCATAACTACCGCCTGTTGGCATACCACCCGTTAATGTAAATGCAGTTGCCGTTTCGCACTTATCTGCTATAGGCAGTAGCATCACATTGGGTTGTGCATTTACAAAAAATGAATTGGTCGCTGTGTTTGAACAGCCACTTACCGCATCGGTATATAAATAAACAACGGTATGATTGCCCGTATTGCTTGGGTCAGGATCGTAGGTTGTAGCAATTATTCCATCTACCGAATAAACTCCACTAGCAGGGCTACCGCCACTCAAACTAAGAGGCAAATCATTTGCACATGGATTAGGAAGCGGCGTGAGCGTTACTGTTGGCAACATATTGACTACAAATGTATCCTTTGCTACATTGCTACATCCTGTCAAGGCATCATTTAATGTATAAACAATATAATGCGGACCAGCGTTGGTCATATCGGGGTCGTAGCTACTAGTTACCACACCATCAACACTATATATTCCCCCACTTGGACTTGCATTGGTTAGATTGAATGCCAAATCGCTAGAACACCTATCTGAGGTCGCTATTATATTTACTGTTGGCAAACCCAACACGTCGAAATTATCGCTAGCAGAGTTGCTACAGCCCGTTGTTGCATCAACGTAATCATACATAATCGTATGAGAGCCAATGTTTGTAGCGGTTGGTGTGAATAGATTTGTAACCACGCCATCGACACTATACGTACCTCCACTTGGGTTAGCTCCTGTCAAAGGTATAGGAGCGGAGTTGGCACATACATCTGCTTGTGCAGCGAGAAGTATAGTTGGTATTGGGTTAATGGTAATGCTCAGTGTGGTAGTCGAAACACAACCTGTAAGATTGGTAAAGCTAACCGTAAAAGGAGAATCGGTGGCATCGGCCGCAGTGGGTGTTGCAACTGAACCGCCTGCTGCATTTAACCAACTAACTGCACCACCACTTGGTATTCCTAAATCAACTAAATAATCGGTTAAATTTATTGTACTAACGTTTGTACATAACTGTTTGGAGGTGGGTGTTAATGTAGTTGGAGAGTTTACTGTATAACAAACTTTGTCATTCAAAAAGTTAGTTTTTGCATTGCTGCATCCGCTCGAATTTGATCCTATGCTCGTAGCTAAGCTCCCTACTATCGGCAACGGATTGGGAGGCAAAGCTGCATCGAAGTTCAAAGCATGTATGCAATAATCGCCTGCAGGGCGTGTGCCAAAGTTGCCTGTAGCATTGCTCGCTAGTATGGTACCTGTCGCATCTACCAATACAAATTGTAATGTATAAGCAACATTTTGACCCGTGATGCTAGTGCTAATTTCATCTAACACTATATTATCACATAGTTGCTTGCGGGTTCTTACTTCAAAGCACACAAACGAATTGTCGTGACAGGCTACGCCTATATAGTTAGCGATAGGTGTACCTGCTGTGAGAGCGGGAGCTGCATTTGAGTTGTCGTAGTTCAAAGCATGTACTTGAAAGTTGCTGCCGGCAGCGAAGGGGCCTGCGAATATTCCCGTTGCATTGCTTGTAATTACATTCCCTGTGGTGGCGTTTACCAACACATACGTTTGCGTGTGTCCTACTGCATTGAACCCAACCGCAGGTGCTGCTATAGCTTCATTGTCAAGTATCACACTCGTATAATCGCATTGTGCTTTAGCTACAATACTACTTAGGAGTATTGCACTCGCTATTAGCCATTTTTTTATAGAATTATATTTTTTCATCATTCATTTTTTATTAGGTGATTTATTTTATTGTTGATGAATGAGTTTATTAATTGCCAAACGTCCCGTTGTTAGGCGAGCACGCAGGGGGCGAACAAGATGCAACTGCAGCAAGCGCTAGTGAAGTAGTACACGTAGCATCATTGCTAAATGCTACGTCAGCGGTGTGTATAGCTGCATCGGCAGGTACGTTGATAGTGAAGTTGTGATAATACGGGCCGTTGAGCAGGGCGATGCCTACTGTGCTGATGGCTACTCCATCAAGGCTAAGTACTAAATTGCCGGTGCTTGGTTTGCCCTCAAATGCTACTGCGATGCTGATAGAATAAGTGTCGTCGCTGGCATTGCCAATAGTTGCGTTGTTGTTGCAAGCGCCGGGGCAAGTGCTAACGATGCTTATGTTGCATGGAGGACATAAGTTAAATGGACAATCGTTAGGTACGGTATAGCTCAACGGGGTGTAGCACGTGGCGTTACCGCCTGTGGCAGTAGCTATCTGAGCGGGAGTAATAGTACCTATGAGTGGGGCGGACTCTAAGCCTGTAGCCGCACAAGGAAATCCGTCGGGAGGCAATGCACTAGCGTAAGAATTGTTGCAAATCGAGCCATCGGCGGCCACTAGATCAACCTCTGCTGCTATTGGCACTGTACAATCGCCGTTAGTAGTTTCGATGCTAGGTTGTGCGGGTGATACATTGAGCGTAAGCGTACCGCCGTTTTGTATTGTCAAATCATTGATACAAGTAGCTCTTAGATAGTATATGATGGTAGTAGTTCCACATGCGTTGTTGGTGGTTGATGTTGTACCAAGTGGTACCGTATAGGCAACATCTTCGAACCAATCGTACCCAAAGTCTGTCAATGAACCTGCGCTGAAAGTGGCTGTAGCTAAGGCTGTATTGAAATCGGCTACGTCGCCTGTGCATACGTTTTGTGTTACCGTTAAAGGCGTGATAGTGGCGTTGCACACCGCTACGCAGCTACCTGAGCCTGTTTGATTATTCAATGTAAAATTACAATTAGTAGCATCGCTGAATTGCGCAATGAGAGTCGTATTAGTGGCATCGGCATCAACGTTAAGTATGAATGTATGAGAGGTAGCCGAGGCGAGTGAGCCCACGGGAACGCTGGTAGTGCCAGAGAATATGGTACTACCAACCAATGATACACCTAAAGTGCCTGTGGTAGGGGCATCGGTATAATTGACAGTAACTGTCCATACGTTAAAATCATCGCTGCCATCTGAGGGCGTACCGTTGTTGTCGCAGGTGCCTATACTTGTTTCTATAGAGCTGATGGCACACGGTAACAAAATTGAACAATCGGTTGTTCCTGTGCCGCTCGTTTGGTTAACTGTTATATATTGACTAACAGCAGCATAGTTGGTAATCATTAATACATACACTTGTCCTACAGTTGCGGAGGCAGGTATATTGGCTGATTCAGTAGCACTAGGTGAAAAGCTACAATCGATTGGTGCAGGGTACGAGCCGCACGCACCTTGAGCTAATGCCAGGGTGGTGTATGGGCCCCATAGTGCAAAGTCGATATCATCTTCTCCACTCAAGCTCAAATCGATGCTGCCTGCTGTACCTATTTTTATATAAAACCATGCGGGGTCGGGTTGAGAAGTCAAGCAATCATAATCATTGCCTACTTGTGCATCAGTACCCGATACAGCAGCTAAGAAGTTGGTGCAGGCATCGGAGCAAATAGGCGATAGCGAACTACATGATGCACTTGAGGTGATAAGCTGATTAGTATTGAGGGTCAAACCACGTATTTCACCATTTTGATTATCTTCTTCCGATATGCGTATATGATAGGTAGCCCCCCCCGTCAATCCATCTATTCTGTAAGGACTGAAGTTGAATAAATTTAAAACACTTCCTGACACATCTATACAACCTGCTCCCGGTACTACTGTACCCGAGCAATCGCTGAATAAAGCAAGTGTGATGTCTGTTGCACAAAAAAAGCCACTACAGCCTCCCCAGTCGTTCCATGTGAGGGTTAAGGAATTAGCGTCAGCAGGAAGTGTAACTGTGATCCAACTCGCTTCGCTATTATCCAATCCGCAAGATGCTTGATCAGTACCTGAATTATTGGTTGAAGATACCGCATAAGTTCCAGCGGGCGATGTGCAAGCACCGAGCGTGTTGAAATTTATATTCCAAGGCGTGGTGGCACAATCGCCTTGTGCTAGCGTTTGTTGTGCATAACACATCAGCAAAAGCATTGAGTAACATATTTTTTTCATAGGTAAGTTTTTTTATAAGTTTATAAGTTTTTTTTAAGCTAAATACTACCAGCTGATGGGCAATCCATACTTGCTTTTACGATTATTCAATTCGGTTAAATACGCCGATTCGCCACTTTCTACGTAGCGTTTGTATAGCCGAACCGTTGTGTCTTGGTTTTTGACATATTCTTTATAAAGTTCTATGTTGCTATTCTTCATGGTAGTGAGGTGGGCTTGCATAGCGGGAGTTTGGAAGTACATTTTTTTGAAGGTTTTAAAATCGAGTGTGGCGTCGGCTGCTGTGGCACTTGATTGTGCACTTGCGGTGTTTTGCAAGGCAAATAGTAAGACTAGGAATAGGATAATTTTTTTCATGTTGGTTAAATTTTTTGTGTAGTATTATTTTGTGAATTTAATTTTATCATTCAAATATAGGTACATATATTAAAAAAAAGTATTTTTTTATTTATTTTAAATAGAGATGTTATTATATCCCGTAGGGTGCGTGAGCTGCTTAGGCGAAGCTCCTTTATTTATGATGTATTTTCATCAAAAATAAAGAGCGGGAGCTGGGCAGCGACACTTGCCATTTGAAACATTATGTGCGTTGAGCACACATTAAGCTAAATGGCAAGGGGCACGCCCAAATTGGCAATAAAAATTAAAAAAACCCCTCGCCTAAAATCGAAGTTTTGGGCGAGGGTTGGGTGGTTATGTGGCGGGCGGATTATTTGCTGCTGGCCTCTGCGGTTGTGCCTTTTAGCTTGAATGCTGCTTCGTTGAAGCCGGGTCGCATGACGGTGGTATAGGTGTTGTCGAATCGGTTGTGGAGGGCGATGCGCTCTTGTGGTGCGTAGAGGAATATGTACGCACATTCTTCATGTTGTATGGTTTGTAGTTGTTTGGAGAGTACGTTGTAGCTGGCTTTGTCCACGGTGCTGCGTATTTGTTCGATAAGTTTGTCGCTTTCTGGGTTGCCAAAGCCTACGTAGTTGCTGCCGCCGTTGTAGGAATCGGTGTGCCATATCTGCTTGGGGTCTTTGTTGACGGGGGTTTTTATCCATGCACCGTAGCACATTTCGAAGTTATGGTCTTGTTGATTTTTGATGTATATGGCCCACTCTTGTGGGGTAACATTGACGTCGATGCCTGCTTGGCGTGCGTTTTCTTTGAATATCATGCCTGCATTTTGGCGGATATCGTTGCCGGCGTTGTAAGTGTATTCTATGAGAAATTTTTCATTTTTTCCGTTGATGATTTTGTCAAGAAATCCGTCGCCGTCGCTGTCTTTCCACCCTGCTTCTGCGAGCATGGTTTTGGCTAATTCGATGTTGTATTCGTAGGGTTTGATGTCGAAGTTGTAGGCTGCTGAATCGCCGTAGGATATGGCGTCGGCATTGACACGAAGGGCCATGTCGTAATAGAGGGTTTTTATCATTTTGTCCACGTCCACGAGGTGAGCTAGGGCTTGGCGTACTTTTTTATCGTTAAATTTTGATTTTTTGGTATTGAGTCCAAAGTAGGCGTAGGCAAGGGAGTTGGGGGTGTTGAGGGTGTAGTTGTTTTTGACGCTTTCGGATTCTTTGAGTTCTAAAAAATCTTTGGGTTTGATGCCGTACATAGCGTCCAACTTTTGACCTTTGAGGGCGGTTACGGCTGTTGTTTGGTCTTTGATTACTTCATATACGATAGTGGGTGCGTTGCAATCGAAGGCGGTGTTGGTGTTGATGAGCGCGTCGCCCCACCAATTTGCTTTTTTCTTTATAATAATGCGTTGATTGGTTTCCCACTTGTCGAATGTGTAGGGGCCACATCCTACTATATTTTCTTTTTCGCGTTTGTATTTTTCACTGTTAAAGTTGTCGGCAAATTTTTTAATGTTGGGGTCTTTTTTGAGAGTTTCGCGTCCTGCGGCTATTTGCTCAAAGGTGAATGCGGCTAATATATTTGCTGGGTCGTATATTTTCTTTGGGATTATAAAAAAATCGCCTGCGGTAGATTCGCCTTGTATGTAGGCTTCTTTGAGGTGCATGGTCAATTTATTTGGGTTGTCGGGGTAGCGTATCAGCTTCGTATATTTTTCGTAATAGGGTTTGTTTTGTTCGTTGTTTACGAGTGGACACATCATTACTTTCATTGAAAATTCGGCGTCGTCGGCTGTAACGGGGGTGCCGTCGTCCCATTTTGCTTCCTTGCGTATGGTGTACGTATAATCGACCGAGCCGTCGGGGTTGGAGACGATACGGGCATTGCTATCGGCTAAGTAGGGCACTAGTTTCAGCGTTTTAAAATCCAAATAAGTGAGGGTAGCAAATAGTCGTTTGCATATATATCCTGCGTCTGCGGCTTGATAGTTGAGGGGGTTGATCATATCGGGGTCGCTCAGGCTGTGCACATATACGTGGTCGGGTTCATGCGGTATGTTGCTGTTGTTGGTGGTCGTGCTACTGCTTTTGCCACCACATGCACCGAGCAGTGTCATAGCGGCGAAGAGACTGATTGCGTGTAATTTGTTTTTCATTCTTGGTAGTTATTTATGGATTGGTTAATAGTTAAAAAATTGATTTTTTTTGAAGTTGTAAATATAAAAAAAACACGGCTACTCGCAAATTTTTTTTTGTGTGTATTTACAATTCTGGCTCACCGTTTTTATAATGTTATCGTTATAATCAATAATATGATGTTACAATTATAGATTTTCAATATACTATATTTTTGCATTGTACTGAGTGGTTGTTATACTTTTGTATCAAATAATATTAATCAAAAAAAACTTTTTAAAAAAAAATTAATTATGAAAAAAAATCTTTTATTTTTCGCTTTTGCTTTGCTATCATTAGCATCTATCGTAACCTCATGTGGAAAGGAAGACGAGCCTGCGGTAGTTACACCTACGCCTACTGCTAGAATTCTAGTAACACACGCTTCGCCCGATGCTCCGGGTGTAGATCTATTGGTTGATAATATTGTAAAAAACACAGCTGCTTTGAACTATCCTAACAGCACAGGATACATAACTTTGAATGCGGGTTTACGTAATATTAAAGTGAATGCAAGCGGTACTTCTACGTCAGTAATCAACGCTGATGCGACGTTCGTTGCTAATAAAAGCTATAGCATATTTGCTGCAGATAGCCTATCAGTTATCACACCTATTGTGATAGAAGATAATTTAGCTACACCTGCTGCTGGCAAAGCACACGTACGATTTGTACACCTCAGCCCCAATGCACCTGCAGTTGATATCGCCGTAACAGGTGGTAGCAATTTATTTTCAAACGTTTCGTTTAAAGAATATGGCGATTTTTTGCCTGTAGATGCGGGTACTTACAGCCTAGATGCTAAAGTAGCAGGTACCTCTACTGTTGCTCTTACGGTGCCAGGTGTGGTATTGGAGGCAGGTAAAATATATACCATATTCGCTAAGGGATTTTTAGGTGGTATGGGTACACAAGCACTAGGTGCACAGGTGATTGCGAATAATTAATACAATCGCATTTCTACATTTCAATCTATTGTTTGGTTTCGATATATTTGTTTATTTGGGTTATTCAAAAAGCTACTTGCCTCAGGGGTAAGTAGCTTTTTTTTGTTTTAAAAATGTGAATTATCAATAAAGATGTACAGCAAGGGCACTTATATAAAAGTTGTAATTTAACTTAAAGTGGACTATTTAATACTAATGAAAAGTACGGTTTGGTTATGTAAAACAAAACAATGCGGGCTTGCTACAAATCTAATATAATGAGGCTACGTGCCAAGGGAGGTGCTTGTCCGCAGTTTTTTTCGATTTTATTTTCTTCGTATATATTAGGTAATGAAATTCAGTAATTCATTTGCTAGTAGTTGTGATAGACGTGGGTTTTTTATTGTAAATTAAAACCCTTTTGTAGTCAAATAACTAAAAAAAACGAACACCTAACTATTTTTTAAATAACCAAGACGAATATCGCATTATCCTGCTTTGCCGTAGTTTCATATTTTAATACTACTTTTGTAGCATCTTCAATTTTTCAAATATCACCAACAGTATGCGTCTATTTCTTTTAGTTTTTATAACATTTTTTTCTAATTATGCTATTGCACAAGTAGCTACACAAAATAAAGCGGAGAAAGTGGCAACAGCACCACCCAAAAAGAAGGTGCTAACCACGAGTCGTGATAGGTTTTCAATCAACATGAACATTGATAATTTTCATAACAAACCAGATAGCATAAAGGTGAAATGGTATTCACGTGGATTTGAAATGTACCTGATGTATGACCGTCAATTGGGTAAAAGTCGCTTCAGTGTGGCCCCCGGGGTAGGCATTGGCATTAATAATTATTATACAAACTCGATAGTAGTCAAAGATTCTACTAACAAGACTATATTGTCTGAAATACCTACGGGGCTGAGCTATAAGCGCAACAAAATGAATATCGTATATGCCGATGTGCCTATCGAATTACGCTATCGTTCTAAGCCCGATTTGAATGGCAATAGCATAAAAGTAGCGGTAGGAGTTCGGTTAGGATATTTGTTGAATAGCCATGTGAAATACCGGGGTACAGACTATACCGCACTCGACCGGGGTACGATTACCGAAAAGCTGATTACAATACAAAATTTATCTACGTTGCGTTACGGATTGACAGCCCGAGTAGGCTACAGCGTAGTTAGTTTGCAATTTTATTATGGATTGAATCCGTTGTTTCAACTCAATAGAGGCCCGGCAATGTATCCATTTTCAGTAGGCATAAGCTTCAACGGATTTTAGGTATCGATTTAATATTCTATCAATTCGACTTCAAATATCAAAGGCGAGTGCGCCGGAATAGCCTCGCCCATAGCCCTTGCACCATAAGCCATGGAAGAAGGTATCATCAGATACGCCTTAGCACCTTTGTTCAATAGAGCTATACCCTCGTCCCAGCCTTTTATCACCTGCCCGATGCCTAACATAAACTCAAACGGCTGTCCTCTGTCCACCGACGAGTCAAATTTTTTGCCATTCAAAAGCGTACCCGTATAATGCACTTTGACCTTTGTAGCCTTAGCAGGTGCGGCACCTGTTCCCTTTTGGGTTATGCAATACATCAAACCATTTGCAGTCGTTTTTACTGACTTTTTCTTCAACTTATGCTCCTTAGCCCATGACAGCAGTTGTGTTTGTTCAGTTTTCAAATCTTGAGCCATAGCCCAACCACTACATAGCAATAAAGCTAAAAACAGTACAATTTTTTTCATGTTTAATAATTAGTATTTTTAATAATTAGGTACAAAAATAAACCAAAAAAACGGAGCTATACCAATCAAAGTTGCAATCAAATTATACAACACCGATTATACTACAATATCCGTATCATCAGCAATAAGCGGGGCGATAGTCGTCGCAGTATCAATTAAAGCAAAGTTATCAAACACAATACCAGCCTTGCTTTTGCCCACTACCTCGGTCAATTGTTCAAGGGTAGCTGCGCTTATTTTTTTCACAGATTTAAAATGTTTCAATAGCACCTCCGACGTCGCCTCGCCGATACCATCTATTTGCGAAAGTTCCGTTTTAGTAAAACTTTTACTTCTTCTGTTTCGGTGATTCGTAATCCCAAATCGATGTGCCTCGTTACGCAACTGTTGCACCACCTTCAGCGAAGGCGAGCGTTTGTCAATATAAAGAGGCACACTGTCGCCCGGAAAAAATATTTCTTCCAATTGTTTTGCAATACCCACTACAGTCATCTTGCCACGCAATCCTAACGCCTCAATGCTCTTCATTGCGCTGCTCAATTGGCCCTTGCCACCATCTACTATGACTAGCTGTGGGAGCGGTTTGCCCTCTTCCATCAGTCGGCGATAACGACGAAATACCACTTCCTCCATCGTTGCAAAATCATTAGGACCCTCCACCGTTTTGACATTATATATTCTGTAATCACGCTTAGAAGGTTTCGCATTACGAAACACCACCAAAGCCGAAACAGGGAAACTACCCTGAAAATTAGAATTATCAAAACACTCAATATGCACCGGCAGTTCCTTCAACCTAAAATCTTTTTGAATAATCTCAAGCACCTCATGCATACTACTATGAGCATTGCGTGCCTGTTGATTTTGTAAAAATTGTTGCTTCGCCAACTTCACGTTTTTAATCCCTAACTCCACCAACTTACGCTTATCACCCTGCTTAGGTTGCCATATTTTTAGTGACTCATCAGGATAACCCACCTCTACATTCGTGATTATTTCAGTACAAACACTATCCACCGCCTGCCGCAACTCAGCCACCGCAAACGCAAATATATCGTTTGGGGTTTCGTCTAATTGTTGAACAATATGTAACATCTTCGTATGCACAATACTGCCCTCGCACACACTCAAATAATTTATAAAAAAATGCGTATCAAGCTGCTCAAACGCAAACACATCGACCATATTAATCTCCTGCGAGACGATGCTGTTGCGCGATTGAAACATACGTATGCTATCCACATGATGCTTCAATGCAGCCGCTTTTTCAAACTCCAAATCACCCGCTAACACCAGCATCTGAGCCTCAATAGGGTCAATCACACTCCTAAAACGCCCCTTAAACAACATCCCCAATCTGTCAATTTTTTGTCTGTAATCCTCACTACTTTGCTTCCCCACACAAGGGCCCAGACAGTTGCCTATATGATACTCCAAGCACACCTTGAATTTTTTTTGTTCAATATTTTTATCAAACAAAGCAAGGTTACAAGTACGATATTGAAAAGTCGGCTTTAGAAAATCAAGCATGCTGCGCAACCTATCCACACTATAAAAAGGGCCATAGTACGTCGCCCTTGGGTCGTATTTGTTACGCGTAATATACACCTTCGGAAACGGCTCATTCGTAATACAAACAAACGGATACGTCTTGTCATCTTTCAACTCAATATTATACTTCGGCTGATGCTTCTTAATCAACGAATTTTCAAGCAGCAAGGCATCTTTTTCAGTATCCACCACCGTCAATTCTATACTCTCAATCTGACTCACCATCTTACGCAAACGCATCAAATCATGCTCTTTCGTAAAATACGAAGACACCCGTTTTTTTAGATTTTTAGCCTTACCAATATACAACAAATTATACGCAGCATCATAATACCTATACACCCCCGGGAGCTCGGGCAGCGTGGCTTTGTACTTAGTATAAGCAGGATGAGGATGGCTAGCAGACATACCACAAAACTACACTAAAGCAACCGATTATTTTAAACAAAATAAAAAATACAAAACAACAAATTGGCACAATTTAACATAATGTAAAAGAACAAAATAAATAAGATTAGGACGTTCCCCTTGCCATAAATACAAAAAACCAATGGCAAGGGTCG
>JAYVJZ010000130.1:0-5724 GCA_043768865.1 Sphingobacteriales bacterium
GAGTTGGATTCGTTGAAATCTTCTAAGGTTTTGGAACTGAATCGCACGTGTGGATACATGGTTTTTTTGAAATGTAACAGGGTGTCGTTGTAGCTATCTATGAGCGGATCGATGGCAGTTATATAACGGGTATCTACTGCGATAAAAACCCCCGCAGGACCACAACCGGCATCTAAAATTTTAGTAGTAGGATATAGGCATAGTTGGGGTTTGAGTAAATCAAACACGTGGTGCCAATAGTTTTTTTTCCAAGCCAAATATTCATCTATGGGCTTGCTTCTTAGGTAGTGTTTCCACCATGCTAATTCTAATTTTTGTGCCCAAATCCAACGTTTAGTCATAGTTAATTTTGATTAATAAGTAGTAAGGTGTATTTGCTTTGCAATGACTTCTTCACCATAAAAATAACTTGCTTTTTCATTGAATATTTTTGCATTGTCTGTTGTTAAAAAAGTACATTTTCCCTCTTGTGTTAGTATCTGCTGCCAATGTAAATGTTTCAAAAAATAAGATTGCAAGCTAGCAGCAACTATCTTGCCTTGCGTAACTAAACTAATATTGGCTGGCAAATGCTTCAGGATGGTGTCCATCAAAATCGGATAATGCGTACACGCCAATATGATAGCATCGATAGCGTCGTGTTGGTTCAAAAGTGCACTGATGTTTTGTTGAATGATAGGCCCAGCATGATAATCATCGATAATGTGCTGCTCAACTAACGGCACCCAAAGCGGGCAAGACTCTTGATAGACGGCTATTTGAGGGAACAATTTTTCTATTTCTATTGGATAAGAGTTAGAAATAACAGTGCCTTCAGTGGCCAAAATACCAATATGCTTTGATTTAGTTATAGTGTCAATACGCTCAACAGTTGGACGTACAATGCCCAACACACGATAGTGATTAGGGTATTTCGATAAGTTGTTTTGTTGAATGGTACGCAAGGCTCTTGCAGAGGCTGTGTTGCAGGCTAGTAGCACCAATTGACAACCCTGAGAGAATAAAAAATCAACACTTTGCAAGGTGTATTCGTAAATCACATCAAAGGACCTATCTCCATAAGGTGCTCGTGCATTGTCTCCGAGGTACAAATAATCGAACTGAGGTAACATTCGGCGTATGTCTTTCAATACTGTTAGCCCGCCAAAACCTGAGTCGAATATACCTATTGGGACAGTTAGCATAAATAATAATTACCCAAATATATGGTAAAAAAAAGCGAATAAAAAAGCATTTACGATGAGTAAATGCTTTGTATTTGAAAAAATGTTGTGAACGGCAGCGATATTACATCCCCCCCCACGAGGCCCGTATGTTCATCCAAAATGTTCCGTCAGAGAGTAAAGCAATTACGAACCATACTAATAGCAAAACAGGAAATAAAATACTCATCGTCAGTGAACGTTTTTCATACGATAAGTGCATGAACTCTCCCATTATCCAATAGGCTTTTAGTAATCCCATAAAAACTAAAAGTAAATTTAGGACTAATTTACCGTTGCCTTCATGCCACGGCCACACTAATGCAACTCCTACTTCTAAAACTGTTATAAGAGTGAGAATAACGGTGGTTCTCCACACAGCGCTAACGCCGCTTTTATATTCTTCTGGGGTCATTGGATGTCCTGACATGGTGTATATATTTTTTAAAAAAGATGAGATAAAATTAATAATTCTACTAGAGTAGATAAAATAATAAGAAAACGAAAACCCAAACTAGATCAACAAAATGCCAATATAGTCCTACTTTTTCAATCATTTCGTAGTGCCCTCGACGTTCTAAAACGCCTGAAGCTGCTTGGTAGGTAATAATACAATTAAGCACAACACCCGAAAAAACGTGGAAACCATGAAACCCTGTAATAGTAAAAAACAATTGACCAAAGGCAACTGGACCATGAAATATCGAACCATCAGCAAGCTCATAGTGTATTGGCGACTGCATCGTCATGCCATGATGTATAAGGTGATTCCACTCCCAAGCTTGACAGCCTAAAAATGCCGCACCGCCAGCTATCGCTCCCAACATCCAATATACTACACCTTGCCTATTCATCATCTTACCTTCTTGTACTGCTCTAACCACGAACACCGATGACATGATAAGAATGAACGTCATTATACTAACAAACCCAAGCGGTATGTGCATCTCGGTGAATGGCATCGCATTGAAAACTAAATTAGGATTGGGCCATGTAGCATTGCTAAAGCGTAAGGCTCCATAAGTAATCAATAAACCTGAAAACGAGAAACAATCTGAGACTAGAAAGAACCACATCATCATTTTACCATAACTCGTGTCGTAAGGGGCTACTCCCCCACCCCATGGGTTTACTTCAGTTTCCGTTGCAACAGTTGATGCCATATTGAAAAAAATTAAAAGATTTAAAGAGGTGTAAAATTAGTTATACCAAACGATAAACAAAAATAGATAGACCCACAAAATATCAACAAAATGCCAATAAATACTTGTGAGCGTTAGTCCGTTGCTAACTACTGTAAATTTACGAGGGATATCGAAGAATTTGGTTAGTGAACGATACAAAGCAAATAACAAAACAAACAAACCGCCAACAATATGGGCAGCGTGAAACCACGATATTAAATAAAAAAAAGAACCCGAAGGAGTGCCGTCCACCCACACACCGGTTGTTTTCAACGTATCCCAACCCGATTTTTGTAAAAACAAAAAGACCACACCAAGCAGGAATGTACTTACTAATGACCACCTGTAGGCTGTGAATTGGTTTTTATTAAAAAAATATCGGGCAAAGAAAAGTGAAGCACTGCTTGTTAAAATTACAATCGTGCTAATCCAAAAAATATCAGGCAACAAATAGGTAGTCCAACCGCCCGAGGCACGACGTACTAAAAAAGCACTTGTGAAGCCTGCAAATACCATCGCAACGCTCGCAAGCCCGATATAAAGTCCATTCTTTTGACCTTTGAAGCGTTTGTCAAACTCTTGTTTATCGACATTATTAGATATGCTATAAGCCATGATTTAATGTATTATTTTATCTAAACAAAAAAATAATTGAAGCAATGGTAAGTAAATAATTGAGGCAAACATCAACTTACGTGCGGCTTGGTCAGATTGAATATGTAACAATCTGTAAGCATAATATAAAAAAAATAACCCAATGATGATTGTGGAACAAGTAGTAGCGATATAAAAATTGCGGGTAATGCAATAATAAGCAACAATTATTATTAATGAAACAATATACATTATACATAACAGCGCTGTGCCTGTCGATTTGCCATCGTGAGTGGGAAGCAAATTGAAACCCGCATTTTTGTAATCGCTATCACCTAGCCAAGCTATTGCCCAAAAGTGCGGAAATTGCCAAATAAATTGAATCGCAAACAGATACCAAACTTCTACGTCATAATGCCCACCGTTAGCGGCTAAATAACCAATAATAACAGGAAAAGCACCAGGAAAAGCACCTATAAAAACTGCAATAGGTGAAACTTTCTTTAATGGGGTGTATATAAAACTGTATGTAAACAAACTCAACATACCAACAATAGCTGCATTAACATTGAAAAAATACCACAAGCAAACAATGCCTATCAACCCACTAAAACCTGCAAACAACAACGCTTCTGTAGAAGACATACGACCCGTAGCAAGTGGTCGATTCATGGTTCGTTTCATCAACTTATCAGTATCTTTTTCTAATATTTGATTGAACGTATTGCTAGAAATGGTAACTAAGAATCCACTTATTACAAAAAGCAACCACATATAAATAGAAACAGTACTATTAAGACCCATGTAAAAACCAAACATAGCGGACACAACCACAGTCATCGACAACCCAAACTTTGACAACATTTTATAGTCGTGTAATTTTGATTTGAATGCTAGATAAAAAGCGTTGTTAGTATGTATGTGTGCTTGAGACAAATTGTAAGTTGAATGTGTGTAATTAATGTTGCAATAAGTCTTCACCCTCTTTTTCACCTGGCTTCAACGGTTCGTTTTGCGGAATAAAATCCCTGCCGTCAGTTTGATCAGGTCGGCTATAATCATAAGCCCAACGGTGTACATGAGGTATCTCGCCTACCCAATTGCCGTGCTCAGGTACCATAGGGGTTGTCCATTCTAATGTTGTTGATTTCCAAGGATTTAATGAAGCGTCCATTTTACGTCCTCTAAATATTGAATTTACTAGATTATAAACGAACAACATTTGTGCTAAGAAAACAACCGTAGCTGCAATAGTAATAAAAATATTGAACGCTGAAAAGTCGGCAAACGTAGGAATTTCGTTGAATGAATAATAGCGACGTGGCACACCCGTTAAACCAATGTAATGCATCGGCCAAAATATGCTATATGCACCAACCAATGTAATCCAAAAATGTAGCTTGCCGAGCGTTTCGTCCATCATACGTCCGTTGAACAACTTCGGAAACCAATGATAGACCCCTGCAAACAAACCAAAGAAAGAAGCAACACCCATTACTATATGAAAGTGAGCTACTACAAAATACGTGTCATGCAACGGTATATCGAGGGCCGAATTACCTAAAAATATACCTGTCAAACCACCTGAGATAAACAAACTTACGAAGCCAAGAGAAAACATCATTGCAGGTGTAAATTGAATGTTGCCTCGCCAAATAGTTGCTAAAAAATTAAAGACTTTAACAGCGGAAGGAATCGCAATAGCTAACGTTGTTAATACAAATATCGAGGCGATGAATGGATTGATGCCTGATATGAACATGTGATGCGCCCAAACAAAAAACCCGATAACACATATAGCTCCTAGTGCAACTACAGATGCTCTATAACCAAAAAATGGCTTGCGAGAATTGACAGCTAATATCTCCGAGACCATACCCAAAGCAGGAAACAAGATAATATATACCTCTGGATGACCTAAAAACCAAAACAAGTGTTGGTATAAAATTGGGCTTCCACCATGATGATCTAACGCTTGACCACCAACGTAAATATCACTCAAATAGAAACTAGTACCTAAATGTCTATCAAACAACAATAAAATCATTGAAGCTAACAGAAGTGGAAATGAAAGCACACCCAAAATCGCCGTAAAAAACAACGCCCATATCGTAAGAGGCATTCTAAAAAATGTCATGCCTTTGGTGCGCATATTGATGATAGTAGCTATATAATTCAACCCACCGAGCAATGATGAAATAATGAACAAAGACATAGAAGAAATCCAAAGTGTCATACCCAAACCTGAGCCAGGACTAGCTTGTGGTAAGGCAGATAACGGTGGATAAGCAGTCCAGCCGCCTGCAAAAGCACCTGTTTGTATAAACAATGATGATAGCATTATTAACCCACTAACTAAAAAGAACCAATATGATAACATATTCAAAAACGGCGAAGCCATGTCTCGTGCACCAATCTGATAAGGTATTAATAAGTTAGCAAAAGTACCACTCAGGCCTGCTGTGAGTACAAAAAAAACTAAAATAGTTCCGTGCATTGTTATCAATGAATAGTAATAATTTGGACTTATTTTACCTCCTTCGGCCCACTTACCAACCAATTGTTCTAAAAAAGGAAATGATTCGTCAGGCCAAGCTAACTGAATACGAAAAATTACCGACATCATTGCACCAATGAAAGCCCACACCATTCCAGTAATTAAAAATTGACGTGCAATTATTTTGTGGTCTTGTGAAAAAACATACTTTTCGAAGAAATTTAATTCATGGTGTCCGTGATGCTCA
>JAYVJZ010000131.1:0-3588 GCA_043768865.1 Sphingobacteriales bacterium
ACATGTGGTAATGAAAACCCCATCACCATCACCCCGAACCCAAGCAGTGGCGTGTTTGCCATACAAAGCCTTGACAACAGCATCATAAGCATTGACGTACTCGATGTGCAAGGCAAAATAATTACTTCAAAAACAGTACAAGCGTTTAGCACCAGCATCGATATAAGCAACGCAGCACAAGGCCTGTATTTTGTAAGAATAACTACCGACAAAGGCACGCTACAAACCTATAAAATGGTAAAACGATAGGGAATGAATCACACAATATAATTAATAACAGTACCTATACGGCGGGCAAAGCCCGCCGTATAGGTACTAAAAACAAAAAACACTAGTTATGAAAAAACAAATTTGTATAAACTCATAGGTTACTTTGTAATCAAAAAACGTTTTTCAAAATAATGAAATGAAAAGTAAGACACTATGATTGTAGTTAGAGCAATTGCGATAAATACCCAACTAGGATGTATAAAAGTGGTAGCAAACAGCATTGAAAATAAGTAAATAATAATGGGATGATATAAATATATTCCGTAGCTAATTGCACCTAATTCATACATCAACTTGCACTCCAAATTGATAATAGGACTAGCTCGCTGCTGACCATAAATGAGCACCACCGTTACTAGAGCTATCATAACATTATCAACGAGGGTAGCTATATGAAAACTAGTAGTCAAAATCAACAAAAGATACGCCCAGCTTATCATCTGTAGGATTTGGTGTTGCATTACTTTGATGAACATAACGTCTTTTTGAATATAAAAATAAGCAGCCAAAGCCCCAATTGCCATGATATGAAAGCGGCAAACTGATAAAAAAATATAGGGCAATTCGATGCTAGTTTTAATTGAAAAATATTTTGCTGCTGCCGTTGCGATAATATAAACTATAATAAAAAAAATAAGTTTTTGAGGGAATTTGTACGTTACTTTTTCAAGTAGTATTGGCCAGAATAAATAAAACTGCTCTTCAACACTCAATGACCAAAAGTGAACCACTAGCGGATGAGCAAACCCTAGAATAAAAGGGATATTCGACGCAAAAAAAACATAATAGGCAGCTGTCGAATGTCTCATTGTTGAATCAAACAAATACAATAACATCAAAGAACCCAACAAAACAACGTAATACAAAGGACCTATACGTGCAAAGCGGCGTTTATAAAATTGTTGAATTGATATAGTTTGGTGCTGTTGTTTTTCATTTAATAACCAATACGTTATTAAAAATCCACTCAAAGCAAAAAACATACTTACACTCAGCCCGGCAGCCCACAATCCAGTTACTTCATTATCTGAGGACAATGGATTTTTAAATCCAAACTGTGGCAAAGCAATAAAAACATGCGAAATCAAAACCGTAATAGCAGCTATCGCGCGTATGCCATTCAAGCCTTTAAATTGCATTGAATTTTTAATCATAGTTAAGATATAAAAAAGTAGCTATTTTTTTTGAAACTCGTTATTTTAGTAGCTATTTGGGTTAATTATAAACAATCTACGATGCGCAAAAGTACTTATTTTTTATAAAAACGTAGCTTATAATCCAACAAATACTTCTACCGCAGCGCTTTTGTATTCGTCGATAGTGTCTGAGCTTGTACCAATCGAACTTTCTTTTAGTAGTTACATTAATTAGCTATTCTACTTGAGCTTATATTATTATTGCAACATAGAATGTAATTAAATAACACAAAAAAAGTATACTAATTCCATTACATTGAACCCACTTTTATAGTAAAAAAACAGAAATAATACCATCGATAATTAAGACTAATTTTATTAAAAATAACTGGTCGATATCGTGTCGATTATCGTTGTTGCCATTTCAATTAACAACGAACGCGGCTTTTTTTGCTAGTGCTTTTTGTGCTTTGGTAAATGTAGCACACATCTCCGTGATGGGGCAAACGCCACACTTCGGGTTGCGGGCTATGCAGACATACCTGCCATGCAGTATCAACCAATGATGTGCCATGTGAATAGTGTGCTCAGGTAAGAGTTTGACGAGCTGCAGCTCCGTCTGCAAAGGCGTAGTGCTTTTGGTAAGACCGAGGCGATTGCTCACTCGAAACACATGCGTATCGACCGCCATTTTGGGTTGATTATACAACACGCTCACTACAACATTAGCAGTCTTGCGACCTACGCCTTGCAGGGTTTCGAGGTCTGAGGTGTTCTGTGGAATATGACCTCCGTAGATGCTCACTACTCGCTGTGCCATAGCAAGCAAGTGCTTGGTTTTGTTGTTAGGATAGCTCACACTTCGTATAAATGGAAACAACTCTTCAAACGTAGCCTTAGCAAGGGTTTGCACGGTAGGGTAGGCGGCAAATAGCGCAGGAGTAGTGGCATTGATACGAACGTCGGTGCATTGTGCACTCAATATCACAGCCACCAACAGTTCATAGTCGTTGCTAAAGGATAGTTCGGTCTCTGCGGTAGGGGCATGCTTTTCAAAATAAGCAACAAAAGCCGAATAGCGTTCTTTTTTAGTCATTGAAAAAAATAGCGATTTTTATTTATTGCAATAATACACTTTCAAACTCAGGCATCGCAGCCAACAAAGCATGATCAGTTAAGTCGAACATCACCGGAACAACACTAGCATAGCCATGCTCCAAAGCCCAAATGTCAGTATCGTTGCTTGTGTCTAAATTTTCAAAATGCCCCGTCATCCAATAATACTTTTTGCCCCGTGGGTCGAATCGTTCTTTGTAATCCTCTTCCCACTTAGCATTCGCCTGCCTACAAATTTTAACACCCTTTATCTCGTCAGCAGGCAACTTAGGAATATTTACATTAAGCAAACGTTGCTTTGGCAAAGGGTGATCAATAATATACTGAATCACACGTCGGGCTATGCTTTGCGAACCGTCGAAATCAGCCTCCTCGCTATAGTCAAGCAACGAAAAACCAATCGAAGCTACGCCCTCTATGCTGCCTTCAACAGCCGCACTCATAGTACCCGAATAGAGTATATTAATGCTTGCATTGCTACCGTGGTTGAACCCACTCAACACCAAGTCAGGTGGGCTACTGAGCAGCTTATCAACGGCAAGTTTTACACAATCAACCGGCGTGCCACTTGTTTTGAATGCAACGACATCGCTCCCAAACACATCGACAGTATCTACCATCAGTGGTGCGTTGATAGTGATAGCATGTCCCATTCCACTTTGAGGTTTGTCAGGGGCTACTACAGTTACGTTGCCGAATTCCTTCGCCACGGCCACTAATGCAGCTATGCCTTTTGCAAAATAACCGTCGTCATTAGTTACTAAAATATTCATTCTATTTTTAATTTTATTAATAGGTAATAGGGTGTTAAATAGGGCATCTATTCGGGTAAATTTCTACTGAAAATAATGCACTTGTTTCATTTATTAATAAGCTGAAAATGAATCAAAAACAGTACAATCAAAAGTAGATATTGAAATGATAATGATACTATAATGAGTGTGAAAATAATTAATTTATTCATACAAAAACAAACATATAGCTTATTATTTTATGATTATTAATTTGCTATTTATTCATAATTGTTAATTGAAATTGTAATTGTAGCTTTGTAGCACGTCTATTT
>JAYVJZ010000132.1:0-5838 GCA_043768865.1 Sphingobacteriales bacterium
TATGCAACTACCCTTAGATAAATTAAATTGTACAATAGAAAATAATTCTATAAAAACAATATTAAAAACAATCAGCAATTAATCCACTAAAAAAACCAAGCACGATCAATAAAAAACTACAAACAACTACCACCCATTTATAAACTGCTGGACAGTGGAGTTGGGTTGTAGCGGGCTGCAAAGCTGCTAACGCGACTCTTACGTAATAGTATAGTCCAATGAGCGATGCTACAATAGCGACTATTGCCATGCCCCACCATGCCGCATTGGCAACGCCAAGCAGCAAATATAATTTACCAAAAAAGCCGGCCAAAGGTGGCACACCTGATAGTGATAACATTCCGATAAAAAGACCCATTCCTAATACGGGTTGGCATTTCATCATTCCTTTAAAAGCTTCTATTTCTGCGTCGTTAGTGGCTTGCTTAATGGCAATATAGATTGTAAAAAGTAGGACATTGGCGATTGCATAAGCCAACAGGTAGATACAAAGTGCCGCTGGATTGTTAAGTACTAAAAAAGGAAGTAATAGTAATCCACCGTTGCTGATGCTTGAGTACGCCATTAGGCGCTTAAAATTAGTTTGCTTTAATGCTGAAATAGTCGCAAAAACTAGTGTGAGAACAATAACTGTACATATCAAATAAGGTAACAAAGGTACATTTGAATTGATATCTCCATAGCCTGCTAGCGACATAAACCTCCACAACCCAGCCACAGCAGCTATTTTTACAACTGTACTCATATACATAGTTATGATGCTAGGGGCTCCTTGATATACATCGGGTGCCCAAAAATGAAACGGTGCTACAGCAATTTTGAATAAAAAACCAAACACAATCAACACTGCACCGAGCTGAAACATCGTAGAATTATCAGTAACGAGCCAGGAGTGAATGCTGATTAAATCGAAAGAGGCCGTAGCGCCATATACCAGAGCTATTCCAAACAACATAATAGCGGACGCAAAGGCTCCCATTATAAAATATTTCAAAGCCGATTCGTTGCCTCTCAAATCATCACGATGACTACCTGCTAGCACGTATAGAGGAATTGATAAAATCTCTAAGGCTACAAAAAGCATAGTTAAATTACTATAATTCATTAACAACAAGCCTCCAATTGTTGAAAAAACAAGCAAAGCAAATAGGTCGCTCAAATGTGGAACGTTGTCATGATAATATTTTGTAGCTACAGCAAAAACGCCTATCATCACCAACCCTATGCATATACTCAATATAGCACTTAGATTGTCGATGAAAAGCATATTGTTGAAGTACGCATCGCCGTTATCTATATCGCCTATACTCAAGGCTATAGTGGCTATCATGCCTAACGCAGCCAAGGGCAACACAAGTTTGCGTTGATTGAATGCGCTCAACATGAGCATTAATACTGAAACTACTGAAAGTACGATTATAGATAACACTGTTTATAAATATTATTTTAAAAAATGGTTTTAAATCAAAAACTGAGAAAATAACACGGGGAATAGACCGAGGGTAAAAATGAGTATCACAATGGGAATAAGTATTAGACTATCGCGTAGAGTAAGGTCGGCAAACCCTACTGCAACTTGGCTATCGCCAAGCATGGTGAGCATATACATACGCAACATATACACCGCACCTAGCACCACGCTCAACCCTGCAACTGCACATAAGACTGGGTGTAGGTCATATATTCCAATCAAAATCATAAACTCACCCACAAACCCGTTGGTCAATGGCATAGCGACACTAGCTAAGGTGAGTATCATTAGAAAGGTGGCTAATATTGGTTGATATTGACGTACGCCGCCCATTGTATGGATATCGTACGTTCCAAATCGATGCTGCAATAGGTCGGCTATGTAGAACAAACCTATGCTGATAATTGCGTGATTGATGCATTGCAATATGGCACCTGTGCTGCCTATATTTGAACCACTGAATATTCCTGCTGCTATCATGCCTACGTGTGCCATAGAGCTGTAAGCGAGGAGACGCTTGAGGTCGGTTTGTTGGATTGCGATGATGCTTGCATACACCACTCCTATAACGCTAAGCAGCAGCCCGACCATTCGATACGCTTCAAAAGCAGTCGGTAGAATCGGAATCACCCATCGCAAAATACTGTATATTGCCATTTTTAGCATTACGGCAGAGAGTAGCATAGTTACGGTGGTTGGGGCTTTGGTATAGGTATCGGGCTGCCATGTATGAAAGGGGAATATGGGTATTTTGATAAAATAAGCAGCTGCAAAACCTATCAAAGCAACGGCTTGAAGGGTAGGTGAGAGCGTGTTGTTGGTCCATGCCTCCCATGCAAAACCGTTGGTGTTATTGCGGAGAAGTACTATTGAAACGAGCATGAACAAACTCCCTGCTATTGTATAAATAAAGAACTTAAAAAAGGTCTGCATCGACTGCTGTCCACCGAATACTATGAGTAAAACAAATATTGGCAGCAAAGCCATTTCCCAAAATACATAATAAAATAAACCATCGCTGATGAGATAGACACCGTGCAGAGCAAATGAGAAAAAACTTATTAATGCAAAAAAAAGTGAATTTTTATCTACTTGTTTTGGGCTAGTTGCTATTATCAATGGCAAGCTGATGTTCGTTAAAATAAGGAACAGGAGCGAGATTGCGTTTATGCCTACATCGAAGCTGCAATTTATATTAGGTATAGTAAATAATGAATCTGAGAATTGCATGCCGTTGAATCCGATTTCAAAAACATACGCAATGTATAACGTTAATACTAAATTAACGACTGCACCAAACATAGCGATTGTCTTGGAATGTTGCTTAACGAAATAAGCAAATAAGGCAGTAATTAACGGTAAAGCAAGCAATATCAAACTCATAAATTATAGGTATTGTAAATTTTTTTTGTTTTAAATTAATTATCGATTGCCGCTTATATTAAATCACTAAAAAGAAATAAAGAAGAGCAATCATACTCACTACCATTCCTACTAAATAATGTTCTAATTTACCGCTTTGCAACTGACGCAAAACATTACCCAACATCGACAAACTAGCAGCTCCGCTCATCATTATGGTGTCTAAAACGTAGGTATCAAATGTATGAACTGCAGTGGATACCATACCAATTGGTTTCACAAAAATAGCATTATACAACTCATCGATATAATATTTATTGCTCAGCATTTTTTCAACTAATGGCAATGCGTTGTCGGCCGTTGGGAGCGTTTTTTTAATTGCATATTTATTATACACAAAATAAATAACTACCAATACAAGTAGTGTTGTGATAGCCATCAAAATCCACTCAGTGCTATGGGACAATTGATGTGAAGGGGCGAGATTATAATTAACAACAGGTTGCAACCAATCGTGCAACCACGAGTTACCTCCCAAAGCGTGAGGCAAATTAATACAACCTCCTACTACACTCAATACGGCAAGTACAACAAGGGGCAATGTCATTGAAACAGGGCTTTCGTGTATGTGGTTAGGAGCTATATGTTGATTACGATAATCTCCAAAAAAAACAAGAAAAAACATACGAAACATATAGCCTACTGTGAGTAAAGAGGCACCCAAACCTACCGCCCATAGCATTGGCGAATGTGCAAACGCTGCGGCTAATATTTCATCTTTGCTAAAAAACCCAGACAGTAACGGAAACCCGCTAATAGCGAGTGTGCCGATTGCAAAAGTGAGGTAAGTGAGTTTGATTTTATTTTTCAATCCGCCCATGTTGCGTAGGTCTTGCTCGTGGTGTAATGCGTGTATGACACTGCCTGCTCCCAAAAACAAAAGTGCTTTGAAAAATGCATGAGTGATAACATGAAAAAGCCCGGCTGTGTATGCTCCGAGCCCTAAAGCAAAAAACATTAATCCTAGTTGCGAAACAGTAGAATAGGCTAATACTTTCTTTATGTCATTTTGCTTGAACCCAATAGTAGCTGCCATTACACAGGTTATGAGCCCTACAACCATCACAACACTTTGCGTATAGGGTGCTAACGAGTATAAAACATTGCTTCTTACAATCATATACACCCCTGCTGTAACCATCGTTGCTGCGTGTATAAGAGCACTGACAGGGGTAGGTCCTGCCATTGCGTCGGGTAGCCAAGTGTATAATGGCACTTGTGCGCTTTTGCCCATAGCACCGACGAAAAGCAATAAAGTAATAGCGGTTAGAGTAGTTGTACTGATGCCAAGTGCATTACCACTGTTGCATACAACATCATAATCTAATGAAGAGAAATTAAAATAAATTAAAAACACGCCTAACAGCAATCCTAAGTCACCGATTCTATTCATTATAAATGCCTTGCGTGCTGCGTTGTTATACTCTGTGTTGGTAAACCAAAAGCCAATCAATAGATACGAGCAGAGCCCCACACCTTCCCAGCCGATGAACATAATCAAAAAGTTGGCACCCATAACGAGTAGCAACATAAAAAAAATAAACAAATTAAGGTATGAAAAGAATTGATTTTGACGTTTATCGTCGTGCATATATCCCATAGAATATAGGTGTATCAACCCACCGATACCGGTGATAACTAAGCAAAACAATATACTTAATTGGTCTAATAATAGATCGAAACCGATGTTCAAACCTGCCACATCTATCCAAGTGAAAAGATGCTGACGCAGAGGTGTATGAGTAGCTATAACTTCTAAAAACGCAACGAGGCTTATTCCAAATGAAGCTATAACCAGCGCTGTGGCTAGACCACCTGCCAGGGTTTTGGAGATTTTATTAGCAAATAACGAAATAATAAAAAAACCGATGAGGGGCAAAAGCGGAATAAGAAAAATATAATTCAAGGGTAGATAATTTAAAAGTTGTAGAGTTGATTACAATTAATTCTGATAGTAATTTAGTTTAATTTTTCAATTGGCTCAATATATCCATGTCCACCGATTTTATGTTGCGGTATATCATTACCATCAAAGCCAAGCCTACTGCTACTTCTGCAGCAGCCACAACCATAATAAAAAAAACCATTACTTGTCCGTCGGCGTTGTTGTTATGCGCTGCAAACGATGCCAAGAGGAGGTTGGTAGCATTGAGCATTAACTCTATGCACATAATGATGGTTATAAAATTGCGACGAAACAACACCCCAACCACACCCATACAAAAAAGTAAGGTGCAAAGTAAGACATAATAGTGTTGCGGCACTAGCGACATATTGAGTAATGGCATTGATAAAATGGCGTTCACTTTTATTGTAATTTAAAATTTTATTATTCAGTTTGGGCTTGTTTATTTTATCCTCTATCTGATTTAGTGAGTACTATAGCACCCGTCATTGCTGATAAAAACAGGATAGAGGCAATTTCAAATGGAAAAACATATTCATTGAACAGCACTTTGCCCAAGTTGCCGACTAACCCTATTTCATTGATTGCATGTATATCGGTAGCGGGTATTTTGGTAAGCGTAACAGATGCAACTAATAGCAATCCACCTGCTATAACTGCTGCTATCTTTAGCGCATTGCTTTTGACAGGCTCTGTTTCCTTAGTGAGATTGAGTAGCATGACCGTGAACAAAAAAAGTACCATTATCGCACCTGAATAGACTATGATGTGGACCACCGCTAGAAACTGTGCATTCAATAAAACATAATGCCCTGCGATTGTAAAAAAACAAAAAATCAACCATAGCACGCTATGTATAGCGTTTTTGGTAAAAATAACGAGGCTCGCCGAGACGATAGTTATTATGCTTAATAATATAAAAGTAATAAGTTCCACAGCGTTAATACAGGTTGTTTTAGGTGATGATTATATCGGGGTTTATTTATCGACACTACGTATTTTTACATCTATGCGTTGGTTCATATCTTCTACTAATATG
>JAYVJZ010000133.1:0-2382 GCA_043768865.1 Sphingobacteriales bacterium
ATTATTTATAAAAACGTAGAAAAGTTATTTCATGTAAAACACATATTTGACGTTATAATCTAGCAGTATGCAATCCATTTTTGTTATTTCCTACGTTGGCAGTCTTAAGAAATTGATAATCATTGCCATACACACAGCCAACGAATTAAATTTATCCCACTGTTTCAATAAAATTAATAGTACACTAAAACACAGCCCATCTTGTTGCAATTATTTTTCATTTATAATAAGGGGAATATACCGACGCTTGCCAAACTAATGTTTGGTGTGATTAGAGAATATAAGCGTTTGACAAGGGCATACCCATCAAGAAAATTAGCAACTCTTTTGCAAAAGCAAAGTATTTTTTAATAGTTGCTTTAGCTTTGTTTTTTTGTACTTTTGGGGTAATGATCACCCAAGAAACGATTGCTAAGATAATAGACGCTGCTCGTGTGTATGAGGTGGTGAGCGATTATGTTCAGCTACGTCGCAAGTCAGCGAACTATACTGGCAACTGCCCGTTTCACAATGAAAAAACGCCTTCGTTTGTAGTATCGCCAGCAAAAAATATCTATAAATGTTTTGGATGTGGCAAGGCAGGTGGGCCTGTGCAATTTTTGATGGAGCACGATAAATTGACCTATGTAGAGGCGTTGCGGCAGCTAGCCGCTCGGTATAATATTGAAGTAATTGATAAGGTGCAAACCGACGACGAGCGTCAAAAAACACAAGAAAAAGACAGCCTTTATATAGTGAATGAATTTGCTCAAACGCACTATGAGCAGGCGTTGCACGACACAGAGGTAGGTCGCTTGATAGCTAAAAGTTATTTTGTAGAGCGGGGCATTAGCGAAGCTACTATGCGGTTGTTTCACCTTGGGTGGGCAGATGCTGCGTACGATAGTCTTTATGCTGCTGCTAAGCTCAAAAGCTATCAACCCGAGCTGTTGGCAAAGGTTGGATTGATAGGGCATAATTTAGAGCAGTCGCGCGATTTTTTTCGTGAACGTGTTATTTATCCTATTCATGCTCTGTCGGGCAAGATAGTCGGATTTGCAGGGCGATTAATCAAAAAAAATGATGCCGCTCCTAAGTATCTCAATTCCCCTGAAACTGAAATATACAATAAAAGTCAGACGCTGTATGGCATCCACCTAGCGAAGCAGGCCCTGGTCAAAGAGAACTCGTGTTTATTGGTAGAGGGGTATATGGATGTGATTTCGCTTGTGCAACATGGCATCAACAACGTTGTAGCCTCTTCGGGCACGTCGCTAACGGTGGAGCAAGTGCGTTTAATAAAACGATATACCCCAAACATAGTGATACTCTTTGATGGAGACAATGCAGGCATAAAAGCTGCTCAACGTGGATTGGAGCTGATATTAGAAGAGGACATGAACGTCAAAATATTGTTATTCGATGCCAACGACGACCCCGATAGTTTCATACAACGCAACGGTACTGTGGCATTGCAAGAACATATTCAAAAAAATGCTCAAGATTTTATACTCTTCAAAACTCAACTACAGGCGTCGGCAATAGTTGACGATCCGTTGAAGAAAGTGGAATTGCTCAAAGATATAGTGGGTAGTATTGCTAAAATACCTGATGCGATGAAGCGTAGTGTATATATTCAACAATGTGCTCAGCTTTTGAAAATGGACGAAGGTATCTTGCTCAACGAAACTAATTTGGCTCGCAAGGGGGTGTTGAAACAAAAATTCGCACCTAACAGCGCTGCTAATGACGACCTCGAACAGCTGCGATTGTCGCACGTAGAACAAGCCGTAAGGCAACATGAACAAGCCTCTAGCCTGCATATAATTGAAAAACAATTGATTCGACTAATGATAGAAAGCGGTGCTAAGGTATTCAACGAGCAACAAACTATCAAAGAAGCAATTGTAGATCAGCTCAATGAACAAGAATTTGAAAATGAAAGTACTACCTATTTGTTTGAATATTTAAAACAACAACATACGGATACCCCCGCTGACTTGACATATTATATAAATCATGAAGATAAAAAAATTACTGATTATGTGATAGATATGTTCACAGATAATTATGAGTTGAGCGAAAGCTGGAAGCTATTTGATATTTATGTAATAACGCCTGATGATAATTATAAAGAAGATGCAAAAACGATTATACAATATTTTCAATTGCGCAAGATAGAAAGCCTCATTACCCAAAAGCAACAAGAATTAAAAAGTACGACAGACGAGGATAAGGTTACGGAACTGCTGACGGAGTTGAATTTATTAAACAATTATAGGACGTTGCTTGCTAATGAACGAAAGATTATTGTCTCGTAGTAATGTGGAGTGTCATGGTGTGCTAATGGTGCTATTATCTCACTAGGGTTACATTGGCGCTAGTGGTTACTTGTTGCCCACT
>JAYVJZ010000134.1:0-11240 GCA_043768865.1 Sphingobacteriales bacterium
GGATTTAGCATTGATTGCAACAAAATTAGGTTATACGATGCACCTTGATACACCCAAAAAAATAGCAGAAAGTCTCAACAACATGACGCTGCAATGCAAAGGTAAACCGGAGGAAAATTTATTGCAAAGTTTGAGTTTACGATGTATGGCCAAGGCCTATTATTCTACTAAAAATATTGGTCATTACGGGCTTGCTTTCGATTATTATTCGCACTTCACTAGCCCAATACGTCGCTATCCTGACGTGCTTACGCATCGTCTTTTGCAGTTGATGATTGACAACAAAAAACAACCAAACGCAGATGAAATTGAATTACGTTGCAAAAAAAGTAGTGTAATGGAACGTGCTGCTATGGAATGTGAACGTGCTTCAACCAAATATTTTCAAGCGTTGTATATGTCCGACAACGTTGGGCAGGTGTTTCAAGGAGTGGTGAGTGGTATGTCGCAGCGTGGTTTGTTTATAGAGCTACAACCTAGCAAGTGCGAGGGTATGATTACTATCAGCGATTTGACTACCGACACAGATTTTACCTACGATGAGCGTTTTAAAGTGCTAACTTCTACTGACGGCAAACATCGATTTGTGATTGGCAATAAAGTACTCGTTAAGATAAAATCAGTGAATCTACTCAAAAGTCAAATTGATTTGATACTAGAAGTGTAAAAGTACACTTACTAATACTTACGACTTAGGTTTTATCAATATAGCAAAAATCTCAACTATAAACCCACTTATTACTAAAATAGGTGCAACTGTAATTCTCATAGGACTATACACAAGGTTCTTATCGAATATGTTGGGATCTGTGTTGCCGCCTCCGCTCATCAATATAAAGCCTAGTACTATCAAACCAATCCCTGTAAACATTAGTATATAGTTGATACGACCAAACAAAAACCCAGTCGCTTGTACGTTGTTATTATTTTTTAAATCAGACATTTTTATTAATTTTATACCGCAAATATATACTAAAATAGATACATTTTACTAACAAAAAAAGGCAACTTATTTAATTTAAGTTGCCTTTTTGATTATTGAATTAGTTGAGGATTACTTGTATGGTACTAATAACAATTCTTCTACTTGATCAGCATTAGTTGTAGTTAAAAATATTCTTTTTAATTTTACTTCTTTGTTTTTCAATTGAACAATATCCCAGGTGGTGCTAAAGTTATTGAACGGGTCGATGATTACAAGCTGCTCCTTGTTGCGAGCGGCGCCAACGCCACCGCCAAACTCCCACGTACCCGTGTTCACTGTAGTGCTGTCGTCAGTGTTATAATTTGCGTTTTTGCAGGCATCAGACGAATCTATATCATGTACAATATTGTAGTTATCAAAATACCGAAATGTGGAGTTAAAATCGCCGTTTTGTAGGAAGTTGAAACGATACTCAAAATTGTGCGTGATGGTGGTATAACGGTAATAGTCGTTAATAGTAGAGGCGGGCACACATGGTGGCACTTGCTTTGACGTATCTCTATCGATATCTATTAACATATCTCTACCATTAATTTTATAATCTTTGGCGATCCAATCACCAACCATACGAGCTTTGCGGCTTCTAAATGTTAACCAAGGATCTTCAGGTCCTTTTCTGCAAGAATCAAAAAGTGTTACTACTGCTACAATTGAAAATACAAATAGTAGGGTGTGTTTAAATTTCATTTTATATAAATTTTTAGGATTAATCAATTTGTTATAACAACGCAAATATATAAATAATTATTTTAAAAAAAGTAAGATATTTAAAAAATAATACCCCATTTTAAGACATATCACTTCTTTTTAATGTAAAAACAGTAACCTCAGGTAGAATGCCTACTCGACCGGGATAACCTAAGAATCCAAATCCTCTATTTACATATAAATATTGCTTGCCTTTTTGATATATGCCCGCCCACTGTTTGTAGGCATACTGCGACGGACTCCATTTAATAAAGCCAGGTATTTCAATACCAAATTGAAACCCATGCGTGTGCCCACTCAGCGTCATGTCAATGTCTGTATGAGCGGTCGTTATTTGAGCCTCCCAATGCGACGGGTCGTGGCTCAATAATATTTTGAAAGGTACTTCAGGCATATTTGCTTTTGTTTTTTGTACATCACCATGCTTAGGGAATCGCAGATGATTACTCCAATTTTCACAACCTAAAATAGCTATTTTTTCGTTATTTTTTTCTATAATTGCATGTTCGTTTTTTAATAATTTCCATCCCATCGCCGCTTGATTATCCAACAACAATTGAAAATTTTCTTGTTTGGCCTCCGACGATTTCCAAAATGAATAATCTCCGTAATCATGATTGCCTAATACCGAATAGACGCCTTGCGTAGCTTTTAGATTTTTAAAAATATCAATATAAGGGGTGATTTCTGTTGCGTACGTATTCACCAAATCGCCAGTGAAAAATATGCCTTCTGCCTTTTCTTCATTTATTTTTTCAACTACATCAATCAATGGTTTGGTTTGTGTGAAACTACCGCTGTGTATATCGCTCAATTGTATCCACTTTGAATTATGAAAAGACGGAGGCAAATTATCAAACACAACACTCACCCTTCTGAATCGATAATTGTAAGGATTAAATATTGCCCCATAGACAAGTGCTAGGCTAGGAATTAATGACAACGCACCTCCCATCAATGTAAAAAACTTGAATCTCGAAATATTGAAGGGCTGCAATGTGTCGGATTTGTATGTAAAAAAACGGGCTGTTATCCAACGACACACACGCAATGCGTCATCGATAAACAAAAAAAACGAAAATAATAATTTGAACAATATAAACGCAACAAAGTACATCATCATTGCGTTGCGCAGGCTTTTGTTGATAGTGTTAATGTCTATAAAAAACCCTGAAACTAGTAATAAAATAGCAATAATTGCTAGTACTAAATAAAAGGTAAGTATGAATTTTTTGGAAATGCTATTGATTGGTAATACTTGTCTCAAAGCTATAAATACGTAAGCGTCGAGTAGGAGGGATACCACTGCCCAAAACAGTATAAAAGTAAAAAACTTAGGTGCCATATATGCAAATGTAAAACATTGTAAAGTACTACATTTTAATAATAGGTTAAACGGCAAAAATAATCATTCAATTTAATAATAATTATACATAACCCAACGTTACATGTTGAATAATAAAATGATCCGAAGGCCAATTTGACCTGCTGATTGCATAGTATAAAATAACTATTGATTGGTATTCATATCTAGCAATATCATTTTCAAATCAAATTGAAAAGTGACTAATTAAATTATAATAAAAAGCATAATTAAGGCAACGGTTTTTTATTTTTTAGCTGGAAAACGACGACCTTTTTTTTCAGGAGCATCATTTGCTAATTGCAAACACTCTTCCTCTGTTATTGTATCAACATTGCTGTCTTTGGGGAGTTTGACGTTTTTCTTTCCGGCTTTTAGGTAGGGCCCCCAACGGCCGTTGAGTATTTTCATGTCAGTACCTTCAAACTCACGCAGGGTCTGATTGCGCTTCTCTTCTATCAACTCAATACACCTATCCATTGTAATTGTGAAAGGATTATCGGTTTTTTTTAGGGAAACAAATACTTTATTGTGAACAATATAAGGCCCAAAACGACCATCATTTACTTTTACTACATCACTTTCATATTCTCCTAAGTTGCGTGGTAAATCAAACAATTGTAGTGCCTCATCGAGGGTAATAGTATCGAGGCTTTGATCTTGTTTTAGCTTGCTAAACAAGGGCTTTTCACCCTCCGGCAACTCTATTTTTTTACGTTTCCCTTTGGGCGGTGGGGGTGCATTTTCGTCTATTTCAATTTTGCCAATTTGTATCATCGGGCCATAGCGACCCATTTTAGCAAATACAGGCTTGTCTGTCTCCGGATGATTACCTAAAAACCGCTCCCCACTTACCCTTTTGGCGTTTGTTGAGGTGAACTCTACACTTTCATGGAACGGCACATAAAATGAATCTATCATTTTTTGCCATTTCATTTTACCGTTCGCTATTTCATCAAACTCTTGCTCTATGCGGGCTGTGAATGAATAATCCATGATATTTTTGAAATTGTCAAACAAAAAATCATTCGTTAGCATACCTAAATCTGTTGGAAACAATTTATTTTTATCTCCATTCGCCATTTCAACTGAATGTGAAACCACTATTTTGTTGTTTCCTAATGTTATTGTTTGGTACTTACGTTCCACTCCTTCTTTGTCTTTTTTTAATACATAACCACGTTTTTGTACCGTGCTAATAGTAGGAGCAAAAGTAGAAGGTCTGCCGATGCCAAGCTCTTCCAGCTTTTTCACTAATGAAGCTTCGGTAAAACGAGCGGTGTGACGTGTATATTTTTGAGTTGATTTCGTTTCTGTATGTAAGAGCTGCTGACCCACAGTCATAGGTGGTAGCAAGGCTGAGCTAGCATTTTCTTCATTTTCGTCCTCTTCTTCTTCATCAGCACTTTCAATATACAGTTTTAAAAATCCATCAAAACGTATCATTTCGCCCGTAGCAACAAATGTATTTTGGTTTGTTGAAATACTGATAATAGCCGTAGTTTTTTCTAGTTGAGCATCAGCCATTTGAGAGGCCACAGCACGCTTCCATATTAGTTCGTAGAGACGCTGTTCATCACGCTCGCCGTCGGTTGAATGATGTTCAAAGTACGTTGGTCTGATAGCCTCATGTGCTTCTTGTGCGTTGCTATTTTTGTTTTTGAATTGCCGAGGTTGTGAATAATCTATTCCAAACGATTTTTTGATTTCCGCCTCGGCATTTTTGCAAGAATCAACAGACATATTCACCGAGTCTGTTCGCATGTAAGTTATCTTTCCACTTTCGTACAATCGTTGTGCTACAATCATTGTTTTAGTAACTCCAAAACCAAGCTTTCGACTTGCTTCTTGCTGCAGTGTTGAAGTGGTAAAAGGTGCTGCAGGTGTTCGTTTTGTAGGTTTTACTTCAAGGCTCTTTACGGTATAATTTGCATTAATACAAGAATTTAAAAATTCAGTTGCCTCTTGTTCTATTTTCAATTTTTGACCTAATTCTGCCTTAAAACTCCTCACTCTACCTTCTTTATCTTTCACTTGAAACTGAGCCACCGTTCTGTAGCTATACGTATCTACAAAACTCAAAATTTCACGTTCTTTTTCTACTATCAGGCGGACAGCCACGCTCTGCACACGACCTGCACTCAAGCTCTGCGAAGCTGATAACTTACGCCATAGCACAGGCGAAAGCTCAAATCCAACCAACCTATCTAATACCCTACGAGCCTGTTGGGCATTGACCAAATCCATGTTTACAAGACGCGGCTTTTGTACTGCTTTTGTAATAGCAGGCTTTGTAATCTCATGAAACACGATTCGCTTTGTTGTAGTTACGTCGAGGTTCAACGCCTCGCACAAGTGCCACGAGATAGCCTCTCCCTCTCGGTCCTCGTCAGTGGCTAGCCATACTTCTTTTCCCTTTGCCAATTTTTTTAACTCATTGACTACCTTTTGTTTATCTTCTCCAACGATGTAGGTAGGTTCATAATTTTCTTTAACATTGATAGCACTATTTCCTTTCGCCAAATCGCGAATGTGCCCATAAGAGGATTTAACAGTAAAATCTTCTCCAAGAAATTTTTCTATTGTTTTTGCCTTGGCTGGCGACTCAACTATTAATAAATTTTTAGACATGAAGGGTAGGTAGGCTTCCTATATTTTGGGTTAATAAATGAATTCTTGTTAGTGCTTTAATTAAAATTAAAATGCAATAATATAAAAAAAATTTTGTACAGTCAATTTTATTACTTGTCAAATCGATACTAACGTTCAACTTACTGACTTGCAACAACGATTACATAATTTAAAAAATTTAATCAAAGATAACTTATAACGCTACGCTTTTGTTTTTAGTATGTATCAAAGTTTGGAAATAATACGCCGAAGGCTTCGGTGTTCGCTGCATGGTTTCAAAATCAATATGCACCAATCCAAATCTATACGATGTGCCGATGTTCCATTCGTGGTTATCAAAAGTACTCCAATGTATATATCCTTTGACCTCAGCGCCCTTTGTTTGTGCTGATTTGATGGCTTCTAGGTAATCATCAATAGCTCGTATTCTGTCGGGGTCATTGTCAGTGCATATACCGCTTTCTGTGATTATAATTGGCTTTTGATACCGGTTATAAAAATCTAAAATAACAGTTGTTAGTCCACATGGATAATATTCCCACATCTTATCATGAGGCAATCTCATAGACAGCAACTTGCCCGGATTTTTGATTTCTGTTATTGGATAAGGATCAAATCGTATCTTAGCATAATAGCTAATACCGCAGAAATCACCCACATTGCAAAACTTTGACGCTATCCATCGATTGAACAATAAATCGGCAATCGCAGCCGGGAATTTACCAGCCAATGTTTGCCCTTCAAACACCACAGTATTATAAGATAATCCAACAGATTGAGTTGGCAGTTTTTGTTTTATTAATTTGTAAGCAAGAGTATGAGCTTTAGTAAGATTATGTATCACCCTCCAAGTGGCAAATATCGAACGTTGAAAGGGAGGAAATTCACCCAAAAGATACGAGTTGAGAGCATATACATTGGGTTCGTTTATAGTATTCCAATAAGTGGTGTATTTTGAAAAATAATGTATCAATTGTGTAACATAATTCAAGAAAAAAGGAAGTGTTTTTTTAGATTGCCAACCTCCTGCTTCGCCAAACCAGAGTGGCTCAGCAAAATGATGACAAACTAACATTATTTTTATATTTCTATTGACTAATTTTTCTAAAAAATAAGTATAATGATTCACTGTAGCTTCATCAAAATTGGCTAGAGGCAACGATTGTAGCTTGCTCCAATCTAGGCTCAGCCTATACACCTCGCTCGTCATAGCTATCAGTTCAATGTCTGTATCTTGGTTTTTTTCGTGTTCAATTGTTTTGTTAAAAATGCTTCCGTCAGTAGAAATCACATTTTTCCATTGATGCGCATGTGCAGTTTCTATCTGTGCTGCGGCCGTTGAGGTACCAAAAAAAAATTCATTATTCATAGCTATCATTAAAAAATATGCAGTAAAAGTAAGTACTAATCAATGATTTGTATAAATGTTGATAAATTTATCATATCAAAAAAGTTTAAATAACATTAAATGTATTGACTTTTGCTAGAGAATCAATGCATTATTTTTTTTTTGATTCTTTACAAAACAAAATAAAAATCAAAAAATGTCATTTGTACATTTACATAATCACACAGAATTTTCATTGTTAGACGGTGCTTCTAACATTAAAAAGCTCTTCAAAAAAGCAGCTCTTAATAATATGCCCGGTTTGGCGATTACAGATCATGGCAATATGTTTGGGGTATTTGATTTTGTAAAAGAAGCTGGCAAACATCGCTGGGGAGTAACAGAAGAATCGGAGGGCACCCCAATGAAGGCTATCGTAGGATGTGAGTTTTATATCGTTGAAGATAGGACTAAAAAGCAATTTACAAAAGAAAAAAAAGATGAACGTTATCATCAAGTATTGTTGGCAAAAAACGAAATAGGATATAAAAATCTCGTAAAACTTTGCTCAAAAGGATTTACAGAAGGTATGTACAGCAAATATCCAAGAATAGACAAAAGTTTGATTTTGGAACATCATGAGGGATTGATAGCGACTACTTGTTGTGTTGGTGGTCTCGTCCCTAAAACTATTTTAAACAAATCGGAGGCCGAAGCTGAGATTGAGTTTAAATGGTGGTTAGCTATATTTGGGGAAGATTATTACATAGAATTACAACGACATGGCATTGAGATTGAGAATATTGTAAATATAACGCTATTAAAATTTGCTAAAAAATATAATGTAAAAACTATCGCAACCAACGATTCGCATTATGTTGATGTTGAAGATGCTAACGCACATGATATTTTGCTTTGTATAAATACTGGCGAAAAGCAAAGCACACCAAAAATGAACGATTACGATGTGGATAGTGAGATAGTAGCCCGTGACAAGCGTTTTGCTTTTACTAAAGATGAGTTTTATTTAAAAACAAAAGAGCAGATGGCTGCCCTTTATACCGACGTACCCGAGAGTATCGCTAATACGATGGAGGTATTTGATAAAATAGAACCACTTAAATTAACCAAGGAGATAATGCTTCCGCATTTTATAATACCGGCGGGCTTTGATAGTATGAACGAATACCTTGCGGACATTGCATATAAAGGTGCAAAAAAAAGATATGGCGAGATTACACAAGAGATAGACGAGCGTTTGAAATTCGAACTTTTTACTATCACAACTATGGACTTTGCGGGGTATTTTTTGATAGTGGCTGATTTTATAAATCATGGTAAAGAAATTGGTGTTTTTGTGGGGCCAGGTAGGGGTTCAGCGGCAGGTTCTGTGGTGGCATACTGCATCGGAATCACAAATATCGACCCTATAAAATATTCCTTACTTTTTGAACGTTTTTTGAATCCTGATCGCAAATCGATGCCAGATATCGATACTGACTTTGACGATGAGGGCAGACAAAAAGTTATAGATTATGTTGTTGAAAAATATGGCAAAAATCAAGTGGCACAGATAGTTACATTTGGTACTTTGGGAGCTAAAAGCAGCATAAAAGACGTTGCTAGGGTGATGGATTTGCCTTTGAGCGAATCCATAGAATTAGCCAAATGGGTGAGCGATAGGCCGGGTACTAAGTTGAAAAATATGTTGCATCAAAGCGCAGAAGACGATAAAATGCAAGGTGATGATTTGATTAATGCACAGAAATTGCGTGAGATTTATGCAATAGAAAATTCACCAAAAGGCAAAATATTGAAAGTAGCCGAACGGTTGGAGGGTACTGTTAAGAACACGGGCGTGCACGCAGCAGGATTGATTATCGCACCGACGGACATATCGGATATACTCCCTGTTTGTACCTCGAAGGAGAGTGAATTGTATTTAACACAATACGAAGGAAATAGCATAGAAGCGGCAGGCGTTATAAAGATGGATTTTTTAGGATTAAAAACACTGACTATTTTAAGAGATGCGTTGCTTTTGATTAAAAAAAATCATGCGGTTAGTATCGATTTAGATACCTTAGCATTGGACGATGCCAAGGTATTTGAGTTATATCAAAACGGTGCTACCTCGGCTACTTTTCAGTTTGAAAGTGAAGGTATGCAAGGACATTTAAAAAACTTGAAGCCCGATAAATTTGAAGATTTAATAGCGATGAATGCCCTCTATCGCCCCGGCCCGATGGATTATATACCGTCCTACATTAGACGAAAACAGGGTTTGGAACAGGTAACATACGACCTGCCTGAGATGGAACAATACCTCAATGAAACCTATGGTATTACCGTATATCAAGAGCAGGTTATGCTGCTATCACAGAAGTTAGCTTCGTTCACCAAAGGGCAAGCCGATACGCTACGCAAAGCTATGGGAAAAAAAGACAAAGCAACGTTAGATGTGCTACGTCCTAAGTTTTTTGAAGGGGCAACGGCGCTTGGTCATGCAGAGAAAATACTAATAAAAATATGGGGAGATTGGGAAAAATTCACAGAATATGCATTTAATAAATCGCACAGTACCTGCTACGCAATGCTTGCCTATCAAACAGCGTATCTCAAAGTGCATTATCCCGCAGAGTATATGGCCTCGGTGCTTAGTCACGCAGGCGATGTAAAGAAAATATCTTTTTTTATGGAGGAATGCAAACGTATGAATGTTACAGTTTTAGGCCCCGATATAAACGAAAGTGGATTGCTATTTGAGGTGAACCAAAAAGGGCAAATACGCTTTGCTTTATCGGCATTGAAAGGGGCGGGAGAGGCCGCCTGCCTTGACATAATCAAGGAGCGAAATACAAGAGGTCGATTTGAAAGTATTTTTGATGTAACTAAAAGGTTGAATGCCAAATCTACCAACAAGCGAGTACTCGAAAGTTTAATAAACGGTGGTGCTTTTGATGAATTTGGTATTGAGCGGGCTCGCTACTTCGCTATCGATACCGCAGACGCTAGCTTCAACCAAATAGAACGTGCTATAAAATACGGTGCTCAATTTCAAAACAACACATTCACAGCCTCTAATAATCTATTTGGCGATGCAATTGCATTGACGATACCTGAGCCTCTGATACCCGCAGGTGAGGAGTATCCGCTCGTTGAGAAGCTCCGCAAAGAAAAAGAAATAATAGGTATGTTCGTAAGTGGGCACCCGTTAGATGTGTTCAAACTTGAAATTGACTCCTTTGTGAATTGCAGCATTAGTGAAATCGAAACCAAGAAAAACAAAATAATATGTATTGCAGGAATCCTTTCTAGCTCGGTTGAGGCTATGTCAAAAAATGGTAATCTCTATGGCCGCTACAAAATAGAAGATTTTGATGATGTTTTGGAGTTTGTGCTCTTTGGCGAATCGTTTTTGAAATTCAAACATTTGCTTGTTACCAATTCACAAGTATTTATGAGAGGCAACTACGAAGCGAATACCAAAAACGAGGGGCAGTGGGATTTTAAACCGAGCCATATACTGCTACTCAATGAAGTAAGAAACCGACTAACTAAGCTGATAGTAGGCACTATTGAGTTCAACCTAATCAACAAAAATTGGGTCTTAGATCTCAATCAAATTTTATCAAAATTCCCAGGAAAAATAAAACTAAACATTGTCATAAACAGTGAATTTGATGAGGTGAGCTTGAAATTAAATTCATCTATGTTTACCATCAACCCAACCAATGAAGCCCTCTCCGAACTGCAACAAGTACTTGGGCTTGAGTTAAAATTAGCATAACCCAAAGCAAATCAACTGCCTCCTATGCGCTGCATAAGTTTTTTTAATGAAGTGTCCCACAATAGTTTCAAATCTTTTTCGCCTTTTTCATCACAAAAGTCAGTTACTTTCAATACTGTTTCCTTTGTAATGTTTGTAACTTCTATTTCAAAAATCAAATATTCGTCATTGTCCTCCCAATTGAACCGAACTTTGTGGTTGTCATGCCATTCTGCAAGTCGAGCTTTTTGAGGATAATCGTCCCATATAAATGTATAAACCTGCTTGTCCTCTGTTACTTTATCTGCAAACCATTGCCCCAATTCAGCAGGTTCACCGATAAATTCAAACAATATATGAGGCGATGACTTCAATATATATTCAAACGTAATTGCTATTCTTTTTGTCATTGTGATAATAGGTTTTAATTTAGTGCGTAAATATACTATTTTTACAT
>JAYVJZ010000135.1:0-10334 GCA_043768865.1 Sphingobacteriales bacterium
TTTTTTCCTCACCCGAGGCGTTTTCATTACTTTCGCCTATATTTTCTAAAAAATCTTTCACTGCAGCAGGAGAAAACTGACCTGTTTTTGGATCAGTGAACGATTGTACTATCTGTGGATGAGCATTTTTGGGACTGAACAGCATTTCTTGCATTTCCTCCTGACCTAATTGTAAGCCCAATGCTTCGTATTCTTTGCCGGCAGTTGCTTCTTTTACAAATTCGTCAAAAGTCTGTTTGCGTATGCTGTGCAACGTTGCTTCATCTACATTTGATTTGTTTTGGTTTAATTTGTAAGCGTCGATATTGGATTGCAAACGTGTATCGAAATCTTTAGCAGCTAGCGCCTGCCCGTCAACAGATCCAATCACGTTGCGACGACCCGAAAGCACACCAGAGTTAGAGTTTAGAGCATCTTGTAGCAAAAATGCAACAATGCAAATAGTAATTATTACTACTATGAAAGTGCCTGCTTTGTTGCGTAATGTAGTGATTAACATATAGAATTATTGTAGTTTTTCGATTTTTAAGAGTTGCAAATATAGGGTTTTTAGTTGAAATTAAAATAAAAATCATTTACAGGTTGCATATCCAACGTTGACGCGAGTTTGATACAATAACGTCCCACATTTTATACTGTTTTTTTTTGAATGAACGACTATTGCTTTTATAATTTATTCATATTTATTGATAATGTTAGATTTTTTTTTGATTACGATGACAAAATAAAAACTGAACGCCTTAATTTTTAATTAATTAAAAATAAACAACGCTTAGTTTGCATCGCTACCGTGCTACCTTCGCTTTTTAATTCTCAAAAATATTTTTTAGTTTATAATGGTAACAGTTAGCGGTTTAACATTGCACTTTGGTGGGCGTACATTGTATGATAACATTTCGTTTCAAATAAACAAAGGCGACCGCATAGGATTGACAGGGCGTAATGGCGCCGGCAAATCGACCTTGCTGCGGATATTAGCAAAAGAGCAAACCCCTGATGGTGGCAGCGTGCAAGTGCCTTCGATGTTTACGCTTGGATTTTTAGCACAAGATTTGGAATTGAAAAGTGAATTGACAGTGGTAGAAGAGACCTACAAAGCGTTTGAGGAGGTATTGCATCTCGAACACAAAATAGCGTATCTCGAAGAGGCTATCGGTGCGACCACTGAATTTGATAGCGAACATTATTTTAAACAACTAGAAGACCTGAGCGACGCACACGACAGGTTCAACATCATAGGAGGTTATACGTATCGTGAGGACAGCGAAAAGATTTTGTCTGGCTTAGGGTTCAAAAAGAGTATGTTTACGCAATCGCTCAAAGAGCTGAGTGGCGGCTGGAAAATGCGTGTCGAATTAGCGAAAATTATATTACAAAATCCTAATTTAATTTTGTTAGATGAGCCTACCAACCACTTAGACATTGAGAGCATAATGTGGCTCGAAGATTGGCTCAAAAACCGAGAAGGCGCTGTTATGATTATCTCTCACGATAGGGCATTTTTAGATAATGTTACCAACCGCACGGTAGAGGTTGAGAATGCTTCACTTTTTGATTATAAAACCAACTACACCAACTATCTGTTGCAGCGTGAGGAGCGACGTGAAGTTTTGTTAAATTCATTTAACAATCAACAAAAAGAAATACAACAAACTGAACTATTGATAAATAAATTCAGGGCCAAGGCGTCGAAAGCTAAATTTGCTCAAAGCCTTATCAACAAGCTCGATCGCATGGATACTATAGAATTAGATGATGAAAATAATAGTGCAATGCGCATACGATTTCTGCCTTCACCGGCATCGGGCAAGGTAGCCCTTGAGGTAAAAAATGTAGCAAAAATGTACGGCGAAAAATCGATATTCAGTGGTGTAAGTATGGAGATAGAACGTGGACAAAAAATAGCATTTGTGGGCAAAAACGGAGAAGGCAAATCGACCCTGAGCAAGCTCATAGCCCAAGACGAGCAAGCTACAGAGGGTGAAATTATACTTGGTCATAATGTTACTATCGGCTACTTAGCGCAAAATCAACCCGATATGATGGACAATACGAAGACAGTGCTTGATACTATTGAAGATGATGCCCCTAATGAAATACGCCCTTTCGCACGTAGCTTACTCGGGGCTTTTTTGTTTAAAAATGATGCTGTGGATAAAAAAGTACGTGTACTCAGCGGTGGTGAACGTTCGAGGCTCGCTATGGCCAAGCTTTTGCTGCGTCCTTTCAATCTTTTAATCTTGGACGAACCCACTAACCACCTTGACATTCGCAGCAAAGAAGTATTAAAAAAAGCACTTCAGGATTTTGTAGGTACAATAATAATTGTATCGCACGACCGTGAATTTTTAAGTGGATTATGTGAAAAAACGTTTGAATTTATAGATGGGAATGTCAAAGAATACCTTGGCGGCATAGAGTATTTCTTAGACAAAAAGAAGATTGACAATATGCGTTCATTAGAGGAAAACTATATCAGCAAAACAAAGTCCGAAAACAAGCCTGCATCGAGCCCTGCTGAAATTGAAGCCACTAAATTAGAACAAAAAGAACAAAAGAAAAAACAACACGAACTCAAAAAGCTAGAAGAACAAATAGCAAGTGCTGAGTCAAAAATAAAAACTGTTGAAGAGCAGCTAAAAGACCCTGAATTTTTTCAAAAAAACGTTACTAATACCGAGCTGTTTGATACGTACGACGCCAACAAAAAAACACTAGATGTGCTGATGCAGCAGTGGTTGCAGCTGCAAGATTAAATTGTAGATTGTATTAAATAAGGTGTTCAACACCATGTTTTGCAAAAGCTGCGAGCATGATAGCACGCACTTGGGCTTTCACCTCAGGCACGTTGGCCATAGTGAGCCCTATAGTAGATAGAGGAGCAGCTACTTCTACTTGAAGTTTTTGTGGATAAATCAACCAGCTCCTAGGTCGCATTATTTTAAAAGAATTCACAAAAGTAGCTACTAGTATAGGCGTCTGCGTAGCAATGGCAACCTTAAACGCCCCGTCATGAAACTCTGTAAGCAGCTGTGGTCCTCTGTTGCGTGTACCCTCTGGGTATATAAACAAAGAACATTGATTGGTTTTTACGGACTTTATCATCAACTGCATCACCTGCTCACGGCTATTGCGATTGTTGCGCTGCACGGGTATATACATTTTACGCAATGCCAAACCAAATATAGGATACTTCAAGACCTCCGCTTTGCCAAGGTATTTTACAAACAATTTTTTAAACACATAAGAACCCAAAAATGGATCTAAATCAGAGCTATGATTGAGCACAACAATATAGTGCTGAGTGGCATCGATGTGCTGCTCACCATCAATCACACAACGCACGCCCCACAAGCGCAGTAGCCATTTGCTCACCCAAGGAGCTATAAAATGAGCTTTGTAGAAATTAGCTTTAGTCGGTACGATATAAAAACACCACACCAATCTCAAATACGTTAAAAATAACATCACACAAAATGAAACTAAGCACCAAAAAGCAAAAACACTAAGCGCTATTTTTTTGAAAAAATACATGTATAATTTTGACGCAAAAGTAGGATAAATTAAGGGTTTAATGAATTAATATATTGGCTACTTTGTTGTAACTTTTACTTCTTGCTCAAATAAAATAATTAAGCACTTGCGGTTTTCACTAAATCAATAAGTTTAAGTATCTTTGTATGATGTTGAACAATCGGTTATTAAGTACATCGCAACAGCTAGACATAGTCCTACAGCGGCTTTGCCACCAAGTGATAGAGACTAATCTTCATCTTGAAAATCTTGCAATAGTTGGCTTACAACCGAGAGGTATTTATTTCGCTAATGAGTTGGTGCGTTGTTTAAAATTACTAAAACCGAGTGCAGTATTTGATTATGGCAAATTAGATATTAGTTTTTATAGAGATGATTTCAAGCAAAACAAAGGTATAATACCTGATGCTACACACATCAATTTTACAATTGAAAACAAACACGTAATAGTGGTAGATGACGTATTTTATACAGGCAGAACCGTGCGAGCAGCTCTGGACGCATTGATGGATTTTGGAAGACCCGCGTTCGTACAATTGCTTGTGCTTGTGAATAGAAAATACCATCATCATCTACCGATAAAACCTGATTATACGGGTATAGAAGTAGATACTATAGTTTCTCAAAAAGTAAAAGTAGAGTGGCTGAACGAGGGCGGAGCGGCAAATCAGATTTGGATTTATGATGAAGTAAAACACAACACGACAGCATGAGTATAAATCAAATATCAAGCGCACATCTACTTGGCATACAACCCCTCACACTTGCAGATATCGAACTGATATTAAACCAAACAGCACAGTTCAAGGAAATAATCAATAGACCAATAAAAAAAGTACCTACGTTGCGTGATTTAACAATTGCTAATTTGTTTTATGAAAACAGCACTCGCACTCGTATTTCATTTGAATTAGCCGAAAAACGCTTGGGTGCAGATAGTATCAACTTCTCCGCTACTAGCAGCTCTGTCTCCAAAGGCGAAACGCTCATAGACACTGTGAACAACATATTATACATGAAAGTTGATATGATAGTAATGCGACACCCGAGCCCTGGAGCGCATCATTTTCTTGCACAACACATCAATGTGCCTATCATCAACGCTGGCGACGGTACGCATGAGCACCCTACGCAAGCCCTGTTAGATGCCTATTCTATGATAGAAAAAATTGGCCCTCTCAAAGGCAAAAAAATTGCTATCATTGGCGATATTTTACATTCGCGTGTAGCGATGAGCAACATTCATTGTCTTAAAAAATTAGGGGCAGACATTACGCTCTGTGGCCCTCCGACGTTGCTGCCCAAGCACCTGAGCAGTTTGGGGGTGAATGTATCTTACGACCTGCACGAAACCCTCGCCTGGTGCGATGTTGCTAATGTACTTCGCATTCAACTTGAGCGTCAAAATATAAAGTATTTTCCTTCGTTGCGTGAGTATAGTTTGGTGTATGGCATCACCAAAAAACACTTAGATGAATTACAAAAACAGATAGTTTTATTGCACCCCGGCCCAATAAACAGAGGGGTAGAACTAAGCAGCGACGCGGCTGATAGTCATCATAGTATTATCTTGCAGCAAGTAGAAAATGGAGTAGCTGTGCGAATGGCGGTGTTGTATCTGTTGGCGAATAGGGGAAACTAAAATAAACAGTGTGGTGTCTTTGTGATAATATTCACCACAGCACTTAGGTTGCTTTGCGTTAGTGCTTTTCTAAAAAGATAAGCCAATAAGTACATAATTAATCGCTACTATTAATGCAATTTGAATTATAAAACTTACCACCTATTTACCAAAAAAAACACCCGAGGTATTTACCCATTTTTATTGCTAAAACAAAGAGGCTAAAGCTGTTTTATTTCATCTTGATTTTACACTTCAACTACTGTTTATTTATTCAAAATATGCGGTACACTTCGTTCATTTAATTGTTCAATTTTAATACTATTGAGACAGTGCTTTTAATAAACTACAGTACTTATTGATAAAAATAGGAAATGAAAAATGGCATTCATTCGTTTATAAAAATAAGCCTAACGTGAGCTGCTCAACCCACGACATAAATGCAACAACACCTCTTTATTTGTATTGTATCCATTGAATATTCTAAGAAAAATTACCTTAAAATATTACTATTAAAACACAGTAACAAAAAAAAACGAGTTGCTAATATTATCCAACTTCACGATTGCCTATCCACACGAAACGCTTGCATATAAATTCTTGATTGGTGAACGATGCGTTGCCGGCAGGGTTGCCTCCGCTGACATGAAAATCACTAAATGCTGCGTGTTGGTTTACCCAAATAAATCCAGTAAGATTAAACGATACGGGACAAAATACAGATTCCATTTCATCGATTATTTGTTGCTTAAAAGTAGCGTCCGTTGTATATGCAGCACACGTAATTGCTCCATGAGTATGGCATATATTTTTTGCTTTTTGAAGAGCGTCAGCTGCATTTTCACACTTCACAAGCAGTACTATCGGCCCGAATAATTCTTGCTCAAAAACAAGATTCGCATCGCTAGCTAATTCGATTATACTAGGAGAGCAAGTACGTGCATTTGGATATTCTTCATTGGCAATAGGAGTACCAATAAGCAGCGGCGTGCCGAGGTTTTGGGCGTTTAATGCCCGCAGGTGCGTAGTTTGATTTTGTATAGCACCAAGTGTGCCTGCTCCCATTTTAGGATGAGTAGCTATACCAAGCACGGCAGTTTTGAATTTAATAGCAAATTCATCAAAAGACACAATGCCATCGGGGGTTTTGATGCCTTGTTGGGGTATAAAAAAATTTTGTGGGGCGGTGCACATCTGCCCCGAATAGAGCGAAACGGCAAACGAAAGATTAGCGATGACGTCGTCTATATTGTTACACGATTCTATGATAACACTGTTGATACCTGCTTTTTCAGTAAAGGTAGTTTTGCCCGTTAGCGCTTCTATATAGTTGCCAAAAGCACTGCCGCCAGTATAATCTATCAAGTTTATTGCTGTATCCTCAGCTAACAATTTAGTAATTAAGTGAGTACTGCTATCGGCCGCTAACTGCACCACACATGGATCGATGCCGTTATCGTTGAATACTTTTTGCAATTCAGCTATCACAATCGCAATTGGGTAAACACTGCCCGGGTGTGGTTTTACGATTACTGTGTTGCCTGTTATTAAGCCTGCAAACAAGCCCGGCACGGTGTTCCAAGTAGGGAAAGTAGAACACCCAATGACGAGGTTGATGCCTTTGGGTATTGCTTTGAATGTTTTATTAACTACTATATCCAACTTGCCCATAGGTTTGCGCCATTCTACTTGCTCAGGGTATTGCGTAAGCTGCTCATAGCCGAGTGCTATGCTCTCCATCGCTCTATCGGCAGCGTGCGGCCCACTAGCTTGAAAAGACATCATGTAAGACTGACCCGTGGTGTGCATAGTGGCGTGTGCCAATTCAAAAAAACGATGTTTTGCACATTGCAATGCTTCTATCAACATAGCTGCACGGTCGGCAGGGCTTGTGTTACGCCAACCTTTTTTTGCTCTATTAGCGTTTTCTATTAGTATATCAGGAGCATAAAATGGATACGTTATACCGAGAGGTTGCCCTGTATATGGCGATACCTCTTCGCCTACTTGTCCTTGAGACTCACCTTGCAGCAATCCATCAAAAGGCTTGCCCTGTGCGGCTTGCCAGGCTGCTATACCTGCTTCAGCGGCACCTTCTGCATAGGCTTTGGGGTTTTCGGGGAAAGCAGCAAAATAAACACGCTTTTTCAATGCGGTTATAGCAGCGTACAACAACTCGTCGTGGTGAGGATATAAAGGCATCGGGAGGAATTAATAAGTGAATGATAATGTATGCAAATGTAGGGGGAATTTCGTAGTTTGAAAAGCCAAATTTTTAAAAATAAGTAGATTAAAATGAAAAAAAACGAATTTAGCTGATTGCTGTACTATCCAATTCTAATTATTATAATTAAATCGAATCGATGCAGCGCAACTGTGAGGCTACTTTAATGTATATTATTAATCAAAACCCAAACGAATGCAACTAAATTAAGTACCTTTTTGGACAAATAAATGTTCGATGTTTGTAGATGTATAGTTTAAATTCTTTTTTGGTGAGAATGAGAGTTATTACTATTATGTTATAAAAAAAAGGAAACAAAATAATTAATTAAAAAATGAGGCTATCTAAGTTGTAATTCGTTATTTTTTTTACTTTTCTTACCATATTTATTCTTATTTTTGTGTATAATTTTAAAGTAAATATTCAACAAATTATGAAACGTTTATATGCAGTATTTATTGTGATGTGTATTAGTATGAATGTGGGTGCTCAGTGCCCGATCATTAATGCTAATATTAATCCAAACGGCTCTGATGGCAACAACGAGTTTATATTTATGACTAATACATCAGGTGCAACATTAACCACATGCGATATAGCAGTTGGGACGGTATTTCCTGACGACGCCACGGTAGATGTAGATGCGTATGGCAACGATGCCGGCATAATAGGTAATTTTGATTATACCAACAGCTGGAACTGTGGCAATACACTGCCCACGAACACCTCGGAGGCATGTGGCAGTGGGTTGAACTGCTACGGTTGGTTGAGCGTCGGCGATCCTGCTACTGATATAGTGGTAGATTCATTGAACTCGCTTTGTCCTGGGCCGGCAACATTTGTTGCAGTTACAAGTGCAGGCATACCGGCTGGTGCTCAATTTTTATGTTTTTTGGGAGGCAGTAGTAGTACTGATCTCGATGGGATTTTAACAAATTTTTGTTGGGTCAATCCCTTGTGCGGAGCTGGCCCTATATATGTACTATGCGGCGATGCTCCTGGCGGCACCTCTGGATTTATGGGCAATTCGTCATCAGTCGCCGGCCCAACTAGAGGAATTTTAATTACTTTAAATGGTTATCAACATATCAGTATTTACCAACCTACCCCTGCTACTACTGGCACGGAGGGTTTTGGAACTGTTGAATGCTCCCCTTTTTTGAATCTAGCAGGCACAACGACGCTAGCCCCCTCGTCTGAATATGCTACTGCACAAGATATATGTGCCTCATGTGATGTTTCGTTATCGGGTGTTACAATTACCGACTGTCAAAATGTACTAGGAGTTAGTTATGTTACGTTGTCGTTTACGTTGGATTGGAGTGGCGCACCACCAAGTGAAAATATCAACGTTAGCTCAACTGGTATTCCTTTTATAGCCCCGATTGATCCGAGCCTCGTCTCACCACCCATTACTATCTCAACAGTGCCTTTCATCGCTAATGGCACAACGGGCAACGTGCTAACAGCGGCTTTTGCAACTACATCATCTTGTTTTGATACTGAATTATTTGATTTGCCTGCCGTGTGCCCCACCGTTGATGCGTGTACATTTGGCATTACAGCCACACCTAGTGCGTGTATAGGTAGCAATTACACCCTCAACCTTAGCGCATCGTGGTTGCAAAATTTTAGCAATGATTTCCAAATAACAGTAGGCAGCACGCTATACGGCCCATTCACCTATTCAGCTTTATCGCCCCAGAGTATCAGTATTCCTGGCTTGAGTGGAACGGGCACCAACGTAACCGTAACAATGACTGACACTACCTACGCCGAGTTGAATATATACATAATCGCCTACGACCCACTTACTGATTACAACCTCAACTTCGCCGCTAATCAATGCGATGAGTTCATAGCAATACAAAACAATAGCACCTCCCCTATCGACATCAGTGGGTACGAACTATTTGACCAACAAGGCTTGGTGGCAGGAGTGCCCGTGCACGTATTTCCCGCAGGCACAATTATCGATCCCGGCGAAGGGTTGGTGTTGTTTACAGGTAGTACACCTTCGTTACCGATTCCATTTCCATTTAATGTTATTTTCCAAAGCATGAGCACCACCCCTCCCTGTGCTACGGGCGTTTGGGACGATTCGGGCGACAATGCCTATCTATACAATGCGAGCAATGAAATTATCGACTTTGCTACATTTGTGCCTGACCTAGCGGGCATAGATACTATAGCACCCGACACGTTGGTCTGCATAGCTACTACTAGCTATCTTGCCCCTAATTGCTCTCCCACTTGCGATTATAACATCAGCGGCGTAGTGTATTGCGATGCTAATAGTAATGCGACGCAACAAGCAGGAGAAACAGGGGTGAACAACACTTTTGTATATTTATTGACCACAACAGGAGTGAAAATAGATTCTGCCCTTACCAATGCATCAGGATTTTACTCGTTTTCTAATCTCTTTTGTGCAAGCTATCAGCTATCGGCTGCTAACACTAATCCGTGTGGTGTAACGCCTTTGCTATCAGCAGCAGGCAGCCTCGGGGGTACAGTGGTGTTCAATATCGGGCTAACTCCACTGGTGTCAGGGGCTATTGAATTATATCAATTTGAGGCAGTTAAAAATGGTAAAGATGTGGACTTGCATTGGCGTATGATGAATGAGTTGCGGAACACACATGCTGTTGTAGAGCGAAGCGCAGATGGGTTTTCAAACTTTACACCTATAGCATCAGTTGCTTCAATGAACAATATAGCAACATTGAATTTTTATAATGCACATGACAACGCCCCGCTGCTTGGGTATAATTATTACAGAATAAGATGCTTTATGGAAGATGGTAGTAGTGAGTTGTCGATGCTGAGGGTTGTGAATATGGATGCCGCCGATTATACATTCGATGCTACAGTGCAGCCCAATCCCGTTAACAACCAAGTTCAACTAAGTATGAATGAATATTATACCTACACAATAAAATTATACAATAGCAT
>JAYVJZ010000136.1:0-16755 GCA_043768865.1 Sphingobacteriales bacterium
CTAGCGAAGGCGGTATATTACGCAGGTATCGTCGGTGAAGACGGCACATTTATCGGCTTGAGCAAGATAGTGGTAACACACTAAACCGCAAACGGGCGAACGCCCATGAGAGACGATACCCAATACATAATCCCCTAAAAGCAATGCTTTTAGGGGATTTTTTTTGATGCAAAAGATACGCCAGACTAAATAAATTGAAGGCATAAGCTGAAAGATTAGCAGAAATATAATACAAGAATTAGTACAAATAATAAAATAATAAAACCAAAAAAATGTAATGGTAACAGGTGTTTGAACAAGATTTGTACTGGTAGTTTAAGATTGTATTCTATATCAAAAAAATCAAGGGAATACCTAGCTTTACTCATTGTTTTTTTATATGAATTAGAATTTATTTAACATAATCTATAGTATATTGAGTTGGAAACATATACCGATGCAACAGCTATAAGTGCACGATATTTTGATACTATATAATATGGTGTCGGAGTGAAATTTGATTAAAAAAAAGCTGTTTGTTTTGTTGCAATTCGTTTGATTTTTTTAAATTGATGTTAAAAAATAGGTACGCAAATGATGCGGATAGACAACTCTTTGAGCATATATTTAGTTTCAAAAAAAACACTGAAGGCTAGGTCGTATCGTATTGTGGGGGTTAATAAGTAAGAATAAACAAATTAATGATTCTATGAATATGGGGTTATTATTTTATAATTTATTAAAAAAAACGTGCTAGTGCCAAATAGATGCTTTATTTTCGCATATTATAAAGATATTGAATTGCATAGACATGAATAAATGGATAGTATTACTGTTGCTAATACATGCTGAACAAGCAGCTGCACAACCGATAGAGATGGCTGATGCAATGCACTCTAACGGGAAGATTTATGCCGTACTAGCCGTTGTTTTGATTATTTTTGCTGTCCTTATTTTATATTTAATTCGTATTGAAAAGAAACTTATTAAATTAGAAGGTCAAATAAATTCAAATAATCTGAATCAAAAATTAATAAATTAGATTAACAAAATTAAATAGAATGTCCAAAACTTCGTTTTATCAAGGCGTTGAGCTGTATTTTGACAAAGCAGCTGCGTTGTTGCCTCACCCGAAAGGTTTGTTAGAGCAAATTAAAGCTTGTAATAGTATTTTGCAGATGCGTTTCCCTGTAAAAATCAAGGGCGAATTTCAAGTAATTGAAGCCTATCGTGTGCAGCATTCTCATCATCGAATGCCTACTAAGGGGGGAATTCGCTATAGCATGGCTGTAGAGCAAGATGAAGTCATGGCATTGGCTTCATTGATGACCTATAAATGTGCTATTGTAAATGTGCCTTTTGGCGGGGCTAAAGGAGGTATAAAAATTGACCCAAAAGCATATAATGAAGAAGAATTGGAGCGTATAACACGTAGATATACAACGGAATTAATCAAAAAGAATTTCATAGGGCCAGCGCTGGACGTGCCTGCACCTGACTACGGCACAGGGGGCAGAGAGATGGCTTGGATTTTGGATACCTACATGGCGTTTCATCCTGAGCAAATAGATGGCTACGGATGTGTAACAGGAAAGCCGCTAGCGCAGGGGGGAATACGTGGACGCACAGAGGCAACAGGAAGGGGTGTATTGTATGGTTTGCAGGTCGTATGTAGTCATGCTGACGATATGCAAGCGTTAGGGCTGACGGTAGGTTTGGAAGGTAAAAAAGTGATTGTTCAAGGGTTGGGTAATGTTGGTTATCATGCAGCTAAATTCTTACAAGATGTAGGAGCAATTATCGTTGGTTTGAGTGAATATGAAGGTGGTATATACAATGATAATGGGCTTGATGTAGATGCGGTAGTTGCCCATAGAAAAGAAACTAAAAGTATATTGAACTACCCTGGGGCTACTAACTTTGCTCATTCGTCAGCTGCCCTAGAACACCCGTGTGATATATTGATTCCTGCTGCACTAGAGCATGTGATAACAGATGAAAATGCCCCACGCATCAAAGCGAAAATCATAGGCGAAGCGGCGAATGGACCGATAACGTTTGAGGCAGAGCAGATACTATTAAAAATGAATGTGATGATTGTGCCTGATATGTATTTAAACGCAGGCGGCGTAACTGTTTCGTACTTTGAATGGCTAAAAAATCTTAGCCATGTTCGCTTTGGCAGAATGGAAAAACGTTTTCATGAAAACACCTTCAATGCTATGATAAACAGTATTGAAAAACTAACCGAGCGGTCTGTTGATCCTGTAGAAAAGTCAATGTTGATACACGGTCCTGAGGAGGTAGATTTGGTAAACAGCGGTTTAGAGGAAACAATGATTACTGCATACAACGAAATACGAGATACTTGGAAGTCGAAAAAAATTGAAGATTTACGCACCGCAGCCTTCTTCAACTCAATCAATAAAATAGCAGATGCCTACTACGCAATGGGCATTTTCCCTTGATCATACATGAAAAAAAATACGACAAAAGCCCTATCGGAAAGTAGGGCTTTTTTTTTGTTCGATCAAATAAATATAAGATTCGCTTAAAAAAAAAGCACCAGATAATTATATAACAGACGGGTCTAAGAAAGTGAGAACAATTGACTATGCGGCGAACACGGCTTACGTACAATGATTTGTAATCAAATATAAAAAAATCAAAAAAAGCAACAGCACAAAAAAAATTTTATTGATGTGTCAATTAGCTGCGTTGGAGCAAGGATAACAATCGAGCTACTGCTTGTCATCGAATCAATTTTATGAAGTGGTTGCACGTGCGAGGCATAATCGTGGTATGAAGATAAATTATGAAAAATAAAATAATCTGCATATATTTGCAGGGCTTTAGAGATTAAAAATCATGCGGGCGTGGCGAAATTGGTAGACGCGCTAGACTTAGGATCTAGTGGGCGACCATGGGGGTTCGAGTCCCTCCGCCCGCACTCTAGCTCCTACAATTATTCTCATAACACTGAAATGTACAATCAAATGAAACGGATAATTTTTTGTGTACTTTTAGTTTTATGTGGCTATCTAAACGCATGCAACAGCTCTACCCAAACGAGTGGCAAACTACTAGAAAGTGGGCTTTCTATTTATCGAAGTTATTGCGCTAGTTGCCATGGCAGCAAGGGTAATGCGGGCATAGGAGGGGCTAAAAATCTTACAACCGCTATAGTAAGTGCAGCAGAGGCAACGGCAATAATTACAAATGGCAAAGGTGCGATGAAGCAGTATGGCAACCAACTAACGAAAGAGCAAATAGACTCGGTCGTAGTGTATGTTATTGGATTGAGAAAATAAAAACGGGTTATTTACAGCAATACAACGCTCATTTTTTAGTACAACGATTGTCAATATAATGATGGTATAAACACGTTGATTGTATTTTTAATCAGCGAGTGGTTGTACGAAATTAGTTGTTGTAATAAAAAACGGTTGTTTAAGCATTCTATTTTCTTTTATTTTATATGTTTTTGATTGGTATATTATATATTAAAATTTAATTGAATTAGCATAACAAGATCCAAATACACATCAATATCTGGAAGTGTACACAGCTATATTACCAAGCATTACTTTGATGTAATATTAAAATAATTGGACTAACATCAGTAGTATTAAATCATAAGGGAACACCTGTATTTGCGGCATTTTTGATGTAGGATTAGAATGTGTGTTACGTAGTATTTAATGCAATAATTAGTAGAGAAAAGAAACGAAAAGGGGTGCAGCTTACGCAGCATTGTTCGACTACACAAGCGTTTTTTTAGCTTATAGCAAAGGAAAGAAGGCAGTAATTATTGTCATCACAAAGCCAATACTTAAAATAAAAGTAGCATCTATCTTTAATTTAATTAATTCAATAAAATAGTATTAGGCTGTTACGTTATTTTGGTTGAATTTTGCAACATATATTTAGAAACAATGAACTACAACAGAAAAAACCTTGACAACGCTACATTAATTCAACTTTATAAGCAATTGATTAAGCCGAGAATGATAGAAGAAAAAATGTTGATATTGTTGCGACAAGGCAAGGTGAGCAAGTGGTTCTCAGGCATTGGTCAAGAGGCTATATCGGTAGGCTGCACTGCCGCTCTCGATGCTGACGAATATATACTGCCGTTGCATCGCAACTTGGGAGTATTTACGACGCGCGACATGCCGCTCAATACGTTGTTTAAGCAATTGCAAGGCAGTGAAGATGGCTATAGCAAAGGGCGTGAACGTTCATTTCATTTTGGTAGCAATGCGCATCATATATGTGGAATGATTTCGCACCTCGGTCCACAGCTGACTATTGCCAATGGCATAGCGTTGGCACATCAATTAAAAAAAGAAAATAAAATAGCTGTTAGTTTTACGGGCGACGGTGGTACTAGCGAGGGCGATTTTCACGAGGCCCTCAACGTAGCCTCGGTTTGGCAACTGCCTGTCATATTTATAATCGAAAACAATGGCTACGGACTTAGCACTCCCGTCAACGACCAATACAACTGTGCAAGCCTTGCAGACCGCGGCATAGGCTACGGCATGGAGAGTTTGACTATCGATGGCAACAACCTCCTTGAGGTATATACCACTATTAGTGAGATACGTAAAAGTATATTAGATACTCCACGACCGTTTTTGTTGGAATGTATGACATTTCGTATGCGAGGGCACGAAGAAGCCTCAGGGGTGAAGTATGTGCCTAAAGAACTAATCGAAAAATGGGCGGCCAAAGACCCTGTGTTAAATTTTGAAAATTATTTAAAAGAATTTGAAATTATCAATGAACGATTGATTTATACGATAAAACAAGAAATCGCAGAGGAGATAAATGCTGCCCTAGAAGAGGCTTTTGCAGCACCCAATATACACCCTAATACAACGCAAGAAATAAACGACGTATATGCTCCGTATGCCCACGAAACTGGTTCGATAAGCACTAATAGCTCAGAGATGCGCCTAGTAGATGCTATAAGCGACGCTATGAATGAAGCCATGCTGCGACATGACAATTTAATATTGATGGGACAAGATATAGCCGACTATGGAGGGGTATTTAAAATCACAGATGGGTTGTTGGAGAAGTACGGTGCAGCTCGTGTTCGCAATACGCCTCTGTGTGAGAGTGCCATCATAGGTGCTGCGCTGGGGTTGAGTATCAAAGGCTTCAAAAGCATGGTAGAAATGCAGTTTGCAGATTTTGTAACTGTGGCATTTAATCAAATAGTAAATAATCTTGCCAAAATACACTATCGATGGGGGCAGCACGCCGACGTAGTAGTGCGTATGCCAACGGGCGGTGGAGTAGGGGCAGGCCCTTTTCATTCACAAAGCAACGAAGCGTGGTTCACCCACGTACCCGGCTTAAAAGTCGTATATCCAGCTACTCCGCATGACGCCAAAGGCCTGCTGTTAGCCGCTTTCGATGACCCCAACCCCGTCTTATTCTTTGAGCACAAAGCCCTCTACAGAAGCATACAAGGCAATGTGCCCGAAGGATATTATACAATACCAATCGGCAAAGCCAATGTGATAAACCACGGAGAAGATTGTACAATAATAACCTACGGAGCAGGTGTGCATTGGGCGTTAGAGGCAACACAAAAAATGGGAATATCAGCCGAAATAGTTGATCTACGATCGCTGCAGCCGCTTGATTACGACGCTATCAAACAAGCCGTAATCAAAACAGGTAAAGTGTTGATACTACACGAAGACACCCTCACCGGGGGCATAGGTGGGGAGATAAGTGCATGGATAGCAGAGCATTGCTTCACCTCCCTCGACGCTCCTATCCTCCGTTGCGCCTCCCTCGACACCCCCGTGCCGTTTAATGTTCAACTCGAAAATAATTTCTTAGCCACTAGCCGCTTGCATCAGACCTTACAAACGTTATTAGCCTATTGATAAAACTAAAAATCAGAAATCGATAACTAAATAGTAAGAAGTAAGGATTAAAATATCAACTATTGTAAATGAAAAAATAACTATTATACACCAAAAATAAAAAGTCAAAATCATAAAATCGAATAGTTAATTGTAAGAAATAAATTACGGATAATAAGAACTGATGAGTAAAAAATACCTTCACGATTTTGAACATCAAATATCAAATACTATCCTCAACAAAATGCAATAAAACGGACTAATCAACCTCTTATTATCAATACAAAATAACAATATATCCAAACTTACGCACCTACATTACCTCATTTACATACTACCTTTGTAACGTTAATTTCAATATGATAGACCTCCCCCTCAATCAACCTGTATTGCCCAATCAATACACCAAAAAGCCCGATTGGCTTAGAGTCAAGCTGCCCACGGGTGAGAAATATAAACACGTTCGCAAGCTAGTAGATACCTACAAGCTACACACTATATGCGAAAGCGGCAACTGCCCCAACATGGGCGAATGCTGGGGAGAAGGCACCGCCACATTTATGATATTGGGCAATGTATGCACTCGCTCTTGCAGCTTCTGTGCCGTAGCCACAGGCCGACCCACCGAGCTAGACACCGACGAGCCGAGGCGTGTAGCCGAAGCAGTACGATTAATGCAAGTCAAACACGCCGTCATCACAAGCGTTAATAGAGACGAACTCAAGGACCGAGGCGCAGCTGTGTGGCACGAAACCGTCAAACTAATAAAACAAGAAAGCCCCAATACCACCATAGAAACCCTAATACCCGATGTCAAAAGCAATTGGGACGCACTAGAAACTATGATCAACCCCGGCCAAGAGGTAGTCAGCCACAACATGGAGACCGTACCACGGCTCTATCGATTGGTCAGGCCACAAGCCAAATGGGAACGAAGTATTGAGCAAATAGCCCGTACACAACAGTACGGCAAACGCACCAAAACAGGAATCATGCTAGGCATAGGGGAAACGCCCGAAGAACTATATCAAGCGATGGACGCCCTAGTCGCTAACGGCTGCCACATCCTCACGCTCGGGCAATACCTTCAGCCCACTAAGCTACACTTGCCATTAAAAGAATTTATACACCCCGATACCTTTGCACACTACAAAGAAGAGGGAATGAAAAGAGGGTTTTTGTACGTAGAAAGCGGCCCCCTCGTTCGCTCTAGCTACCACGCCGAGCGACATGTATTTTAACATATCAACAACGATATCAAACGATTTTCTCACGATGTATTTTGATAGACTCCTGATGCAACGCCTGCATTATAGCATATACCAAATCCTCTGCTATACCCATTCGCCTTGCCTCAGCATTGGTAGCTAGCAATATTTCGTTCCAACGATCGGGCTGCAACGTAAGCACCAAATGCTGCTGCTTCAAAGCGGCAATTTTTTTTACCCACGACAACCGCTCACCAATAGTACGCAACAATTGAGCATCGCACTCATCTATTTTTTTACGAATTACCCGCATTTCAAGGTTCGATTTCTCATCGCTCGACATGCTCCTTTTCGACACTAAGCCCGCAATCAAATCATTGTACTGCAACGGCGTTATTTGCTGTTGCGCATCACTCAACGCCACATCAGGCGTAGCATGTACCTCCACCATCCAACCATCAAAAAGCAAATCAATCGACTCCTGCAACAACGGCTGCAGCAACGCCCTGCTCCCCCCGATATGACTCGGATCACACAGAACCGACAAACTCGGCAAACGCCGCTTCAGCTCCAAAGGCAAGCTCCACAGGGGTTCGTTGCGATATAGAGTAGCATAATAAGAATAAAATCCACGATGTATCGCCGCCACCCGCCGCACACCTACATTCAAAAAACGCTGTATCGCACCCTCCCACAGGCTCACGTCAGGGCTAATAGGATTTTTAACAAAAACAGGAACATCAACCCCACGCAACGCCTCACACAGCTCCTGAACCATAAAAGGATTCACCGTCGTCCGAGCCCCAATCCAAATCATGTCGATATTCGCCCGCAACGCCATAGCCAAATGCTCAGGCGTAGCCACCTCCACCACCGTCGGCTTTTGCAAACGTTGCCCCACCTCATGCAACCACGACAAAGCCACCTCCCCACGCCCCTCAAAAGCACCAGGTTGTGTACGCGGCTTCCAAATACCAGCACGTATAACATCATAATTATGCACCTCTATAGGCGCCACACTTGCCAACAACTGCTCCGGCGATTCCGCACTGCAAGGCCCTGCAATCCGCAACTTACCCGTAAATTTCATACCCCAATCACAAGGCGACAATATCGTATTCATACTACAAATATACGCCCGACTAGCCCCAAATTCTTCATCGCAAAAACCAATACAACACAAAGAGAAGTAAACATAAATCCTAAAAAATAAATATAAAACAATCAGGGCGTGCCACCGATAGCGACCCCAAAAACATTCCCCCAACTAAAAAAAAATATACCCCACCCCACTAACTATCGGTGTCAGTGCTCGCCTCCCGCTCTTACTTTTTTTTAAAAGAAAATGCAAAAAAAAGTAAGGAGCTACGGCTAAGCACTTCACGCTTGCCCTACGGGCGGCTGCAGACTGAGCATTAGCCAATTGCCAACCCGACGAACGCTATATTGCCAAACACATTGCAGACACAGACCCTGCGCAAGCAAGTAAGGGTACAATCAACAACAAGCACCACCACATTTAGCAACACTTCGCCCCGCATCGACATATCACCATGTTGTCAGCATCAATATTATAATGAAGCTATTTTTTTCAACTCCTTGGTTTTAATTTACCTTTGCAGCAATGATACAAAACAACTTACTCATCGCCGCCGCCCTACAGCAGCCTCACAGTAGAACACCCGTTTGGCTTATGCGTCAAGCAGGTCGCATATTGGTAGAATACAAAGCCGTACGCTCACAATTCGCAAATTTTAAAGAATTCGTAAAAACCCCCGAAGCCTGTGCTGAGGTAACGTTACAGCCAGTTGATATACTAGGCGTAGATGCCGCCATCATCTTTAGCGATATACTCGTAGTGCCAGAGGCGATGGGTTGCAACTACGAAATGCTAGAAAGCAGAGGTCCTTGGTTTGAACATACCATTGCAACAAGCCAAGATGTGGCCCTACTCAGCGAGGAGGTAGTCCCCCAGCTCAATTATGTAACCGACGCCATACGCCTAACCAAAAAAGCGCTCCAACAGCGAGTGCCCTTGATAGGATTCGCCGGCGCACCTTTCACTATTGCCGCCTACATGACCGAAGGCAGCGGCAGCAAAACATTCAGCAAAACAAAAAAAATACTATATCAGCAGCCGGCATTAGCACACCAATTATTACAAAAAATAACAAACAGTACCATTGCATATCTGCAAGCACAAATCAATGCAGGAGCAGACTTAGTGCAGCTTTTCGACTCCTGGGCAGCAGTGCTAACTATCGAACAATACGAAGAATTTGGATTACGATATATCACTCAAATAGCCACAGCCTTAAAATCATCACACCCTCATATTCCTATCACCGTTTTTGCCAAAGGAGCTAACTACTCTTTATCTCAATTAGCAGCATCACCCTGCGATGTCATCGGTCTCGATTGGACCATAGACCCCAAGTACGCCCTGCAACACAGCGGCACACGCACGCTGCAAGGCAATGCTGACCCCTGTTTGCTGTATGCAGATAAGGCAACTATAGTCGAGGCTACTAAGCGGATGCTTGCGCACTTCGAAGGGCGTAATTACATTGCTAATCTAGGCCACGGACTCTATCCCGATACACCTGTGAGCAATGTTCACTATTTCATCGAAACCATTAAAACATTTGGCTAACAATAATAAATTAATCTAAAAAACAGTAAGAATTTAATGTTAAAATAAGGCAACCATATAGGACGATAGTTGCAGCAGATGTATTTTTGAACGATTATTAAATGTGCATTTAAAACAAGCAGTAGTATATAGTTTATCAGGTGCATTTTTGAACACTACCATTTGAACAATAACACTTAAACAAAAAAAATATGGCTTTATTAGTAGTCGGTACAGTGGCATTCGATAGCATCGAAACCCCATTTGGCAAGGCAGAACGCATAGTAGGCGGAGCAGCAACGTACATCTGTCATGCAGCCGCCAATTTCACCAATAACATACATTTGGTTTCTGTAGTAGGCGACGATTTTCCAAAAGAAGAAGTAGCCAAGCTAGAGGCCAAAGGCATTGACACCAAAGGCTTGCAGACAATACCTGGGGGCAAATCTTTTTTTTGGTCAGGCAAATATCATCACAACATGAATCAGCGCGATACACTCGAAACACAACTCAATGTGCTTGCTGATTTTGATCCTGTGTTGCCACAATCCTACAAAAATCCAGACTATGTGATGCTAGGCAACCTCACGCCTGCTGTGCAGATGCGGGTGCTTGATCAATTGGAATCAAAGCCTAAATTAGTGATGTTGGATACCATGAATTTTTGGATAGATATAGCCCTTGACGATTTGAAAAAAGTAATCGCACGGGTAGATGTACTCACTATAAACGACGAAGAGGCTCGTATGTTGAGCGGTGAATCGAGTCTGGTGAAAGCCGCTAAACTCATACACGCTATGGGGCCTAAGTATGTTGTAGTAAAAAAAGGAGAGCACGGTGCATTGCTTTTCAGTGGCGATCACGTATTTTTTGCTCCTGCATTGCCGCTAGAGGAAGTGTTTGACCCCACCGGGGCTGGCGATACGTTTGCCGGAGGCATGATAGGCTATTTAGCAAACGCGGACGACGTTACGTTTGATAACTTAAAAAGAGGCATCATAGTTGGCTCTGCCTTGGCTTCGTTTTGCGTCGAAAAGTTTGGTATCACTCGCATCGATTCATTGACACAAGCGGAGATTGACGGGCGTTTGAAAGAGTTTATTGAATTAGTACAGTTCGATATAGATTTGATTGGTTAATACGGCTACTTTTTTTTTGTAATGGCAATGAGGCAATGCTGATAAAATAAATCGTGTTCATAATTTGGTTACTATCAAACAAAGTAGTATTTTCGCACTCCATTTTATTATTTTTTAACCACAGGTAGTGAAGTATTTACGAGAATATGAAATTGCCCATCAAGGGTTGCGATTAGGTAAGCACTTATTCGACTTCAAAATTAACAAAACATTTTTTGAGAATTTTGAGGACGTAGAACCGAGAGATTGCGACATGGTAGTGGCCGTAGAAATGGATAAAAGAGAGAATCTATTAGAGTTTAATTTTGCCATTAATGGTATAGTTAGAACGCCGTGCGACAGATGTTTGAAAGAAATAAACCTGCCGTTAGCAGGGGAGTATCGATTGTTTATTAAATTTAATGATCAACTCGCTACTCTCACCGAAGGTGATGAAGATATTGATATGGTTTTTTTGCCGAAATCAGAAACAGTGATTCATCTCGAGGCCTACTTGTATGAGTTTGTGGTGTTGAGTTTTCCTTACAAAGCTGCCTGCCCGTTCAACGAAGGGCCGAGTGAAAACTGCGATATGAATGTTATAAATGAGTTGAATAAATATTTGATAGACGAAGATACTGCCACAGACCCACGCTGGGAAGCCCTCAAAAGCCTGAAAGTAGCCGTAGATGTAACTAAAAAGACAGATTGATACTAGAATACAATAACAACAATAAATAAAAAAAAGTATGCCTAATCCACGTAACAAATTCTCCAAAAGTCGCCGCGACAAGCGCCGTACACACGACAAAGCCACTATTCCCGTTATCGCAATATGCAAAACTACCGGTGAAGCGCATCGTTTTCATCATGCTTATTATGTAGATGGCAATTTGTATCACCGTGGTAAAATGGTAATAGAAAAAGCGTAGAAAATACGTTTTTTTAGTCATAATAAAATGCCTCTTATTGTTATATAATAACGATACGAGGCATTTCGTTGTGCATTTTAATATAAAATATAGCCTCTCAGCTATCGATATATTTTTGCAACATAGAAAATTTAAAAAGAAAGTAAGCAGCACTCTTGGTTTTGTTTTCCAAACTTGAGACACCTACTGCTTGTTGAATTTTAAAATAAAGTGTTGTTTTTTAGCATTCGAAAGTCGTATAAAATAAACACCTGAAGCCAAGCTACAGTAGTCAATATGGCTATTAGTTGGATCAGCATTGCCTACTTGTTGCCCTGCTGTTGAATACAATTCAACGGTAGTTATGTCTCTGGCTTTAAGGTGCAACGTGTTGCCGCTGAGGTAGGCGACGTGTTGAGTTATATAACGCTCATCGATGTTTGTTATCGAATCTTTTATGAATATTAATTCGCGGATTGAGTCTGCGGCTACGTAGATAGACGATGGCCAAATAGTGATATGATCAAAGGTGTTAGCGGCAAAGCTAGCGGTAGTTATAAGCAGCGAAAAATATGCGGGTATCGATTCGCCGGGTGTTAAGATTATAGTATCACCCGAGTAGGGAGGTTTGCTAAAAATACCCGTAGTTGAGATGTCTAACCCTACGTCGTTGCGTATTTCAAAATCCATTATTTCGTTAAATTCAATTGAATCAATATTGGTTACAGTGGCATTTACTACTACAGTTTGCCCGTATTGTAGTGTGTCAGGTACGCTACCAATTATTGAAATAGACAGTTGCTGAGCCTGTGTTGTAGCGGTGGCAATAGAGATGCTTATGGTTATAGTTAGTAATAGTCGATATAAAAATAGTATCATAAGTAGTTTGGTTTTATAAGCCAAAGCAAATATACTTTTTATTTTAAAGTGGTTGAGTGTAATTTTACAAAAAATCTTACCTATTCAAAATTAAAAATAACCTGCAATGTTAAAAGAAATAATTGAAACACTTAGTAAGGAGGAAATTAGATATTATAAATTATCGATGCAACGTTATAATGTAGTCACACCAAGGTTAGATTCTCAATTATTTGATGCGTTCAAATCTGCAAGCAAGTCGGAGTTAGACGAAACTGAATTAAGCTATAAACTATACGGCACCGAAGACAAAAATAATTATTATAAATTAAAGTTTAGGGTAACAGAAGATATATTAGACAACCTTTCACAGTTTTATGTTTCTAAAAATAAACTGTATCGGATTCATCAATATTTTACGTTGTTTAATATTTTTTTTGAAAAAAATAGATACAATATCTGCTTGCAGTTGATTTTGCGTTGCGAAAAAATCGCATTAGCTATCGAGCAGTTTGAATTGTTAGACCATATATATTCTGAATTTATTCGGCTTTCTATACATCATTTTGACATTAACCCAGAGGATTATATTAAAAAAAGAACTTTAAATCTTACCCGTTTAAATGATTTGATAGCGATAGATCAGGTGATAGCTATTGTGCATTATAAAATGGTAAAAACAGTAAATTATACAAAGTCTGAAAAAAACATTGAATCGCTGTTGGCGAAGACAATTGAAAAATATAGCCATAAAAAAAACCTCCAAAATAGCAAGGTCTTTCAGGTAAGGATATTCAAAGCGGTGAGTCAGCAATTGATACAAAAAAAAGAATATCAAAGTTTGTTGGATTATTGCATCACTGTACGCAAGCGTTTTGTTGCCAAAAAATGGTTTGATGCTACCACGCACGAGACGCAAGTGTTACTACAAATCTACTTTTGCAATTGTTTGTTTTTATTAAAAAAACACAATGAAGTTACTGTGCAAGCTGCGATATTGTTGGTGCTTTTGGGCTTACACAACAAACAATTATACAACAAGTACATCCCTTTTTATTATAATGTGGTAGTGGGAAATTATACAGCGTTGAAACAACCCACTCAAGCATTGGCAAAGATAGACGAGATGGAAGCTGAGTTGAAGAAACTAAAAATCGCTTACTATATTCAGTTTGTCACTATGAACAGGGCCTTATGCCAATATGAGTTACTAAAATATCAAGCCGCTTTAAAAAGTATTTTCAGGTTTTATATTAGCGACGAATATAATAAAGTAGCAGAGTCGTATCGGTTCAAAATAGCATTGGCCGAACTGATGATAATGTTAGAAAATAAAGATTTTGAAGGAGTTAAATTAAGACATGAACAGGTAAGAAAAGAATTTAAAAAATGGTTATCAAATCAAAAAGACGTATTAGATTTTGAAGTGTTTAATTATCTATTGTTGTTTACTAAAATTGATTCAAAAAAGTATGTAACCTCAGTTATAGATACTACTATAGCATTAGTTACTAAGATTAAAAAAAGCAATGTACAAGAAAATTTTATCATAAATTTTGAAAATTGGTGGAATAAAAATAAAATAATTCACAAACAATTGAACAAATAAACAGGTAAGAAATTATGAAAGTTTATACGAACTATTGCTTACTCTTTTTTATATTTGTTGTATCAATTGTAATCCAACTGAGACAATATTAACCTCTTAATTTTTATAAAATCATGAAAAGTTCATTTTTTATTCTACTCGCAATACTACAACTATGCCTCGGTTGTGAGTATGCTAACGCTCAATGCGGTGGCTTCACCTACTTGCAAGAGCCTTTTCCTGGCGCACCTCCGCCGCCCGTGGGTTTGGTAGATGTGTTGATTTCAAATGTCTCCCCGACATTTGCTGCCGATAGCATGGCTAGTGCCGTTTATATAGACGGTGGTCCTATGTTTGGTTATTCTCAAACCTTCACTACGGGCGCTACGCCGGGGGGTATTTTCGTGTTTCCCGCAGCTGTATCTGGCCCTGTAACGCATTATGTATGCAATGCAGTCGTTTATTATTTTGCTGGGCTACCCGTATGTTCTGATTCTGTTTGTCAAACAGTAATTATCAATCCAAGTGCTGGATGCGGAAGTTTTTATGTGAATGCAGGTTCAGACATAAGTGTACCAATGGGCGCATTGTATCCACTAGGTTATACTGCACCAACTATGGGTGGCACTCCGCCATTTAGTTATTATTGGTATTCTAGCGATGCAACCGCCAATGCGGCCTTGTCTGCTATCACATCTATCAATCCAAATATCAACGTATATAGTGGCTTAAACGCTTCTATTTGCCTAGAAGTAACCGATGCGGCGGGGTGCACCGTGTCTGATTGTGTACAAGTAGAAGAAGGGCCGTGTAGCTTGAGTAGCTCACTTTCTTTCGACTCATTGTCTAATCATATTTCAAATGGCGTTACTGATATAGGAGGTTCGGTATTGACGTATTTATGGAACACAGGAGCAACGACGCAAGATATAAATTATATTGCCACAGGCGGCGTGCAGACATTTAGTGTAACGGTGAGCGATCAATGGGGCTGCAGCGTTGTGAGTGTGATTGATGTTATAGATTATGATGCATCGAGCACGCCCTGTAGTTTGTCTGTTATTAATGATGGCACTGGGGTATTGATTGCAAACGTATCACCCGGCCCGGCCTATTTTGAGTGGACACTAGCCGGCACAACTACTGTTTTGTTTTATTCAGGACCTGATTATAGCAGCACTTTTTATCCTGATTCTGCCTTGTTTGGAATATCTATATTGTGCACTGCCACTAGCCTTGTAGCTGGTATTAGCCCTTGTAGTGAGTATGATTCTATTATATCAATAGGCTGCTCGGACACTATATGCGGTAGGGTTTTTGATGATGTCAATTACAATGCTATGCAAGATGCAACCGAACCGGGTATTGCTGGGTATTTCATTAATTCAACCTATGGAACTGCAACTACCGATGCCAACGGTGATTATTTGATAATAATGCCATGTGGCGTGGTGTTTGATTTGTGGACATCTACAACTACTACTTCCACCATCCTTACGCTTCCTTTGCCAAGTTATACGTCAGCTATTTCGCCTGTTACGGCTGTTTATACAGGTTTAACAAGCGACTTCGATGGGTGCAATTTTAACTTTGGATTCAATACTTCTACTTCGATTATTAGTGGATATGTATTCAATGACATAAATGCAAATGGAATATTCGATGCTACTGAATCAGCTATGCCCTATGGTACTATTATGATTGGGGGAACTACTGCCTACGCCAATGCAGTCGGGTTTTATGAAGTGTTTGTACTGCCGGGCACGTACACTCTTACTGCCACCTACTCAGGTGCAGCAGACGTAGTGAGCATATCGCCATCGAGTAGTACTGTAACTGCAACGACAGGTAGCGTAACAGCTAATACCAATTTTGGGATACACATCATACCCGGCTTGAATTTAAGCGTTTCAATTACACCTCATACAACCGTTACGCCAGGGTTCCCTGCATGGTATGATTTGCAAGTTTGCAACAATGGCACCGTGGCATCGAGTGGCATTGCAAATGTTTTTTTTGATACTGACTTGATGTTGAGTTATTCTTCTCCCACTTATACTTCATTGAACGCAAGTGCACATACTATAAGCTATGCCATACCAGTTTTAGCACCGGGGGAATGTTATTATATTTGGATTGATTTTGATGCGGCAACCTCAAGCGTGCTAGGCGATGTGGCTATAGAGTTAGCCAACATAATTCCCACATTGAGTGGAGATATAAATACAACAAACAATACGGATACCGTTCAGCAAATAATAATAGGCTCTTGGGACCCCAACAACAAGTTGCCTGTGCATAGCAACATAGCAGCAGATCCTAATACACAGAATATTTCGAGTAATAATGCTAATCAGCGTATCGAGTACATTATCAACTTTCAAAACACGGGGTCAGCAAGTGCAGTCAATATTGTGGTCGAAGACATATTAAGTGCTGACGTAGATCCGGCTTCGTTTGTGTTCTTAGGTAGCAGCCACGATGCACACATAACGCGAGTTGGCAGTGAGGTGCGGTATCAATTTAGCAATATAATGTTGCCCGACTCCACCAACAATGAACCGCAAAGCCAT
>JAYVJZ010000137.1:0-3928 GCA_043768865.1 Sphingobacteriales bacterium
ATACACTGTTAGAACATAAATAAGGATTTTTGTAACGACTGTAAGATTGTACAGATATTTTAAACGCCGTTTTAAATTCTTGCCTAACGACTGTAAAGCAATAGGACACTGCTTTGCGTTGCTTGCAAATCGAATATCTGTATTTAACTCAAACTATTACGTGCACATTCATTGCACAATACGAAGGAATACTGTTACTTTTGTGGTTGGAATAATTTATACTAACAACAATGAGAAAATACTTATTGCTATCAGCCTGCGTTATTGGGATACTACTACTTGGCATTGGCAGTGGATTATCGACAAGCGGTGAAATTAAAAACTGGTTTGCCCTGCTTAACAAACCATTTTTCAACCCTCCTAATTATTTGTTTGGGCCTGTGTGGACAGTGCTTTATACGATTTTAGGCATCACTTTATTCAATATTATACGGTTGCCCCACGATAGCAATCGTTCTATTATTCTTAAACTTTTTGTTGTTCAAATGGCATTGAATCTCTCATGGTCGAGTGTTTTTTTTGGGGCACATGCCCTCTTAGGTGGGCTTATTGTAATTGTAGCTTTGTGGTGTAGCATCGTAGTACTGCTCTATAAACTCTTCAAAGCCGCTCCTGTATTAGCGTATATCAATTTGCCCTACTTGGGTTGGGTTAGCTTTGCTAGCGTACTCAACGCGAGTATTTGGTGGCTTAATTAGTTTAGTACAATTATTTTTTAATTAAATGAAAGCTTTATGCAAAAAGTGTTGTTGGTGATATTAGACGGTTGGGGGGAGGCGCCTGCTAGTGCTTGCAATGCTATAACTAGTGCTAATCCTAGTTTTTTTAATTATTTAAACCATACTTACCCACATGCGCAACTTATAACACATGGCTCGGCTGTGGGCTTGCCTGAGGGGCAAATGGGCAATAGCGAGGTTGGGCATTTGAATATTGGAGCGGGGCGTATCGTATATCAAGACTTACAGCGTATCAACGAGGCTATACGTAGCAACGAATTATTCAACAATCCTGCTTTGGTAGCTACTATTAATTATTGCATAGATATGCAAAAACCTTTGCACCTCATGGGTTTGGTGAGCACGGGTGGGGTGCATTCGCATTTGAATCATTTGTTGGCTATCTGTCAATATCTAAAAAAAACGGCACTGCTCCATGTGTATATTCATGTTTTTACTGACGGACGTGACACCTCGCCACATGCAGCTTTGACGGACATTGCTACGCTGCAATATGCTATCAAAAATTCAAATATTCGATTGGCAACGCTGCAAGGCAGGTATTATGCTATGGACCGTGATCAACGTTGGGAGCGCACTAGTTTGGCTTATCAACTGTTGGTACACAAAGTAGGCAATGCTGTTGATAGTTTAGAACAGGGCATTCGTACTAGCTATAAAAATAAATGTAGCGATGAGTTTATTGCACCGATGTATGCCTGCAATACTGGATTTGAGGGCATTGCGAACGGTGATGCCGTGTTGTGTTTTAATTTCAGAACCGACCGGTGCCGACAGATTACGCAAGCATTGACGCAGCAACCTTTTGAGTTGTATAATATGCAGCCTTTGCAGTTGCATTATACGACGCTGACTCGGTATGACGAGCAGTTCAAAGATGTTAATGTGCTGTTTGAAAAAGATAATTTGCTGAATACATTAGGCGAAACCCTTGCGGAGAGGGGCATACGGCAGATGCGATTTGCCGAAACAGAGAAATATCCGCATGTAACTTTTTTCTTTTCTGGGGGTCGTGAGAGGGTATTTACGCATGAGCATCGGGTGCTCCACGCATCGCCCAAAGTGGCGACCTATGATCTACAGCCTACTATGAGTGCTGTGGCATTGACACAAAGTGTCGTTAGTGCTATCGAAAATGATGCGTTTGATTTTGGAGTAATCAATTTTGCTAATGCTGACATGGTAGGGCATACGGGGGTTTTTGATGCGGTAGTTGCGGCGATACAAACGGTTGATAGTTGCTTAAAAAAAATCGTAGAAGCAGCTCAACGGCATACTGTTGAGGTGTTAATAATAGCTGATCATGGCAACGCTGAATGTATGAAAAACCCTGATGGTTCGGTGCATACTGCGCATACGCTCAACCCTGTGCCAGTGTTGGTTTGCAACGTTAAGTTTGGTTTAAAAAATGGGATTTTAGCCGATGTAGCGCCTACTATTTTGGCTTTGATGCAGGTGCCTCAGCCTGCTGCTATGACGGGCTCTAGCTTGCTATGTTGAGGGGCGTAAAGTTGTTAAACTATTTTTATTTTTTTTTGGTCACTAATGGGCTAGCCGATGCTGGTGGGGTTATCTAGCGTGAGGGCGAAGGCGTAGCTCCTTTTAATTTTTTTTTGCATTTTTATTTTAAAAAAAATTAAAAGAGCGGGAGCCGAAAGACCGACCCTTGCCCTTCTACAATAGTGGGGCGATTAGCCCGTGATAGTGGTGGGCAAGGGGCACGCCCAAATTGTTTTTTTTAGGAGTATTTGGTGTTGGATTGGCTGCAGGAGGGTTGTGCGAGGGATTGTCGTGTGCGAATTGGATGGGTGCGGGGATTAGAAAGCACCTTTGGTGAGAAGGTGCTTTGGGTGAGATGGAGATAGGGTAGGGGCTTTGTTGGGTTGTTTTTTTTTGGTTATTGTACGATTATTTTTTGGCTTTTTAGGGTTTGGTCATTTGTTGTGAGGGAGATGAAATATAACCCTGCGTTGAGGTTTAGGGGTACTTCAAAGGTGGAGGAGTTGGGGTATAGCTGAAATAGGAGGCTGCCTTTGTAGTCATAGATTTTGCAGAGGCGTATGATTTGGAGGCTGTTGATGGTTGCGGAGCTGTGGTCTGGAGCTGGGTTGGGGGAGAGGGTGAACAGTGGGGTGGTTGCGTCTTCGATGCCTGAGGGACAGGTTTGGTATTGGAGGCTCAGGACGGAATCGGCGATGATGTTGCCGGGTTGTAAGATTGATTTGTCAAAGCAGTTGCCTGCGTTGGGTTTGAATATGATTGCGAAGTTAAAAAATGCGATATTTCCAGGGTTGATTGTTGAGAATTTGCTTAAATTTTGGAGTAATCTTCTGTCTGACGGGGGCTCAAATTCGGAGCATTCGCTCCATTCGTCGATGTCGCTGGGGTTGCCGCTGTAGATATAGTTGGTGATCAGCGAGCCTAAGTATCCATAGCCTCCTTCTGTAAGGTGGGTGTCGTCTTTCCATCTGGCGTTCATGTATTGATAGTAGTCATTGTATCCGTTTGGATTGCCTGTTGTGGAGAAGCTGTTATTGAAATACATCGTTGATTTGAGTCCTATTGTGCTTCCGTATTTCATTTGAATAAGGGGCAAATCGAGTATGTAGCTGTTGGGCAATGGAGTGGCTGAGTCGCCGTCGAAGTCATCGCCATTGTAGCAGAAGGCAAAATTGTTAATTGAATCGCAGCCGATATAATCATCACCATAAAAGCCCAAATCAGGGTCTGAGAAAATGCTTGGTTGAAAATCTATCCATGTCTGTGTTGATTTGTTGGAGATCCATACGTCATAATAGGTTTGATATTCTAATGTTGGGTCTTCGAAGGCGTAAGCCATGCATTGGACCTCTGCGTTGAGGGTCAGGGCTTGTGTCTCGGTGTGAGCGCTGTAAGCGTCGTTGAATATCCACCAGATGGCTTGGTCGCCTTTGATGGCTGGATAATCTCCGTCAGTGGGGTTATAGCTGCCATTGCAATTGGCATCGAAGAAGGGGGCGAGATTTTGATCTCCCACATTGGGGTTGAAGGGATTGTTTTTGGCGGGCCAGTTGAGTATTGAGTTGGGTACTGCGGTTGGATTGGCTATAAAGCCATCGATTTCTGCTTTTGTTACTTTGAAGTGTCGGTTCCAGTAGTTCATTTGAGCGGTGGAGCTGCCTACGGGGCCTGGCCAAAAGTCGGTGCCT
>JAYVJZ010000138.1:0-4980 GCA_043768865.1 Sphingobacteriales bacterium
GCTATTTCCGCTTTTTTGCCTGATATATTTTTATTTCGAAGGTCAATTAACATCAAATGATTGTCGGTGCCTCCACTGATTATTTCATATTTTTTAATCTTAAATGCATTGGCCATCGCTTTAGCATTCGCACCTACTTTCTGTTGATAGATGGTAAAATCATCACTAAGGGCTTCATGAAATGCGACTGCTTTAGCGGCAATTACGTGCTCTAGAGGCCCGCCTTGAATACCGGGAAACACTGCACTGTTGAGCACCTCGCCCATCATTTTCAAGTCGCCTTTAAGATTCGTGTGTCCCATCGGGTTTTCAAAATCATTACCCATCAATATCAAACCACCTCTCGGGCCACGGAGAGTTTTGTGTGTAGTTGTGGTTACAATATGACAGTGTGGCAAAGGGTCATTCAATAGCTTAGTGGCTATCATGCCTGCCGGGTGCGATATATCAGCGAGCAGCAACGCTCCTATTTGATCTGCTATAGCTCTAAAACGCTTATAGTCCCAATCGCGACTATAAGCGGATGCCCCGCATATTAGCATTTTGGGTTGGTGCTCTAAGGCCATTTTTTCTACTTTGTCCATGTCTATCAAACCGGTTTCGCGTTCTACCATGTAGGATACTACTTTGTATAATTTACCAGAATAATTCACGGGTGAGCCATGCGTAAGATGCCCGCCATGACTGAGGTCTAACCCCATTATCAAATCGCCAGGCTGCAAGCACCCAAGCATTACCGCTGCATTGGCTTGTGCTCCACTGTGCGGCTGCACATTGGCGTAGGCTGCACCAAACAGGGTCTTAGCACGCTCTATCGCAAGCGTTTCCGATTCATCTACATATTCACAACCACCGTAGTAACGCTTGCCAGGATAGCCTTCTGCATATTTGTTGGTTAGCACACTGCCCATGGCTGCCATCACTTGTTTGCTTACAAAATTCTCGCTCGCTATCAACTCTAGCCCTCGCTGTTGGCGTAACATTTCTTTTTGTATAATCTCAAATATGTGTATGTCTTTCATTTTATTAAAACTTTTTTTTTGAACTTTTTGAATCACAATCCACTACAAAGCTAGTTTAACTTTTTTCAATTCATTAAATTCTTCACCACATAAATCATAAATTGCAGATTGAATTTAATTATTTGTTCATCAACTATTTATTATTTGTGAGCATCATTGCCTTCTCTATACTTATTCGCTTGCCTTCATAATATGCTACTACTATAGGTTTGCGTATCATTTTTTGTTTTCCTATTTCAATAGATCGTTGAACTGCATCACTGTATGTTTTTAGATTTCCAACTAAATAAGCGGTCATATTTCCTTCTAAACCCTCTGTCATTATTGGTTCTAAATTTTTAATCCAACTAGGATTTACACCACTCTTGCTTCTACATATTTCTATTTTGTAATTCAATCCCTTGAACTCATTTTCGTATGCTGTGGCATCAATTATCATATTTTGGCTCACATTGTCTCCTACTATTTGCCAACGCACTGAGGCCGTATCTACATTAGCCAAACGCACTTCCACCCTGCGGTTAGCTGCTTTTCCTTGCTCAGTTTCAGTAGCGTCAATAGCGTTTTTAGCTATTGGAAAATATTCGCCATACCCTATTGTCATTACTCGACTTGGTGCGATGCGATGCTCGATGAGGTATTGTTTCAAAACATCAACACGAAGCTGCGCTAGGGTTGTATTGAAATTTTCAGCCCCACGTGCATCTGTATGCCCCACTAATTGAACTATCAAATCAGGGTATTTAAGCAACGTAAATACTAAGTTATTGAGGGTCAAAACAGATTCTGCAGTTAGTTTGCTATCGCCAAACATATAATATAAATTCTTTGAAATTATCAACGGTTTGGCGTTGAGATTAGATACAGACTTTTGCATTTGGGTTACGTTTATCGAAGCAGCATTGAGTAGTGAGTCCACATTTATTTTTGCTAATTGGCTTAGTATATCTCGCATCTCAGTGCTCATTAAAGCCAATGTTTGAACAGCATTCAAACTATCGTTAACCTGCTTTTGCTTGGCTACCATTAGAAGTGAATCTAGCTCGAATGCTGCTTTTGCGGAGGCAATTGCAAATTTTTTCTTTTCTAATTCTGCCCTTTGCTCTGCTGTCAAATTTTTATTCGCAGCAGCTAATTTGGCAGCATTTTTCTTTCTGTTTCTAGCCGCTAAAAGCCTATTTTTTTTATTATTCCTTACTAATTTTTTGGCTTCTTTGTGCTTGCGAGTTACTTCTTTTTTATTTTTTTTGATTTTACGTAGTGCAATTTTTTGATTTTTCTTTTTATTTAATTTGGCGTTTTTTGTAGCTATCGCTTTGTTTTTTTGTTCAAGTTTTTGTTGTGCTTCAGCTTGTTTTTTTGCTGCTACGTTTGCGTCTTTTTCTTGCTTTATTTTCAACGCTTCTGTTTGGCGTTCTTTTTGCAATTGTGCTTCTATTGCTTTGTTGGCTGATGCTTCAGCTTCTTTTACTTTTTGTGCCAACACTTCTTCTTCTATTTTTTCTCGTTTGATACGTGCTAGTTTTTCGGCTTCTAATTTATCGTTTTGCTCTCGAGCTAGCTTCGTAGCCGTTTCATTATCTGCTATTTTCTTCTCTTCGTCTATTTTGTTTTGGTTCAATGTCAAGCCACTTATAGTTGGGTTCAACTTTGCTTGTACGGCTTTAGCATCATAGGTTTTGTTCATATCTACTTTGTATAAATCGTACCCGCCTTGGCTCATTATTCTATTTGAACAAAACGTACCCTGCAACCCGTTTATTTTGTTAATGCTGAAATATAATTCGTCATCAACTGTGTTGATACCGTAGCCTAAATTGATGGGTTGAGTCCATGCACCGTCATCAAACTTTGTTTTAAAAACATCAAATCCTCCAATAGAATTATTATTATTAGAAGAAAAATAAAGCTCACCTTCTTTTGTAATGTGAGGTGATTGCTCGTCGTATGGACTATTGACACGGGGACCTAGGTTTTTAGGTTCGCTCCAGTTGCCATTAGGGGCTCGGAAGGATACGTATATATCCATGCCTCCAACACCCCCTGCTCGGTTGGAAACAAAATACAGATTTTTACCATCGGCAGTGATAGTGCATGATTGCTCTTGCATATTGCTTGAAACAGGCTCTGGCAGAGTAGCTTCGATTTTCCAACTGGTATTATATTTAACTGTTACAAGGTTGTCGTTGTCTTTGTTTTCAGTTTTAGTAATATAGATTTGCTTATCCCCTGGCAAAAAACAAGCAGGTTTTTCATGGCTTGCAGTGTTAGATTCTGTTCCAAGATTCAATGGCAAACACCACGTTCCATTGACTAATTGACTCATAAAAATATCATAAGTGTAAGTACCATTCACTTCATCGGGCTTGCCTTTTTTGTTAATTTTGCCACCTACACAAGTTGGTCGTGCTGATGCAAACATAATCGTATTGCATTGTTCGTTATACACCGGTGCTATTTCATTGAACTCTGTATTGCAAACTGCATTAGCAGGTTCGGGCAGATACGCCTGCCTGTTCATTATCATCACCCCTTGTTGGCATTGAGCTATTCGTTTTTTTATTTCTGGTTCGAATATCAAAGTCGATTTGGTAGAAGTTAAAATGCGTTGATAGGTATCTTGTGCTTTACTAAATAAATCGCAGTTTTGATAAGCAATTCCGAGCTTGTATATAGCAAGCGGAGTGTTCGTTTGCATCGCTAGTTGTTCATAAAGTACGATTGATTTATCCCGCTCTTTGGGTATGGCTTGATAACAATCAGCCAATTGATTTTTTGATTCATTGCTTGGCAAAAGCCTGTCTATCTCTATATACAATGGCAATGCGTTGGTGTATGCCTCTTTTGCAACAAGCTCATTAGCCATGGATTTGAGTTGTTTTACATCTTGTGCATTAGTAGGCAACGCTGCTATCAACAGTATAAAAATACAACTATTTGTAATGAATTTCATTTTGATAAAACAAAGAATTATTTGCGTTTGATTAGCAACTATTCTGATTTGATAGTTATTATTAATATATATTTTAAATATCTCTGTTGCAATCAAATTGTTCTAAAATATCGGCTATGCGACGAAGAAAAGCACCTCCCATAGCCCCGTCAACCACTCTGTGATCATAGCTTAAAGATAAAAACATCATCTGCCTTATTGCTATAACGTCGCCCTGAGGTGTCTCGAGCACTACCGGTTTTTTCTTAATAGCACCAGTAGCTAATATTGCCACTTGGGGTTGATTGATGATTGGCGTACCCATCAAATTGCCAAAAGTACCGACGTTAGTAATGGTAAAAGTACCCCCTGTCGTATCATCGGGTTTTAGTTGATTGGCCCGAGCTCGGTTAGCCAAATCGTTAACATCTTTGGTCAATCCTACTAGGTTTTTGTTGGCCGCATTTTTGATAACAGGTACTATTAAATTGCCATTGGGCAATGCGGCTGCCATGCCAATATTAATATCTTTTTTAATGATAATATTATACCCATCTACCGAAGAATTTATTTTTGGAAATTCCTTTAGCGCTTTCACAACAGCCTCTATAAAAATGGGCGTAAAAGTCAACTTTTGATCCTCCCTTTTTTCAAATATTTTTTTTGCTTTATCCCTCCAAATAGACAGATTCGTTACATCACATTCAACAAAAGAAGTAACATGAGGTGAGACGTGCTTGCTCATGACCATGTGATCAGCTATGAGCCTTCGCATACGGTCCATTTCAATAATTTCTATATTGCCACTTTGTTTATTGTTGTTGGCAAGAGGTGCAATCAGCGCTTCTACTTGGGCTGCACCAACTGTCTCTTGTGGGGCAATGTCTTTATGGGCAGAAGCTATAATTTCGTTAGTTGGCACTGCTGCTGTGCTTTGCAGCTGTGTTGCACCCGATTTGTTCGCTTCAACATAAAGCAAAATATCTTTTTTAGTAACCCTCCCTTCTTGTCCCGTACCGGGCAGAC
>JAYVJZ010000139.1:0-4591 GCA_043768865.1 Sphingobacteriales bacterium
TAGAGGCATCAGTGCTATTGATGTTTGCAGAGATTATGCCAATCATATTCGCCAATCATAATAACAAATACGTAGTAAGAAGTTTTTATAAAACTATAAAAGTTTTTAGTTTTATATTCTATCCGTTTATATATATAATGAATAATTCTACGCATTTCTTAGAAAAAAAATTAGCTTTTTTGTCAAAGGAGAGTCTAAGTGCAGAGGAACTAGACCATGCAATCGACCTTGCGGTAGAAGATGACACACAAGACAAGCAGGAGATAAATATATTAAAAGGAATAGTGAAATTTGGTAATATCACAGCAAGTGAAATTATGAAACCACGGCTAGACGTGGTGGCTATCAATCAATCGGCTTCGTTCGATCAATTATTAGAACTCGTCAGAAAAAATGGGTATAGCAGAATCCCCGTATTCAAAGATGACTTTGACGAGGTGCAGGGCGTTATATACAGCAAAGATCTGATTGCACATTTAGAAAAAGAATCGTCGTTTGGTTGGAATTCTTTGTTGCGAGAAGTATTGTATGTACCAGAAAATAAAAAGATAGATGACTTGCTGGCTATGTTTAAAAAACGTAGAATGCACTTTGCTATTGTGATAAATGAATACGGTGGGTCAGAGGGAATAGTTACCCTTGAAGATGTTTTGGAAGTAGTAATTGGAGAAATAAGCGATGAGTTTGATGAAGACAAACAATCGAATTTTAAGAAACTTAATGATACTACGTTTCAAATTAATGCACGTACACCGTTACATGAATTTTGTAAATATTTTGACATTAGTAGAGATTATTTAGAGGATGCAGACGAGATAGATACACTAGGTGGGTTTATGTTGATATTGTTTAAAAAGATACCATCTAACAACGACATATTTGAATACAAATCGTTTGTGTTTCAAATAGAAAATGTAGAAAAAAATAGAATAGAGACTGTGAAAGTTACAGTTAAACTAGGATAAAATATTGCTAAACCAATTCCAATTGTATATGACTATTATAAAAGAAATAATAATAGAAAAGTATGGTGAAAATGGTGAAAAGACGGGCTGGTGCTATATTATATTGCCACCCAACGAAATAAGAAAAATATATACAAAAGACAAAAAATCATTTAGAGTTAAAGGACTAATTGACTCTCTTAGTATTGAAAAAACTGCACTTTTGCCAGCCAAAGATGGGCATTACATTCTACCAATTAATGCTAAAATAAGAAAAGCAATTCGTAAAAACGCTGGACAAAAGGTACATATCAACTTTAGTTGCGACACGTCTATATTGCCTATCAACAACGACCTAACGACCTGCTTAGAAATGGACCAAAGTCTGAAGGATAAATTTGAAAAACGCACCAAAGCAGAGCAACATTATTTAAACAAATGGGTGAATGAATCAAAAACAACTGTAACACTCGAAAAACGAATAACTTCGATACTAAAAGGATTAGAAAATAATGCAGCATTTCAAAATATCTTAAAATATAACAGTTAAAAAAAACCAGAACAGTATAATATAGTGTAAATTTGCGTTGATAATATACTAAAAAAATTGTTTTCAATAGTCAATACTTTTTTATCGTGGTTTGTGTCTAGACGTATGAATGACATCAATCAAAGCCTAATCCAACCGTTGCTTACTCAACAAAACATTGGCTTGCAACTATTAGCAACAGGTCAAAATACTACCTACGGCAAGCTAAACCATTTCAACAAAATAAAAGATTTAAAAACGTACAAAAAAAACGTACCTATAGCCACCTATGAGACGCTGCAACCTCTTATAGCGCGAACGCTGCAAGGCGAACAAAAGTTGCTGTGGCCTTCCGATATTAACTGGTTCGCCAAAAGTAGCGGAACTACGGATAACAAAAGCAAATACATACCCGTAAGCAAAGAGTGTCTTGAATTGACCCACCTGCAAGGCGGCAAAGATGTAATGAGCTTGTATTATAATTCATTTCCCAATTCGCAACTTTTCACTGGTAAGTGCCTGATACTAGGCGGTTCACATGCTAACAATCCGGCACATGAGGAAATTAAAATAGGCGACGTTAGTGCAGTGATGATGCAAAATATGCCTTTGATTAGTCAGTTCTTTAGAGCACCGGACTTGGAAGTTTTGTTGATAAACGACTGGGAAGAGAAACTAGAAAAAATTATTCGTGCCACAAGATATGAAAATATAACCCACATAGCGGGCGTACCTTCTTGGATGCTAGTTTTTATAAAAAAAATGATTGCCGACACGGGTAGCAACCACTTGCATGAAGTCTGGCAAAACCTCGAACTATATGTGCACGGTGGGGTGAATATGCAGCCATATATGTCTCAATATAATAATTTGATTAACCCTGAGGCTATGAATTATTTTCAAACCTACAATGCCTCAGAGGGATTTTTTGCAATTCAAGATCGACCAAATGCAAATGATATGCTGTTGATGTTGGACTATGGTATATATTATGAATTTTTGCCAATTGAAAACGTAAATGATGAAAACCCTCTGACTTTGTCATTAGCAGACGTTGAATTGAATAAAAACTATGCCCTCATTATATCAACAAATGCCGGGCTTTGGCGTTATGCTCTCGGCGATACAATAAAATTTACCTCGATTGCCCCACACCGCATTGTTGTCACCGGTCGCACTAAAGCATTTATAAATTTATTGGGAGAAGAATTGATGATAGACAATGCCGAAAAAGCGTTGCAACAAGTATGTAAAAAAATGCAACTTACAATATTAGAATACACAGCCGCTCCATATTTCGAAGAAAATACAGCAATCGCATACCACGAGTGGATCATAGAAGTAGAACAAGAATTAAATAATGAACAACAACAACAATTGTGTCTATTGCTAGATCAAGAACTTAAATTGCAAAATAGTGACTATGAAGCAAAAAGACATAAAAATATTGTCATGCAGTTGCCTAAAATACATATCGTAAAAAGTGGTACATTCTATAAAATGATGCAACTTAATGGAAAACTTGGAGGTCAAAATAAAATACCTCGATTGAGTAATGAAAGGGTCGTGTTAGATGACTTTATTCAAAAATTAAACCAAATTAAATCATCTATTTGATTAAAAAAAATAAACTAAAAGCTCATTAAATCTTTAAACTTAACAGATTGACGACGGCTTATTTCAACTTTATTGCCATTTTTCATTATTGCATTCAATCCGCCGTTAAAATAGGGCTCTATTTTATCAATAAAGGTCAAGTTGATAATCTGCTTTCGGTTGGCTCTAAAAAAAGTCCGTTCATCTAAGCGCTCTGTCAATTGATTCAACGAGCGATGTATAAGTGGTTTCTCTTTGCCAAAATACAACTGTGCATAATTACCTACACTCTCAATGGTATGCACTTCATTTAATTTTACAAACCAACACTTCTCTCCATCTTTAACAAAAACACTATCACATGCTGTAAGCAGCCCCTCTGAACGCTGTCTTTTAGTTGTTTCTATTAATTTTTGGGCTTTTTTAATTGATTCACCAAGTCGAACATCATCTACTGGTTTGAGTATATAATCCAACGCATTGACCTCAAATGCCTTTAATGCAAAGGCATCGTAAGCAGTTACAAAAATAACCTGCGGCACATAATCTAACTCCAATAACATATCAAAACCTGACGTAACAGGCATTGAAATATCCAAAAACAATAAATCAGGTCGTAGTTCATTTATCTTTTCAATGCCTTCATCAGCGTCCATTGCCTCTCCTATAAGTTCTACTTCTGGATAATTATCTAGTAATTTAGCTAATTCTTTTCTAGCCAAACGCTCGTCATCAATCAAAATAGTTCTCATATATTTATATTTTATAACAAAACAACAAAAATTAAGTAATATCCAACAAAGCATTTACATTAACGGTAAAAAAAATCAGTTCCTATACGTTTCATAAATATCCAAATACGCACTAGAAGCTCTTTTCCACGTGAATTCATTGCTCCTATTTATACTCATTTCTGTAGAATATTGATTTGAATTATTATACAAAATTAACATGGATTCTATGGCATTTTTGGCACTGTCGATAGAACTAGCATCGAAATACATCACAGCGTTGCCACCTATCTCAGGCAAACTGCAAGCGTTAGAGCTAATAACAGGTTTTCCAAATCTAAGTGCCTCCACGATAGGCATACCAAAGCCTTCAGCAAGTGAAGGAAACAAAAAAGCAGTACAGTTTGTATATAATTGGTATTTTTCTTCTGTGGTAATAATACCCGTTAATTCAACAAGATGATGAAGACTTTTTGAATGAATCAAATTCTTCATATACAAACCATAAGGTGTGTTGTGGTTGCCTGCTATGACTAACTTGTACCCCTCAAAAAAGGGCAAACAATCTAATAAAAAATGAAAATTTTTTTTTGCTGTAAATTCACCAATGGAAAAAAAATAATTTGAATATTCTTTGTATTTAGTGTGATAACTGACTTGATTATTAACCTCAACACCATTATAAATAACAGATATTTTTTTGTTGCCTAGCTTGCAATACTCCTCTACTTGTTTTCTAGTATAATTAGAAATAGTCGATATTTCATCAGCATTATTAATTAATTTTTGTA
>JAYVJZ010000140.1:0-2528 GCA_043768865.1 Sphingobacteriales bacterium
TAAAAGTAATTATTAAAAAGATAAGATTAAATATTAACCGATGAAACGTACGTTCCAACCTAGCAACCGCCGCCGTAAAAACAAACATGGATTTCGTGAGCGCATGAGCTCAAGAAATGGTCAAAAAGTGATAGCAAACAGACGTGCAAAAGGTCGTAAAAAATTATCCGTTTCTGACGAACGAAAACTCAAATATTAGTCAAGTTCAATCTGTTGAAAATGTGCTTATCACAGCGCATCAACGATTGAAAAACAAGCTACGCATAGAGCAAGTCTTACAACAAGGCTTGCTTTTTTCGTTTACTCACTTTACGGCTTATTGGTTGTTAGATAATACATCTACCGGCTTGGTAGAATTACATGTGGGCGTTGTAGCCCCCAAAAAAAAATATCCTCTTGCCGTGCAACGCAACCGATGCAAACGACTGATGAGAGAGGCTTGGCATCTTAGCTTAAAGGATAAAAAAATACATTTTTCGTATGCTGTTAAAATAGAAATTTTATTGTTAGGTAGAGGCAATAGAACGGCCACTTTGCTTGATTATAAGGGCGATGTTGAGAAATTGTTATCTAAAATTCAAAAAAAAATAACTTAAAATGTGGGTAGTTAATCGTTTTTTTTTGTTGTTAATAAAAGGATATCAGCGGTTGATTTCGCCACAGTTGCCAAAATCGTGTCGCTATACGCCAAGCTGCTCGCAGTATGGTATTGAGGCGTTTGAAAAGTACGCTTTTCCAAAGGCATTTTATTTAACTGCTAAACGGATATTGAGTTGCAACCCTTGGGGCGGCAGTGGTTATGACCCTTTGCCTTGATTTTTATAGAATCGTATGTCATTGAAATTACAATTGCTTGGGTGTGTGGTGCGTTAGGGATTGAAGTGGAAATCCTTTTGCTGCATTGGTTGAGAGGGGTTGCTGGCAGAAGATTGCAGCGTAAAGCCCGACCCTTGCCTGATATGAACTTATGGCCGAAGATGTAAGTTGAAGAAAGGCAAGGGTAACGCCCAAAAAAGCATTGTATTTGACATTGATTTTAGAAAAAAAATTGAGCGTTCATCGTGCTTTAGGCGTACATTTGTGAAATAAATTATAATTAAAAAAAGAGTATTTTTATGTCTAAAATAATAACTCCTCGAGCGCAAGATGCATCGGCTTGGTATAATGATATAGTGATAAAAGCGGGGCTTGCTGAGCACAGTGCTGTGAAAGGGTGTATGGTTATAAAGCCTTATGGGTATGCTATTTGGGAGAATATGAAGGCGGTTTTGGATAAGAAATTTAAAGATACTGGGCACTCAAATGCGGCGTTTCCGTTGTTTATACCTAAGAGTTTTTTGAGCAAAGAGGCAAAGCATGTGGAGGGTTTTGCGAAAGAGTGTGCTGTGGTTACGCACTACCGTTTGAAAAACGACCCCGATGGCAAAGGGGTGATTGTGGACCCTGAAGCCAAGCTGGAAGAGGAGTTGATAGTTCGTCCGACATCGGAGACGATTATTTGGAGTACGTATAAAAACTGGATAAAATCGTATCGGGATTTGCCTTTGTTGATTAATCAATGGGCAAATGTGGTACGTTGGGAGATGCGTACACGCTTGTTTTTGAGGACTACGGAGTTTTTTTGGCAGGAGGGTCATACGGCGCACGAAACGAAGCAAGAGGCTATTGCAGAGACTAAATTGATGTTGAATGAATATTGCGATTTTATGCACCGCTATATGGCAGTGCCGGTTATAAAGGGGGTCAAATCGGCGAATGAGCGATTTGCTGGCGCCGAGGATACTTATACAGTGGAGGGTATGATGCAAGATGGAAAGGCATTACAAATGGGCACGTCCCACTTTTTGGGGCAAAATTTTGCAAAGGCATTTGAGGTAAAATTTCAAAACAGGGAGAACAAAGAGGAGTTCGTTTGGGCTACTTCATGGGGCGTGAGCACGCGTATGATGGGGGCTTTGGTGATGGTGCATAGCGATGACGAGGGCTTAGTGCTGCCGCCTATGTTGGCTCCGATACAGGTAGTGGTTGTGCCAATATTTAAAGGACTAGAGCAATTGGAGGAAATGAAAAAAGTACTACAGCCTTTGATAGATGGCCTTAGAGCAAAAAATATTTCGGTTAAATTAGACGATCATGATCACACTTCGCCGGGTTTTAAGTTCGCAGAATATGAGCTAAAAGGGGTGCCGGTGCGGTTGGCATTTGGTAAGCGCGATATGGACAACGGCACGCTAGAGGTTGCTCGACGAGATACTAGAACGAAAGAAATTGTTGCTTTTGATGCGGCCCTTGAGCATATAGAGCAGCTATTGATTGATATACAATTTAATTTATTGGCGGTGGCTACTGAGCGACGCAATCATCTCACCACTCCTGCGGCCAATTGGGTTGAGTTTTTGGATATAATAGAAAACAAGGGAGGGTTTATAGATGCCCTGTGGGATGGCACTACGGAGACTGAGGATAAAATAAAAGAGCTTACGAAGGCGACTATTCGTTGTTTGCCTTTAGACAAGCTAGAGCAGCCT
>JAYVJZ010000141.1:0-9176 GCA_043768865.1 Sphingobacteriales bacterium
ATTGAAATTGAATATGTAGTAACTGATTACACTTCGATTGAATTAAAAAATCGAAAACAAGAAAACACTATTGCACTATTGAACTTGATACAAGAACACAATTTTAAGCTCACTCAACCCGCCTAATATATGCAGATTGGACTTTCGCCATGCCCCAACGATACCTACATTTTTTATGCTTTGGTGCATGGAATAATTACTAAAGATATTGTATTTGAACCCTTGTTTGAAGATGTAGAAACATTGAACAACATGGCGTTTGAGGATAAGTTACCAATTACAAAATTAAGTTTTAATGCCTATTTTAAAGTGCAATCTGCCTATCAACTACTTGATGCCGGAGCGGCATTAGGGCAAGGTTGTGGCCCGTTATTGATTGCCAAACAAGCAACTGAACTATCAGCTAACGCAACAGTGGCAATACCTGGCGAGCATACTACGGCCCATTTACTTTTGAATATATTCTATCCAAATATACGAAATAAAATCATAAAATCATTTAATAGAATAGAAGATATGGTTATCGGCAACGAAGCTGACGCAGGCGTGATAATACACGAAAATCGATTCACCTATGCAGAAAGAGGATTATCAAAAATAGACGATTTAGGAGAAAGATGGGAAAGAGAAACACAGTGCCTATTGCCCTTAGGAGGGATTTTTATTCAATCAAAGTACAAAAATGAAAAAAAAGAAATATCAAATTTGATAAAAAAAAGTATTGAATATGCTCACAAAAACACAGAAGAAACATTGCAATTTTGTAAAAAATATGCACAAGAAATGGAGGTATCAATTATGAAAAAACACATTGATTTATATGTTAATAAATATACTTTATCTTTGGGCGATGATGGAAAAAAGGCAATTGAAAAACTTAAAAGCATGGCTGGCTATTAGCCTTGTGTCAGTGCTTTCTATTAGCTGCAACAATCAACCAAAAAAACCTAATAACATCTTAGACGTAGAAACGATGACGAAGCTTTTGACGGATATGCACTTGCTAGAAATTGAACTAAAAAAACCAAACACTTCGCCTCAAAAAATGGATACTTTGTATTCAGTTTTATTCAAAAAATATAAAATAGATAGGCTACAGCTTGAAAAGAATTTGGATTATTATACCAAAAACAGCGTAGTGTTAGAAAAAGTGTATAACGATGTTATTATTCAATTAAACAGAAAAGAAATAAAATAATGTTTACAGGTATTATTGAAAAAAATGGGGTGATAGTAGCGATACAACAAACTAAAAATAATGTTGTGTACGAGATAAAGTCAGATTTTGCGAGCGAGCTCAAAGTGGATCAAAGCATCGCACATGAGGGTATTTGCCTAACTGTTACTGCGATAAATGGCTCTATACATAGTGTAACTGCTATCGATGAGACTATCAAAAAAACGAATATGCTGCATTGGCAAATTGGTAAAAAAATAAACTTGGAACGCTGCATGAAACTAGGCGACAGGCTCGACGGGCATCTCGTGCAGGGACATGTAGATGGAATTGGAATAGTGAGCAGCATAGCTGAAGCAGGCGGCAGCTGGGAGTTTATTATAAAATATGATGTGCAATTTAAAAATTTATTAGTTGAAAAAGGTAGTATTTGCTTGAACGGAATTTCGCTTACGCTTGTTGATGTAACTAATACTACATTCAAAGTTTGCATAATACCGTACACGTATCAGCATACTAGTATGCAGTTTTTAAAAATCAACGATTTGGTAAATTTAGAATTTGATATAATCGGAAAATATATACAAAGAACAAATCAATAAATATTATTTTATATGAATATCAACTATTCACTTGATACAATTGAACATGCTGCGGAGCAACTGTTACGTGCAAAAAAAGATGTTATTGTGTTTTGTTTTGATGCTGAAATGGGAGCTGGCAAAACGACTTTTATTAAAGCATTGGCTAGTGCAATAGGTGCGAACAAAGAGACATTTTCATCACCTACTTTTGGAATTGTGAATGAATATAAAACAGAAAATAAACTATTGTTTCATTATGATTTTTACAGATTACAAACGGCTGAAGAACTATTCAACATTGGCTTTGAGGATTATTTAAACACCCCTAATGCCATACATTTTATAGAATGGCCGGGTGTAGCATATCCTTTTTTAAAAAATTACTTGTTAATTAATTTTAAAATTGAATCAAATAACGAAAGAACCTTGATTATCGAAGATAAAATAGTTGAATAACCAATTATAAATAAAACTTCTTATGTCTTTTGTAAACTTTAAAATATATCAAACAACAAAAGCCTAAACTTGTCCAATAAAAAAACTCTGCACACCAAACTGTGAACAAGCTAGCGTGCATTGACTTAGCAACATAAAACAAAAACAATAAATAAACAGCAACGTTCACTAATTCAATTAAAATAGAGGCTTTACCGTCTTCCAAAGCAACAATTGAATTAAAATAAGTAGTACTAATTGGAAAAGCGATAAAACAAAAAAGTACAATAGGCAATAATTCGTTTGCATCGCTGATAAGCGACGTATCGTTGGTAAATAACCCGAAAAAATAAGCATTAAATACATAAAAAACCACGCCACAAATCGACATTAAAGCCAAACTAATTACTAAAATTTTATTCAATACAACAAACATAAGTGCTCCTTTTTTTTGCCCATTAAAATTGCTTATAAGAGTGTTTGTTGTGCTATTGAGTGCCCAAATAGGAATACAAAAAAACATATAAATACCTTTCATTAAATTGGAAACGGCCAACTCATGCTCTCCCATATTTTCAATTAATATAAAAAAAGCTAACCATGAAATTAGCGCAATTATCAACTGACCAACTAATGGTATTGAAAATAAAAATAGTTCTTTTTGTAGCACCCAATTGATTTTAAAAGATGTAAATAACCCAAACATAGCGACAAACTTGGTACGTAACACATTGAAAAACAATATAAAAAACCCTATAATACAAGATAATGCAGAAGCGAGCCCACTGCCTGCGATGCCCATCATTGGAAATCCAAAATTACCAAATACCAAAAAATAATTAAACAAAATGTTTAAAATTATTATTACTATTGAATGTGTAATAATGATTTTGTTGCGACCAATGCCATTGAAAAAAGCCGCTAGCATAGTGGCTACTATCTCAAAGGGAAGCGATATACTTCTATATTTTATAAAGGTTGAACATGCTGTTGCTACTGCGTTTGAGGATAAGGTTGCTTGCAAAATAAACGAAGTAGTGAACCATGAAACTGCTCCCATCAATACAAAAATAATAGCTGACGTAAAAAATATTTGATTAAAAATAGCCCCCACTTCAGTTGGTTTTTGCTCACCTAATTTACGTGAAACTATTATTTGAAAAGCCCTACTGAATCCCATTACAAGGGTTAATAAGCATACATAAAAAATGCTTGCAATCGCTATAGCTCCTAGTTCTACCTTACCCACTTTCCCTAAAAATGCATTGTCAGTCAACGAAATTACATTCCAAGCTAAACTGCTAAAAAAAATTGGGATTGATATTGATATAATCTCTTTGTAGGTACCTTGTAGTTGCAACATACTTATTTTTTGTTTTAATAAAATCCATAACACTTCCATTTATTAGTTGGAGTATAATTACATATATTCGTACCCGGACCGTAATATTTAAACTGCAAAACATAATCCTGTATTGAATCGGGTCGATCGTATATCAAATAAAATTTAGAACTATTTACTGGGAAATCGTTAAGATACTTAGGAATTAAAGAATACAAATCGATAGGATAATAACTAGAATCTTTGTTAAATTTATCGAGTGCATCAATCAGTGATTGTGCCATAAAATAGCCCCTAACAGCACTTTTGCCCTCACCGGGTCGATCAACAACACACGAAAAAAAAGACATTTGCAAAATAACACAAAACAAAAATTTAACGTAATTCATATTGTTGTTTATAATAATTTTGATACTCTTTGTTAATAATATTTGCTATCCAGGCGGTGTTATTCAAATACCAATCAATAGTCAATTCTATTGCTGATTCGAAAGTATAATTCGGTACCCAATTCAGTTCATTTTTGATTTTAGACGCATCGATAGCATAGCGCATATCGTGCCCAGCCCTATCTTTGACGTAAGTAATCAGTTTAGCCGATTCGCCAGCGATCCTGTTTAACTTAACGTCCATTATACTACAAACATGATGAATTAAATCAATATTTTTCCATTCATTATGACCACCTATATTGTATGTATCGCCTATACAGCCCTTGTGCATTAGCAAATCTATTGCATTACAATGATCGCCAACATAAAGCCAGTCACGGGTTTGATTGCCTTGACCATACACAGGCAACGGTATCGAGTTTTTAATATTATGAATAAACAGTGGTATTAATTTTTCTGGAAACTGATAAGGCCCATAATTGTTTGAGCAATTAGAAACCACAATTGGAAGACCATACGTGTGATGATAGGCTCTAACTATGTGGTCGCTTGAGGCTTTAGATGCAGCATAGGGTGAGCGTGGATTGTAAGGGGTAGTTTCTTCAAACAATCCAGTATCATCAAGGCTTCCATACACCTCATCTGTTGAAATATGATAAAACAAACAACCTTTAAACTGCTTATCCTGCCAGTGTTTCCTTGCACTATTCAACAATACTACAGTGCCAATTATATTGGTTTTAATGAACTCCATTGGATTGCTAATAGACCTATCTACGTGGCTCTCGGCAGCCAAATGAAGTACCGTGTCTATTGAATATTTTTCAAAAACAGCATCAACCTCTATTTCGTTAGTAATATCACCTTTAACAAAATGATAATTCTTGTGCGTAATCGCCTCTGAAAGGTTTGATAAATTGCCAGCATACGTCAATGAATCAAAATTAATAATGGTATAATCAGGGTACTTTGTTAATAAATGTTTTACGAGATTACTTCCAATAAAACCCGCGCCACCCGTTACTAAAATATTTTTCATTACGATATACTTAATTATAAATAAACACAAAAGTACAAACAATTAATCTAAACAATAACGAGCATTACAATAATGAATGCTCAAAAAGAGATAATAAAATAAAAAAAAGTAACAATAGTATCAGGTTGAGCGTTAATATGATATAGAAAATGAAAAAAGATGCAAATTTCCTTATTTTGTTGTAAATTCGCATTACTAAATATGTTTAAACTACGTACAAAGATTTGTTTATTTCTCGGATTGTTTTTTACACTATCCTCATGCGACGTGTACGAAAAAGTATTGCGTAGCAATAACTTTGATCAAAAAATAGTGTATGCTAAAAAATACTATAATCAAGAAGAATATGAACGAGCTGCACCGCTTTTTGAAGAGGTAATTGCATACAACAAAGGGTCGAGCGACGTTAGTGATTATTATTATCATTATGCATATTGCTATTATGGAATGGAGGAATATTTATCAGCATCATTTTATTTTAAGCAATTTTATACGAACTATCCACAGAGCAAATATGCAGAAAATGCAATGTTTATGTCGGCCTATTGTTATTATAAAATCACCCCAATATCTCAGCTCGATCAGACATACACCCAGCAGTGCATAGATATGTTACAAAATTTTTCTTTGACTTATCAGGAGAGCGATAAATTTATAAAAGCCTTAGATTTGATGAAGGATTTGCGAGCTCGTTTAGAGAAAAAAGAGTTCGATGCCGCATTATTATATTTTAAAACTGAAAATTATAAAGCTGCAACTTCCACTTTAAAAAACGTACTCATTGATTTTCCTGATACCAAAAACAAAGAATATATTTTGTGCATGGTCGTTAAAAGTCGCTACCACACGGCAGATAAGAGCATAACTTCAAAAAAAATGGAACGAATAGTACTAGCTGAAAAAGAGTACCAAAGCTTTGTTAAGACGTATCCGCTTTCTAAATTTAAAAAAGAACTCGAGCTACTAAACATCGATTTAGCAAAACAAAAAATAAAAATAAATACCCAATTATGAGTCAATTTCGTAAGCCATTTTACACACAAATCAATCCAAGTATTACTACCAAGAGCCTTGATACTGTAGGAGCTAAGACAGGTAATATATACGAAAGTATTTGCGTGATTTCAAAGCGTGCTACACAGATAACAACGCAAGTAAAAGAAGAATTGCACGGAAAATTAAATGATTTTTCTAGTATGGCAGATACTTTAGAAGAAATATTAGAAAACCGTGAGCAGATTGAAATATCACGCTTTTATGAAAAATTGCCCGAGCCAACGATTATCGCAACCAAAGAATTTATGGACAACAAAATATTCTTTCAACGCAAGCAACAAAGCCCTGATAGCGTTGCGGTTGAGTCAGTTCCACACATACAAGAGTAATACACTATAATTGATTCTATAGCTTGTTAAATTACCGCTATGCAACCTACACTTGAAATATATGTTGCTAAAAAATAAAAAAATAATACTTGGTGTCAGTGCAAGTGTTGCTTGCTATAAGAGCATTTCGCTTTGCCGTTTACTTATAAAAGAAGGAGCTGAAGTGCGTGTTGTGCTTACGCCTTCTGTAAAAAATTTTATTGCACCTCTTACTTTTTCGGTAGTTTCCAAAAACAAAGTTCTAGTTGAAATGTTTGAAGAAGGCACCTGGAACAATCATGTAGAAATGGGTCTGTGGGCTGATTTGATGCTTATAGCACCTGCATCTGCTAATACGATTGCTAAAATGTCAAATGGCATTTGTGATACTATATTGCTTGCTATTTACTTATCAGCACGTTGCGAGGTTGTGATTGCCCCTGCGATGGACGAAGATATGTGGAAGCACAAAACCACGCAACAAAATATCGCTAAATTAAAAGAAAATGGTTGCAAAGTTATACCTGTTCAACACGGCGAATTGGCTAGTGGTTTGATAGGCGAAGGGCGAATGCCTGAACCTGAAGAAATAATTGATTATTTAAAAAAAAGTAAAAAAAATGAGCCTTTATCTGGACTAACCGTTTTAATAAACGCCGGTCCAACGCATGAAGCTATAGATCCTGTTCGTTATATTGGTAATTATAGTAGTGGCAAAATGGGATATTGTTTAGCGGAAGTAGCGCTAGAACTTGGAGCTACCGTCAAGCTCGTTATTGGCCCCAATGATTTGAATATTAATAAAAAAATCGAAGTTACTAAGATTATAAGTAGCGACGAATTGTATGATTGTTGTGTTCATTTATCAAAGGAAAGCGACATAATTATATGTGCAGCAGCAGTTGCAGACTATAAACCTGCGGTAGTTTCAAATCATAAAATCAAAAAAAATGAAACAACTCTTTCATTACAATTAATAAAAACAAAAGATACACTTGAAGCACTCGGAGAACTAAAAGCGACTCATCAATTGCTAATAGGATTTGCTTTAGAAACAGACAATGCGCCCAACTATGGGGCAAATAAAATCACAAAAAAAAACTTAGATGCAGTTATTATAAACTCACCAAGTACTGAGGGCACGGGGTTTGGGTATGATACCAATGCGGCAATATGGTTAGACAATAAAGGAAATAGGCAAGATTTTGAAAAGCAAACCAAGGCAGAACTGTCTATAAAAATTTGGAATAATATAGTATCTTTGATTTCAACGAAATTATAATATATATCAATTTGTATCGTTATAATCAACACAATCTTATTTTATGAAATCAAAAAAAAATATCCTATTTTATTTATTATTTATCAGCAATTCAATATTTGCACAAGAAATAAATTGTGTAATAAAAATAAACACACCTAAGCTACAACAAGCGGATCCTAAAATATTTGTAACATTAAAAAATGATTTAACAGAATTCATAAACAACAGACGCTGGACAACTGAAACATTTAAACCAAATGAAAAAATAGAGTGCAGCATCATTATCACTATAAAAGAAGAAACATCGCAAGATGAATTTAAAGCCCAAGCTACAATACAAGCTAGCCGCCCCGTGTTTAATAGTTCGTATAACACTACTATTTTGAATTTTAATGATGTTGATTTTAATTTTCAATATGCTGAATATCAACCACTTGAGTTTTTAGAAAATGGTAATACTTACGAACTCACTTCGTTGTTTGCATTTTATGCTAATTTGATTATTGCTATGGATTTTGATAGTTATAGCCCTGAGAGTGGTACACCTTATTTTACCAAAGCCCAACAAATAATACAAGACGCTCAAAACAGCTCTAACAAAGGTTGGAGAGCAATAGATGGGTTGCGAAATAGATATTGGATGGTAGAAAATATGCTTAATAGTAAGTTTAGTAAAATACGTACTATGATGTACACCTACCACAGGCAAGGGCTTGATAAAATGTACGACAACCCCGACCAAGCGCGCAAAGCAATAACTAGCAGCATAGATATCTTAAAAAAAATATTTGATGAGAATCCAAATATTATGATTGTACCGTTTATATTGAATGCGAAAACAGACGAAATTATAAATATTTACACAGGTGCTACAGCTAACGAAAAACCAAACGTAGTAGAAACGCTGAGCCGTATTGACGCAAGTCATGCCCAACAATATAAAAAAATATTGAAATAATCATCACCGCTTTATGCTCTCGGATGTGCTTGTTCGTATATTTTTTTTAACCTTTCAAATGAGTTGTGGGTATAAACTTGAGTAGAGGCTAGACTTGAGTGGCCTAACAATTCTTTAATTGCATTGATGTCAGCACCGTGATTCAATAAATGCGTTGCAAAAGTATGCCTCAAAATATGTGGGCTTTTCTTTTTTAATGTGGTAACCTGACCGAGATAATTTTTAACAAGTGTATAAATTTTGTGGCTGGCTAGTGGCAAGCCTTGTGAATCGATAAACAATGTAGTTACGTTGGGAAAATCCTGCTTTTTATAGGCTTGGTAGGCTTGTATTTTACTTTGTATAGAAATAGGAAGCGGGATAATACGCTCTTTATTTCCTTTGCCAAACACCTTTATTTGTGCATTGTCGAGATTAACATTAACATCTAAAAGGCTTATTAATTCACTCAAGCGCATACCGGTTGCATAGAACATTTCTAAAATTAATTTATCCCTTTGTCCTTCAATTCCGTCAGGGAAAACGAAATTTTCAAGCAAAAAAAGCATATCTTTTTCATCGACAAATTCTGGCAAACGGGATGAAGTTTTGGGAGCTGATAATTTGTACATAGGGTTTTGT
>JAYVJZ010000142.1:0-5198 GCA_043768865.1 Sphingobacteriales bacterium
TCGTATAGCTATCCTGATGAAATGCATCGTTTTTTTACTTTTTTATAAAATAACTTATTTATGAGTGAATTGAGAACTAGAACCCTAACGGGAGGTATATTTGGTGCTGTGGTGATACTAGCAATTATTGTGAGTTTTTGGAGTTTTTTAGCATTATTTACACTAGTCAATGCGGTATGTTTATATGAATATTTACAAATAACATTGACAAGCCACAAGCATAATAAAAGCAAATGGATCACTATCTTAGGGGGTTCATTACTGTTTTTGTCTCCTTTTTTATATCAATTTTTCAATCTTTCACAGTCTTTATTGTTGTTGGCGATTGTTGTTTGCTTGATTATAATATTAATACATATCTTGCTTGAGTGGCTACCAAACGTGCATCAGTCCTTACATTTGATTGGCGGTATAATGATTATTTCTATGCCACTCAGTGCAGTATTTTATCTTTCAGGCTATAATGAGGCTTACAATTGCAACGTAATTTTATTTATAATAGGGCTAATATGGACAAGTGATATGGGGCAATATTTTCTAGGACGCAAGCTGGGCAAACACTTGCTTGCAGTTGCTATTTCCCCAAAAAAAACCTGGGAGGGCTTGCTTGGTGGTCTTATTGTTACTGTAATTTTGTCTGTTTGCATCTGCTCTTATTTTCAACTTTACAACTTAAAACATAGCATTGTTATTGCCGTTTTGATAGTTGTATTTGGAACGCTTGGCGACTTAACACAAAGTTCGCTCAAACGGCATTATAGTGTTAAAGATTCTGGCAATATATTGCCGGGTCATGGTGGGTTGTACGATAGGTTTGATGCGGTTTTATTTGCCTTTCCGATAGTAGCTTTCTATTTGGATTGTGTGAAATAAAAAAACGTCATCAACCACCATATTTTATACGTATTTTGATGCTTGTTTCATATTAATAATTACATTATTTTTTTTAAAGATTATTAACTATATTTGACCAAGTTTATTTGTTTATTTGCTTTGTAATTATGTATAAATATTATTTGCGTTTTTTATTGTTATTTATAATACCCGATGCCGCAGCTCAAGTTACATTAACGCTGCCGACCCCCTGTGCACGCAACATTATATTCAACCTTGATACCTCCACTACTTTTTGCATCAACACTTTTGTCAATATAACTATCACAACTTCCACTAACGTAGATAGCATCTACCTTAACAGCTCGCCTGGGGTGAGTTTTTTCCAAATTGTAAATCAAACAGACACTACTGCAATATTTAAGCTCCGTTATGCAACTGATGGCACCAAAGAAGTAAAAGTTGTCACCTGCGGAGGTGGTTGCTGCGATACTACTATTATTAGCAATGCCATGTACATCAAACAAACCGTAAGCCCTATTATCATTGCCTCTGAGGCTGTTCTGTTCCAATCGAACAGCATAGCTTATGATACTTTATTTTCTAATTATCCGAGCTTTTGCTTTAGTTATTTAGGCAGTAGTATTCAAACAGATACCCTCATACTACCTGCCGACTCCTTAGTCTATGGCCCAAATGTTTTTGAATATTTCAATTGTAATGATAGTATTTATTGTAACTTTACAACTACGTTGACGATATACGTTTTGCAAGGGCTCGCAGCTATTGCCAATGATACATTTTGCGTAACAACCCCTGCTTTTGCAGTACCTATTATCGAATCAGGCGTATTGTTTGGGGCGGGCATCGACTCCTCCAACTTCAATCCAGTAGCCGCAGGAGTAGGCTTGCACACTATTTATTTCATAGCCAACCTGCCGGGAGGTGCCACCGCACTCGATAGCTGCACGGTCCTAGTCAAAGCTGCTGCACCCCCTTCGCTCACCCTACCTGAAATAGTATTTGAAAACATACCACCGTTCGATGCTGTTGTGTTTCCCTCAGGGGGGACACTCTCCATAGAAGGGGTAAGCAGCGGCGTTACTATATATCCAAATCTATTGCCATCACTATTATCAAGCGTATCGTATCAATATCTAGACACCATCACCGGCTGCACAGCTAGTGATACAGCGATTATCAACGTACTGCCCTCGTTTGACCAACTGATGTCAACAGACACTTTGTGCATGAGTGAACTACCCATCAACTTGCCAACAACTACTACTATCATAAGCGGATCAGGCGTGGCCGCAGGGATATTCAATGTATCAACCCCTGGACAGTACTGGATTTATCAAACTGCAACCTACAGTACTTCTATTGCAATTGATAGTTTTTTGATTAAAGTACTACCCTCACCAATAGCACAATTTGAAACTTTTGATACGCTGTTTTGTGAATATGACACCCCCATTATTTTGGCTTTAAGCCCCACCACTACCGCTGGCGGAACTTACTCTGGTGGGACTTCAACTACTTCTACCTTCGCACCATCTGAGCAACTATGCGGTACCGCTTCGTTTGCAAAATATATAGTCAAAGTTGGTAATTGTATTGCAAGCGATAGTGTCCTACTTAGAGTAGAATGCAACCCAATTATCAACTACGACCCGCTTCCAGTTAAATACTGCAAAGGCAGCGCAGCTAGGGCTATCACAGGCTTAACACCCCCTAACACAACGCTATCAGGCCCAGGTATCACGGCAGGTAGCATCAACACCCCTGATTTGTCGAATGGCACGTATTCGGTTTATCTACAAACCACAGATACCAACTTTTGCACTGACTTTGACACCCTAATATATCAAATTATCCCATTGCCAACCATTGTACTATCGCCCTACGATAGTGTGATCTGTGCAGGTCAAACACAAACCCTAAGTATAGCCGCACCTATACCCACCGCCACGTATAGCTGGCAACCAACTGCCTTATTCACAGACCCCAACAGCAGCAGCACACTATTTGCGACTACCGACATATCGACCCCAATTACAATACAAATAACCGACACAACGCTATGCAGCCAAATCAATACATTACCTTTCATTATTGGTAGCTGCTATGATGGCTTAGTACCCGAACTTTTTACGCCCAATGGAGATGGTAAAAATGATATATTTGTTATCAATGGAATAGAAAATTCCGAAAATGTAATGAGTGTTTTCAACCGATGGGGCGGTTTAATAATATCCTTTTATAACTACAAAAACAATTGGGACGGCACGATAGACAACATACAAATACCCGACGGCGTTTATTATTATCAAATTGAAATTAAAACAGAAACCAAACCACTCAGCGGATCACTAACTATAATCAGATAATATGAAAATTTTATTACCCCTCTTTTTTATTCTTACAACAATAATCCAACAAGCAACCGCAGCAGTAGGTTGGCGCAACGTAACCTACAACGATGCCGCCCGAGCAGGCCGAGCCGTACAAACGTATGTATATTATCCCGCCGCTACAGCCACAATAAATGCCGCATTTTCTGCCCCCGTAGGCACTAGCTACCCGCTCATAGTAGTAGGACACGGCTTTGCAATGGACTACGACACCTACAAATGGATAGCCGACTCACTTGTACCCTCCGGCTACATCGTCGCCATAGTAAACACCGAAACCGGATTTTCACCCAGCCATGGCACCTACGGGCTCGACCTTCGCTTCATTTCATCTATATTAAAAAATGAAAGCACCACCAACACCACCTCCCCCTTTTATCAACGATTAACCAACAAATCAGGCATCACAGGGCACTCAATGGGCGGAGGATGCACGTTTTTAGCCGCAGGAGGCAGCACCGAATTTGCCTGCGCTACCAGCCTCGCCGCCGCCGAAACCACCCCATCTGCCATAGCAGCTGCAGCCACTATCACCGTCCCAACCCTAGTCATATCAGGCACCGAAGACTGTGTAGCCCCACCCGCAGGCAATCAAAACGAAATGTACAACGCCCTCACCGTTTGTCGAGCAAAAGCATACATTATAGACGGAAACCACTGCGATTTTTCACAATACGATTTCAATTGTACCTTTGGCGAAAGTACCTGCAACTCCACGCCCACACTATCTGACGTCATACAACAACGCCGCACCATGCAACTACTTCGCCCCTGGTTCGACTTTTGGCTAAAAAATGACTGCACCGCATGGCCCACTTTTGAAACAAGATTGGCACTACCTGCGTATAACAATACAACGTTTGCCTCTATGAAAGCCTGTACTCCCATACCACAGCCCATTATAACCGGATTTGCAACCTCCTGCATTGATGAAATCCAAACCTACTCCGTAGCTCCAATCGCAGGCAGCACGTACCTTTGGAGCGTCATAGGTGGCACTATACTCAGCGGACAATACACCGAAACAGTAGTTGTACAGTGGCTTGGAAGCGGTGTTAATAGCATCTCCTGCAACCAAACAGCACCCTAAATGTAACTTTCAAAATAACAATAGTATGAATAAAATTAATAATTTGGGAGTGCCCCTCAACATACGCTGCCTTGCTTGCCAACCCGCAACGCCCAACCACAGCAAGCCAAGCGATATGTTGAGGGTCGGGCTGCCCGTTGCAATCTTTTTTATTTTTGATGATGCCATCTAATAAATTTATCGAAACCAATAAAAAATTAATCGAAACCAATAAAATTAGTACTCAAAAATAAAAAAGGATTTTCACTCGCATCCCTCACTCGCTAATCGCAGTATCAGCGCACAAAATAAAGAAAATGATAACCCAAACATAGAAGTTAATTTTCAAAAAAAACAGTAGCACATAAAAATACAAATTAGAAAAAAGTAACCCAAACAATATGAAAAAAATAACCTTACTTCTACTCATTGTCATTGCCATTATAGGGCAAGCAGCAGCACAATGCACCGGATCAGCCACCCTAACTGTTACTATTTCAGCTAGCCCCACAGCTGCATTCACAAGGGTGATTACAGGCACAAGTGTTGCCTTTACTAATACCTCTACTGCCGCAACTACCTATTTATGGAATTTTGGAGACGGCACCCCCAACAGTACCCTAGCCAATCCAACACACACATACGCACCAGGCACCTACACTGTAACACTCACTTCCACCAACGCGTGTACCTCCAACACCATCACACAAACGATAACCGTAGGTTGTCCTGCAGCCACTATCACCACCGCCGCCGCAGGAGCTACAGCCATCTGTGCCGGCAGCAACGTTACCCTCAATGCCACCGCAGGCTTTGCAAGCTACCAATGGTACAACGCCGCAGGCCCAATATCAAGTGCGACATCAACTAGCTACAACGCC
>JAYVJZ010000143.1:0-14226 GCA_043768865.1 Sphingobacteriales bacterium
TATATTCAACGTGCTTATGCTAGCTACGACAGGGTTGAGGAGTTGCTCTTGGCGGATAACAATCTACTCGAGCCGCAACATCCTATTGATTTTAAAGGATTACAAAATAGCATACGTATTGACGATATAAGCTTTAGGTACCAAGCTAAAAAAAATATACTTTCAAATGTTAGTTTAGAAATAAAAAAAGGAAAAATGATTGCACTTGTTGGCCCGTCAGGTGCTGGCAAATCTACCTTAGCCGATTTGATTGCACGCTTTCATGATGTCAATGAAGGAGCTATAACTATTGATGGCATTGACCTTCGGCAGATTAATAGCCGTACGTTGCGAAGCTACATTGGTATTGTTACGCAAGAGGCACTGCTATTCAATGATACTATTTATAACAATATTGCCTTTGGCAAACCCAATGCCACAACGGCAGAAATAATAGCGGCTGCTAAGGTGGCTAATGCGTTTGAATTTATACAACAATTGCCAAACGGCATGGATACGAATGTAGGCGATAGAGGATCCAAATTGAGCGGTGGCGAGCGTCAGCGCATTACTATCGCAAGGGCAGTGTTAAAAAATCCTGATATTTTGATACTAGACGAGGCCACAGCAGCGTTAGATGCTGAAAATGAGCGTTTGGTGCAAGAGGCCTTGTATATCTTGCTAAAAGGGAGGACAAGCATAGTGATTGCACATCGATTGGCCACTATACAACATGCCGATGAGATAGTGGTGATGCAAGATGGAAAACTGCTTGAGAGAGGCACGCATGATGCCCTCGTGCTTGCTAACGGGTATTATAAAAAATTAGTTGATATGCAGCGTTTTAGCATTTAATATTAATAACTATTTAGATCAAAAAAAAGGCTTTATTTATAATTCTTTGCGCAACCTCGCTACCGGCAGATCTAACTGTTCACGGTATTTGGCTACTGTACGCCGTGCAATATTATATCCCTGTTCTTGCAGCAGTTTGGTGAGTTTTTGATCGCTCATCGGTTTTCCTTTCTTCTCACCGAGTATGATTTCGGTTAGTATTTTTTTCACCTCACGAGTCGATACCTCTTCCCCCGTGTCGGTATTCAACCCTTCTGAAAAAAAATATTTTAGAGAGAAAATGCCGAACTCTGTTTGTACATATTTGCTGCTTGCCACCCTAGAAATAGTCGAAATGTCTAGACCTGTTATTTCGGCAATATCCTTTAGTATCATGGGTTTTAGGCTTTTTTCAGAGCCTGATTTAAAAAACGCACTTTGTTTATCGAATATGGTTTGCATAGTAATGAGCAGGGTGCGCTGACGTTGCTTAATTGCATCTATAAACCACTTCGCCGAGTCAATCTTTTGTTTTATGAATTGGACGGCTTCTTTCTGTTTTGGGTCTTTTCTTGATGCCTTTTCGTAGCTTTTGAGCATGTCTTTGTAGGTATTGCTTATTCGCAAATCGGGGGCGTTGCGGGCGTTGAGTCCTACTTCTATGTGTCCAAAATCATTCTCAATAACATAAAAATCAGGTATGATATAATTTTCTTTAACAGCACCTATCACAGCTGCGTTGCCGGGTTTAGGATTCAATGCAAGTAGTAGTTCGATGGCCTGTTTTAATTTTTCATCATTAATTTCAAGTTGTTTTTGTATTTTTTCAAAATGCTTTTTTGTGAATTGCTCGAAGTGTTCTTCTAAAATAATTCTAGCTATTTTTAGTCCTTCTAAATGATGTGGCAACCGTTCGATTTGCAATTCTAAACACTCCTTCAAGTCGCGACAGGCAATGCCCGCAGGGTCGAAACTTTGTATTTCATACAACACTTCCATTACTTCTTCTAATTCACATTCTACATTGTGGGCAAATAAAATATCATCGATTATTGCATCTATAGGACGCCGCAGATAACCGTCGTCGTCGATACTACCTATTATTTGCAACCCAATCAACATTTGCAACTCATTGAAATCAGCGGTGTTGAGCTGCTCTTCCAGCAGATCATGAAAAGTCAATTTGATAGCAGCAGGTTGATGTTTTCGTTCCTCTTGGTTGGTATTTTCTGAATAATCAAAATCGTTGCTCTCGGACTCGTCGCCTAAGTATTCACTCATATTCAAATCCTCGAAAGTATCTTCTACTACATCTGCCTCCGCCTCTTCTGCGTTGGAGGTGGTGTCCTGATCTACAGTTGGAGAATCAGTCTCAGTAGTCGTTTCATTATTTTTTTCAGCATCACGCATGTACAATACTTCCTCCGTATCTTTTGGCAAACTATCTTCGTTGTCCTCCTCTAATGCAGGATTATTTTCAACTTCTTCTTTGATTCTGTCATCTAATAGATTGGTAGGCACTTGCAATAGTTTCATTAGTTGTATCTGCTGTGGCGACAACTTTTGAAGCATTTTCAGGCTAAGGCTTTGTTTAAGCATTACGGGTTCGGTTTATTTGGTTTGATTTTAAATAGTATCATAATAATAACGATGGTAAAAATACATTTATTTACTTTTTATTCAAACAATTATTTTTTCATAATAAAGTATTTCAATTCAAAGTATTATACTAGTTTTACTACCTATGAATATTTCATTTAAAAAGCTACTTTTTGTACTTTCTGTAACTATCACTGCGTGCCAACCAAGAGAAAAACTCCCTGATGTGAGTGGCTTGCAACAGGCTGTTGAGATAGTTCCCTTTGAGGAATTATTCAACAAAAATCTACAGCCTTTCAAAGATAGCGTCAGTACTTTGAAAGAAAAAGTTATTGGGTTCGATTGTTATTATAATTACGTCATGGGATTTGGTAGAGACCTTAACATGGGTGCTACGATGTATTATAAATTCAGAAACGACACCAATATTTTGAAGTTGTATGATACTGTGAAGCAGCATTACCCAACTATGAAACGCTATGAAAGCGAATTGAGCCAAGCATTTGCGTATCATCGATATTATTTGCCCACCTTCATCGTGCCCTCTGTTTATACTTGTATCAGTGAATTTGGCCCTGCAGCATCTACTTGCGATACTTCAATATTCGTTAGCCTTGATATGTATTTGCATAGCAGCTATCCTTATTATTCCAATTTTGAATTTCCGTTGTATATGCAACAACGATTTAGGGAGGAATACATAACTCCAAATGCAATAAAAGCATGGGTGAAAAATATTGTGCCCGATAGCATGGGACGGCGTTTGTTAGACTTGATGGTGGCTGAAGGCAAGGTGCTTTATATTACTAAAAAACTATTGCCAACCACTGCTGACACGCTTATACAGCCTTTTACAGCCCAACAATTGTCGTGGTTGAATGACAATGAAGGGTCGTGTTGGAGTTTTTTTATTGAACAAAATTTACTTTATTTGACTGCATTCATGGAAACAAGAAAGTACGTTACTGATGCACCTACTACCCCTGGTATGCCTCGTGAGAGTCCCGGCAACGTTGGGTCGTGGCTAGGGTACAAAATAGTTAAACAGTTTATGGACAATTCGCCTGAGGTAACATTGACACAGCTTTTATACTTGGTAGATGGGCAAACGATGCTAGCACAGGCAAAGTACAAACCGAAATAAAATGATTGACCACATCATAAAATTTATAGAAAACAATAGTAATCAGATTAATTTATTAACCATAATTACGATACTTGTATTGGTGGTTGTGATGTTTATATTGGTGTATTTGGTGAGGAATTATAGGCAAAATTTAAAACGCAGAACCGAGGTGTTGAATGCGATTTTCAAAACAGAAGAGCGCGAACGTGATAGAATAGCAAAAGACCTACACGATAACCTTGGCGCACTTTTGTCAACTATAAAACTGCAAGCCGGCACGTTGAATCATGTTACGAACCCCGAAGAGATTAACTTATTGAAAGGTGATTTGATTGGCCTAGTGGACAATACAATCATAGAATTACGTAATATTATAAAAAATATTCTACCGACGCATATTGTTAATCATGGTTGGTTGTATGAAGTGGAGCAGCTGAAGCAGCGCATTGAGAGAGCGAGTACGTTGAAGATTAACATAAATTGCCAACATAAATCACGGTATCGTGCCGATGTAGAAACGAACCTTTTTCGTATTATGCAAGAGCTCATCAACAACGTCATCAAACACGCTTTTGCCACTACCATACAGATTCAAGTAATTGAAAACAAAGACACGCTGTACATACGTTTTGAAGACAACGGCAAGGGTTTTGACACTAGTACTATTACGAATGGCATCGGCTCGCAGAGCATAGAATCACGTGTCAATCTTTATCTTGGTGCTGTTGAGCTCAAAAGTCAAGCCTATCTTGGCACGTCATATTCTATAACATTCTCTCTTAAAAATTTAATATAATGCAATCTATTTCACTTTTAGTAGCAGACGATCATCATATATTCAGAGATGGTTTAGCGTCGATACTCAAACGCCTGGCCTATGTAGCCGATGTGTTTCATGCTGAAAACGGGCTTGCCGTATTGAATCATCCTAAGCTAGAGTTGGTGGATATTGTACTAATGGACATCAATATGCCGGTGATGAATGGCATAGAAACCACGATGAAATTATTAAAAAAAATACCTGATAAAAAAATAATTGCCATGACTATGCACGACAGCGAGGAGTATGTAAAGTTAATGATGGATGGAGGTTGTATGGGCTATTTGCTAAAATCGGCTGATTTTGGAGAGATAGACAAAGCATTGAAAAATGTAGCCACAGGTAAAAAATATATGAGCCAAGAGGTCAATGATTTGTTTTATGAAACGTCATTACAAAACTCGCCTTCGCATAGCTTCAACGAACGTGAAATTGAAATACTGCGTTTGGTTTGCAAAGAATATTCTACCAAAGAAATATCTGATGCATTGTACGTATCGGTAAAAACTATTGAACTATACCGTCAAAAATTGCTAACAAAGACGAATTCTAAAAACACTGCAGGGTTAGTAGTATATGCTATCGAGAAGGGTTTTTATAAATTTGATAAACAAACAAAAAACTAGCGTATAAGCGTTACTGCTCCGTTTTTTATGAATTTTTTATCATCAATATACTCGCCGTAGGCTTGATACGTAAACACATCTGTGCTCATAGTTCGCCCTTTAAATGTCCCGTCCCAGCCCGTTCTAGGGTCTGTAGTTTCAAATAGCATCGCCCCGAATTTATCATACACTTGAAAGGTAATTTTTTTAATTCCGTAGCCCCGAACAAAAAAATTATCATTAATATAATCCCCGTTTGGGGTAAAAGTATTTGGAAATTGTACAAAATAAGCAGGAGTTTTGACGGTCATCTTGCACGTATCTTGGCTTGTGCATCGAGCTAGGCTGTCGTAAATAGTACAAATATAATCCGTGCTTTGCTCGGGCGAGGCCGTTGGAAATATACAATCCGTGCAACTCAAACCTTGACTTGGTGTCCACAAAAGGCTTATGCCCTCTGAGGGTAAAAACGTGTTGTAGATCGTAATGCTCTCTCCAATATTGATTGTTAATGTATCGTAAACATTAATAAAAGGAGGTGGTATATCTATGATAGTGGCTATCAAGGTATCGCTACTGCACGACCCCACTGTTGCCCATACTTCATAATCGCCTGCGAGTAGATTGTTTTTTTCTTTTGCTTTATATGTGGAGCTAAACCCCCAATGATACACCACGCCTGACGAATCTGCGTAATTGCAGAGCAGCGAAATACTGCCATTAGGCAACCCGCAACCTGCGTTTTGTTTGCGTGCTTGCAACAACACTTTTTGTGGTTGTCGTATCACTACCGACACCGAATCGGTATTGATGCCATCGCTTACAGTGATACTATAAAACCCTGCTATTAGTGTATTAGACGAGCTACTAGTGTAGAACAAATCGTGGTTCCAACTGTAAGTATAGCCGCCCACCCCACCGCTCGCTAATACATCAATGCTACCATCGCTACTTTCGTAGCAGGTCAAATCATTATAAGTAGCGCTAATCAGCAAAGGCTGTGCTTGCAGAGGAGCTACGACAGTAATAATTACAAAAATAAGAGATACAACCAAATTATGCATACTACAAAACTAACGATTAATTCATTCAATATTGTATTTTCATCAATTCAGACGAGCGATATTATTTAATAACAAATGAATTGATCTTACAATAAATTAGAACTAAATACCTATATCCTACCTGAATACATGGCCGGAGTTAGTGTTTTTAGATATTTTTTTTCTGAATCTTTTATGTTTAATCCATCTACAAAACGGTGGATAATTTCTTGGTCAATATGTGCATGAGATCGGGTCAATTCCTTTAACAAATCATAGGGATTAGCAATACCGATTCGCTTCAAATACGTTTGTATTCCCTCCGCGACTACCACCCAATTTTGAACTAAATCTTGTTCTATTGCCTCCGGATTAAGCACTAATTTATCAATCCCTTTTAGTATGTTTTTGATTGCTAAATAGGTATGCCCAATAGGCACTCCCACATTGCGAAGCACCGTGCTGTCAGTCAAATCTCGTTGCAAACGAGAGATAGGCAATTTGGCAGCAAGATGCTCAAATAAAGCGTTTGCAATTCCTAAATTACCTTCTGCATTTTCAAAATCAATCGGATTCACTTTATGCGGCATAGCCGACGACCCCACCTCGTTTTGCTTAATTTTTTGATTGAAATAGTGCATTGAAATATAACACCAAGTGTCTTTACAGAAGTCCAATAGTATTGTATTAATGCGCTTCCAACAATCAAAATACGCCGCCAAATGATCATAATGCTCTATTTGTGTAGTTGGGTAGCTACGCTTGAGCAAGAGGGTATTTTCAATAAAATTAGTAGCGAACTGATGCCAATCAACCTCGGGATAAGCAAAATACATACTATTAAAATTACCCGTAGCACCTCCAAACTTAGCCGCAAAAGGTATCTGCCGCAAAAGATCAAACTGCTCCACCAACCGCTGATAAAACACCCGTATCTCTTTGCCCAAAAACGTAGGTGATGCAGGCTGACCGTGTGTTCTAGCAAGCATAGCTACCTGTAGCCATTCGTTGGATTTTGCGTTGAGCAGCGTCAAAAGCTCGTCGGCAAGCGGAAACAAAAGTTGCATCGTAGCATCTCGCATCGCTAATGGCATAGCCGTGTTGTTGATGTCCTGCGATGTTAGCCCCAAATGAACCAACTCTAAGCCTTGTGTGCACCCCCACTTAGTAAGTTTTTCTTTAATATAATATTCAACCGCTTTCACATCATGATTGGTAGTTTTTTCAATTTCTTTAACACGCAGTATGTCCACATCGCTTATCTCATCTACCCACATTTGCAATTTTATTACATACTCATTCGGCAATTGCAATTCAGCCAAAGGCAGTGTGGCAAGGGCTTTTAGATATGCTACTTCTACCCATATTCTGTATTTTATCAAAGCATATTCAGAGTAATAATCCCCCAATGTGGCAAGCGTTTTATGATACCTTCCGTCTAGTGGTGATATGGCTTTTAACGTGTGTGGCATACTTTGATATTTATGATTTAAGATAAACTAATACTACTAATTTAATGCTGCGTCGGTGGAGCGTTTTTATCTGATTTGCTTTGTTTTAATCGTAAAAAAATATTTAAAGATTCATACGCTAAACAAAAAAACATCGCAAAATAAATATATTCTTTTTTTAGAAAATGCAAGTGCAAACCCTCAAATACAAGCATAAAAGCTATAGCAATTAAAAACACAAGGGCTAACATTTTAAGTGTTGGGAACTTATTTAAAAACCCACTTATAGGACCAGAAATCAAAAGCATAATAAACATAGATATAATAACGGCACCAATCATAACAGGTATTTGGTTAGAAAGCCCAATAGCAGTCAATATAGAGTCAAACGAAAATACTATATCTATAATTATAATCTGTGTGATGATGCCAGTGAAGGTTTCACGTACTTTAAAAGAATGCTGACCGTCAGCATTTTCAAACTTTTCTATAATTTCTTTTATGGTTTTATATAACAAAAATAAGCCTCCACCGAGTAGAATTAAATCACGAGCAGAAAGCTCAAAAGAGGCTAGGGTACATACCGGCGCCGTTAGCTTGGTGAGTACACTTATAGTACTCAATAATAAAATACGAAACAACAACGCCATAAAAAGCCCTATCGCACGTGCCTTGCCTTGCATTTCTTTTGGTAATTTGCCCGCTACTATTGCTATAAAAATAATATTGTCAATACCCAATACGATTTCCATAAAAGTGAGTATAACGAGGTTGAGCCACCCTTCGCTTGTTGTAAATATTTCTAACATTATTGCGAATTTACGTGAAAGAAATTCTATAAAAAAATTGAATTAGTAAACGCTTGATACAATTAATTTTAAAGGGCTCTGTAAAGTATAAAATTCAGTCGCTACTTCATTATTCTCAACAATTTTAAAACTTGCACTTTCGCTTATGCACATTACTTGATGCCAAATGCCTTTGTTTAATAGAATTGGCACATCTAACAAAAACGCTTGATAGCTATTGGGTTCGTTATACAAGGCTACAACGATTACAGTAGTGCCCGTTAGGGGTTCAAAACTTTCTCTAGTGTTGGGATGGCATTCTAGCTGTTCGATTGATTTGTTGTTGATTGTCATCAATGCCCAAATCCAACCATTAGAAGGCATCACGGCTATTTTTTCATAGCCATTTGGCTGTTGATGGACCCCGTGTTGCAGGAGTGTTCCGTAGTTTTCAAAATTTTTTTTGGTTAATGTTACTAGTGTCATTCTTATTTTTTTAGAAATAAATATAATCGGCAAATGATGTAATTTTGAGCGGTAAAATTAGCCCAATTATGAATATTATTTTATGTACTTTAGTAAGCATCACGACTTATTTTTTTTCTCTAATTAATCACTATGATTTACAAATCAAATCATTGAACAACAACACTAAAGAGATAGCTATTAGCCCTACTGACAGTACGTTGTACGATTTTGATATCCGCCCAGCTGCACACCTAACGGGCAATTATATAGCTAAATTAAAAAACAAAAAAATAGCCTTGTGCGTCAATCAAACTTCAACGATTGGCAATGTGCACCTCGTGGACACTTTGCGAAGTTTAGGCATAAACATAGCAGTTATATTTGCCCCTGAGCATGGCTTTAGAGGCAAGGCCGATGCGGGCGAGCACGTGGATAATAGCGTTGATGCAACTACCGGTATCAAAATTATTTCTTTGTATGGCGACCATAAAAAACCCACAAGTGCCGACCTCGCTGATGTTGATATGATAGTGTTTGATATACAAGATGTAGGGTGTCGATTTTATACCTTCATCTCTACATTGAATTATGTAATGGAGGCTTGTGTGGACAATAGCGTGCCCTTGCTTGTTTTAGACAGACCCAATCCAAATGGTTTTTTTATAGATGGCCCAATATTAGAAAAAGAATACGCCTCTTTTGTAGGCATGAATCCTGTGCCGATAGTGCATGGCATGACTATAGGCGAATATGCGTTGATGATCAACGGGGAACATTGGCTGGGGCCCAACAAACAGTGTAACGTAGTGGTAGTTCAATGTGAGAATTATAACCACAACAAAATGTACTATGTGCCAATCGCTCCGTCGCCCAATTTAAAATCGATGCAAAGTATATATTTATATCCTACTTTGTGTTTGTTTGAAGGTACTCCGGTGAGTGTAGGGCGCGGAACAGAGACTCCTTTCGAACATTTTGGACATCCTGATTTTGCAAAATATAGCTACCAGTTTATACCGCAGTCCAATGCAGGGGCAAAAAATCCAACCTTAAAAGGCACTATCTGCTATGGTGTGAATGCTGCCTCGGCTGGAGTATTGCGGATAAGAGCACTACGCAAAATACAACTCAATTATATACTCAATGCGTATAATTCTATTGATAACAAAGCTACTTTTTTTACCTCATTTTTTGATAAACTAGCTGGCAATGCAAGCCTTCAGCTAATGATAAAAAATGGTAAACGAGAAAATGAAATCCGTCAAAATTGGGAAAAAGGTATCGCCGACTTCAAAATAATGCGTAAAAAATACCTACTTTATACTGATTTTTAAATGTTGTTTAGCAACTCAAAAACGCACGCCAACCCCCAATTGAATCGCTACCAATCCAGTGTTTATTTTCGCCCCTTCGGTGGGTTCGCTCAACATCACATACGGTCGATAATACTGACGCATAGCACGATACATGATACTTGCGTCTAACTTAATAGCCCCTATTCGATATCCAAAACCAGCAGAAAGGAGGTTACGGTTGTATCTGTACCCTGCTACGCTATTATCTTTGCGGATAGGTGAACCATAGTTAGCGTAGCCTAACCGCAGACTAGTATTGCTTTTTATCAAATATTCTACCCCTATTTTCAAGTTGCTAGCCGCTTTATATTTTCTGTCTAAGGCTGCATTGAGTTGAGTTTCATATTCATCAAAAGAAAACCCGTTCACTTGATCGTTGTAATCAACCCGCAAGGCATTATAATTAACCAACTCATAATCGATACTTACGAAGCCTCGCTTGGGCATCAGGGCGGTTATAGATGCTATAAAATGAGCGGGGGTGTGCACGCGGTAGCTAACAATATTTTCCACCTGGCTCGCCGCCGAAGAGCTACCTAGCGCTGTGTTGCTAGTCATAGACGTAAAGTAGTTGTCAGTAATATCAATTACTACGGGAGTGTGCACGGCTAGCCCCGCTCGTAGATAATTATTAAGACGAATAATGGCGCCTAGTTTAGCCCCTATGCCACTGCCTTGCATGTTTATGTTTTGGTTATACCTAAAATTACGAAAATAAGTTGTTTCATTTTGGGTGTTTAGTTCAGAGAATATTGAGGCTTGAGTATAGTTGATGTTAGGAATGCAAAGTGAAGCTCCCAGATAAATTTTATTATTAAAATTACCTGCTATTCCAAATACGATTTCGTTGTTGGCTCCTCGTTCGTTGATAGTAGCTTGCTGCAGGGGGGAGGAGTTGATAGTCGCTGCTGTGTAAAAATTGGTATTGTTGCTATCGGGTATTAAAACATTGGTTTGGTAGGCCAAATCTGCATCAAAAGGAAAAAAATAGGCTAAGTCGTTGGGGCTAGTCCCGCCTCCTGCATTTGCATTTTCTGCAAACACATCAAGGTAACTGTTGTTTTTATTAACGCCTTCGAGGGTATAGCTCCTGTTAAAATTTGAAAGTTGGTTGTACCCTATCGACCACACGAATGCTCCAGTCTCTCGGCGCACTTGTTCTCCGTTTGCGTTTATTGTATTTTTTTTGGTTTTATTATGCCCCACATAACTCAACGAAGGCAGGACGATTTTGAGTTTGCTGTCTTGGGTATTGTTGTTTAAATAATTACTGTTGCTAGAGAAACTAGTAAGCCCCAAACAAAACTGCATTTCACTTTGACGATATAATGCTCCACCTGCCGGATTGCTACTGAATGAGCTATAATCGGCTCCTAGACTGCCTCCCACTCCGCCTAACGATTGATTTCGGGCGGTGGTGCCACTCTCTTGAAATGCTAAATTTAATATATCAACATCGTTTTGTCCTTTGACTACATTGGTACTTAATGTGAACGTGAAAGCAAAAATGATAACAAGATATTTCATAGATATATTTTTTATAAATAAAAAAACACCTTTATTTTATTGCTTAATTAAGTAAACAAAAAAACAAAGGTGCTAGGTGTAGAATACTAATTGTACTGCTAAAAAATGTTAGCGACGACGACCACCTCCGCCACCTATGCTAGGCGATGAACTGCGGCTCGGAGCGGTGCTGCGGCTCGGCGACGACATGCTTGGTCTGTCTGACCGTGAGGGAGCTGCACGAGGGGTTTCACTCTTAGACGGTCGTGCTTCGTTGGTTGAATTGGGTCGTGTAGCACGACTCGGCTCTACCTTATTTGGTCGTGAGGGTTGAGAGTAGTTAGGTCTGCTGTTGTTAGGCTTGGACTGCTCAGGTGTCTCAGGGCGGTTATATTCATGTCGTATTTCGCTTGGACGTGCAGGGTGCGCAGGCTCGTAAGAAGGGCGTGTTTCGCTTGGACGTGCAGGGCGTGCAGGCTCGTAAGCAGGGCGGGGTGCTTGCAACTCTTGTGGAGTGTAAATATGCTCTTTTATAGGTCTTGTTGGAGTGATAGTTTGATTATCACGCACGGGTTTGTCGCCCGGTCTTGCTTGGTCTTGATTGGGTTTTACATCAAAATTATGTAAATTATTTGGTCTGTTTTGTTGTATTGTGCCGCTGTTGTTATTGTTGCTGTTCGTGTTGTTAGCGTTGTTGGTTGGCTTGAATTCGGTGTTAATTACTGGGTTAGAATAATTTGGGTTGTATTCGTTGTTGTTCGTGCTGTTGTTGCCTCTTGGATTAACGTTATAATTGTTGTAGGTGTTGTACGTGTTGTTATAATAGTTAATTGGGTTATAACCAAATCCATTCATGCCGTCATTGAACCCGATGTTGTAACCATTGTTGAATGCACAGTTGTTGCCCCAACCGCCACCCCAGTTGTTGCCCCAGCCGTTATTCCAGCCGCCGCCCCAATTGTTGCCCCAGCCGTTATTCCAGCCGCCACCCCAATTGTTGCCCCAGCCGTTATTCCAGCCGCCACCCCAGCCCCAACCGGGTTGAGCGAAGCCAAATGAAAACATCGATCCGCCCCAACCTCCCCATGTGTTCCACATCGGGCGATTCCAATAAAATGGGTCATTGAACCAAGGACTTGTGTAGCAGCTATTCCAATAGCTAAAGCCGTTCCAAGGACGATAAAATCTGTTGAGTTGTGAGGTGTAATAGTAGTCGTCGTCATCATAAAAAATGGTATTGACGTTGGTGTTGTTTGTTTGTTCGTCGTAATAGACTTGTTGCTCGTCTTGTGTGTTATTGTTGCGTGCAGCGGGGTCAGCGTTATCGTAACGCACTACGCGCTCATTGACTTTGGCTGCGGGTATGAGTTCTTCTGTAACGCTAGGTGTGTAATATACATCATCGTACGACTGTGCAGCAAGGTACTGTCCTGCACCGATAAGGCAAACTAGGGATAGGATAAGATGTTTCATAATGCGGTTATTTTGAGAGTTAATTATATATTTTGTGCTTGTGGTGAATGCTATTTATTTACTTATTTCTTTTGTAAAATTACATTTTTTTTTTACTTTTTGCAAACGTTTATATCGTGTTGCTATATAATTATGAAACAAAAGGCGTGCCGTTTTTTTTTACGAATGTTGGTGGTATTTTATTTTGAAAAGAGGGGTGGTGTTGAGGTAGGCTGGTGTTGGTTGTATTCTGCTACTGGCGTGGGGTGTGGCGTAGTGCTGGTGGGGGGGTGATGTTGTGGTAGTCGGTGCTGCTCTACTTTTTAACTTAGTTTTTTGTATTTTTTATTTTAGTATTAGTTGGGTGGTGGTGGGGCGTATAGCAGGCACTGTGGGCTACTGTCAAGTGCGTGAGGGCGAAGGTGGAGCTCCTTTTTTTAGGCGGTATTTCCGCCTAAAAAAAGAGCGGGAACCGAAAGACCGACCCTTGCCCTACTCATGTTTGGGGCGATTAGCTTGATTTGGTATTTGGCAAGGGGCACGCCCTGATGGTTATTTCTTAGTTGTTTTTAGTTTGATTGAGGTTTGGTGTTTTTTGATTTATTGCAATTGGGTATTTAATTTTATGATTGTTTGGAGGGCTTATGAAATTAATCTTAACTTCGCATACGTAATGTTGTGTTGTTGTCGTTATAATTTTTTATAAATTAATTGTTTTATTATGTTATCAAAGAGAATAAAAATCGTTTTGCTTTGTGTTCTAGCCCTTGTTGGGCTTTCGTTTCCGCTTGCTTCGATTACTACTTCGTATTTTGAGATTAGCAAAAATCTGGATATTTTTACGAGTATGTTGAAGGAGTTGGATTCGTATTATGTTGATGAGATTGATGCTGCTAAATCGATGCGATATGCGATGGACGGCATGTTGGAGAAGTTGGATCCTTACACGAATTATATAAGCGAGGCGGAGATGGAGGGGTATAAATTGCAGACTACGGGTAAGTATGGGGGCATAGGTGCGACGATACGCAAGGAGAAGGAGTATATTTCTATCAATGAGCCGTATGAGGGATTTCCGGCGAGCAAGGCGGGCTTGATAACGGGTGATATTATTTTGGAAATAGAGGGTAAATCGATGAAGGGCAAGGAGAGTGAGGCGGTGAGCGATTTGCTGAGGGGTGCTCCGGGCACTTCGGTAAC
>JAYVJZ010000144.1:0-11414 GCA_043768865.1 Sphingobacteriales bacterium
TACCCCTGCTGCTATTTTTTAGACAGTTAATACGAACAGGTATAATACAAACCAAAAGGCTTATAAATAGCAAGATTATGAAATTATTCGTTGTTTTTAAACTAAAGACATACCTATTTTATCAAAATAATAGTGCTATAAGATCAAGCTACAATGCGTATTCAAAGTAACCGTTGTGGTATTTATTATTAAATGGCAGCGAACTATTTATGAGAAATATATCGTCCGCAGTAGTAGGTATTTCATTAAAAACGAAATACATTTGATGCCAAATAAGTAACAGCGTTATGACTTTTGATTTAGCTACTAAAATATGGATAACCGGCCACAAAGGCATGGTTGGCAGTGCAATAGCAAGAGCTCTGCAAAGTAACGGATATTCACATCTAATAACAACTACTCGACAAGAGGTGGACTTGCTATCGCAGGCACAAGTACAAGCATTTTATAAAAAAGAACTGCCCGATGTAGTGATAATGGCAGCGGCTAAAGTGGGGGGCATAGTAGCTAACAACACATACAGAGCTGATTTTTTGTATGAAAATTTACAAATACAAAACAACCTGATACATGGTGCTTACGAACACAAAATCAAAAAATTGTTGTTTTTAGGCTCGTCGTGCATTTATCCAAAATTAGCCCTGCAACCAATGTCAGAATCAGCTCTGCTCACAGGCAGCCTCGAGCCTACTAATGAGCCGTATGCAATAGCTAAAATAGCAGGTATAAAACTCTGCGAAGCCTATCAACAGCAATATGGCTGTAAGTTCATAGCGGCTATGCCTACTAATTTATACGGCCCCAATGATAATTATCACCCGACGCACTCGCACGTGCTACCGGCATTGTTGCGTCGCATCTACCTAGCCCACATCAACCGCGAGACCGAAGTGCAACTGTGGGGTGACGGCACTCCACTACGCGAATTTTTACATGTTGATGATTTAGCCACCGCCTGCTTGCTTTTACTCAATACATACGATCAGGCAGCATTCGTAAACGTAGGTTCTCAACAAGAGATCAGCATTGCACAACTCGCTGCTATGATATCGAGCATCATAGGATACACTGGCAAAATTACTTACGACACCACAAAGCCAAACGGCACCCCTCGCAAACTCATGGATTCAAGCAAGATGTTCGCTATGGGCTGGTCCCCTCAGATACCCTTAGCTCAAGGTATAGCAAGTGTTTACGATGCTGTGAAAAACGAATTATAATGTTTAGCTTTGCGTAATTTGAAATCATAAAATATACCCTATTTTTTCTACTTTAAGTACAACAAATGTATCCTACTATAACTGACTTATTATTTGACCTCACCGGCATCCGCATACCGTTGCCGATTCAGACATTTGGATTTTTTGTTGCACTTGCTTTCCTTCTTGCAGCCTATTATCTAGCCTACGAATTAAAACGCAAATACGATGCCGGCCTACTGCAAGCCTCTATAGACACGATTACAAAAGGAAACACTCCATCTATTTTTAATTTTATCACCAACAGTATTTTCGCTTTTTTATTTGGATATAAAGTAGTCTATGGTTTGTTGAATTATGCCGCTTGTGCTGCCGACCCTGCTGCGTTTATTATACAGCCTAATGGCCTGATGTGGGCGGGCATCGTGGCACTTGCGTTCTATTGGATAAAAACCGCTTGGGAGTATAAACAGTCTTATAATCAACCTACACAAACTACAAAAGTACTGATACCTCCTCACGAGCGGATAGTTGATATAACTATGGCTGCAGCCCTAGGCGGGCTCATTGGGGCAAAAGTATTTCACTTTTTAGAGTACCCTAATCAGTTTGTTGAATTTTTAAAAAATCCAATAAGTGTTGATTTTTTTAGCGGTTTAACTATGTACGGCGGGCTGATATGCGGTGCTTTGGCAGTAATATATTATGCAAAAAAGAAAAATATTGCGGTGCGGCACTTGGCCGACTCGGCGGCACCCTCGTTGATGCTAGCCTATGGCATCGGCCGCTTAGGATGTCATTTTAGTGGCGACGGCGATTGGGGAATAGTAAACAATGTACCTGCACCAAGTTGGCTACCCAATTGGCTGTGGGGCTACACCTACCCTCACAATGTAATCACCGAAGGGGTTGCTATGAGCGACTGCGATCCTGAAATATGGCGAAAGTTTTGCTATGAATTGCCTGAACCCGTTTATCCAACATCTGTTTATGAGTTCGTGGCATGTGTGGGGGTTTTTGTTTTTTTAATGCTCATACGTCGAAGCATTTCCACTCCGGGCGTGCTTATTAGTATTTATTTAATCCTGAATGGCGTTGAGCGTTTTGCTATTGAATCCATACGAGTTAATTCTAAATACCACTTTATAGGCATTGATTTTACTCAAGCCCAATTAATAGCTGTGTTGCTGTTTTTGTTGGGCTTTGGGGGTATTTTTATTTCAAAATGGATGCACAAAAAACGGCTACATTCATCGCAAAATAGTGTTACTCTCACTGCTCCAATAGATACTACTATCGAACAAAACTAGTGCGGTTGCTACAACGTATTTAAAATCCTATATGTGATTTCAAACGAGCATTCGAGTAAGTTCGTCTAAGCCAACACGAATGTATGTTTTGTCACCAAAAGGGGAATGTTCGGGTTGTTGACAAGCAAATAGTTCGTCTATGAGCTGCTTCATCTCGCGCTCGTTGAGGGTTTTGCCTTTTTTTATTCCTGCATTGAAGGCTAACGACTTAGCGATACTTTCGCTATGTGGCATTCGCAATTTATTTTTATTGTCCTTATATTGTTCTAATATACTCTCTATAACACGCTGTTCATCGTCGTTTTGCATTTCGTTAGGCACTCCATTTACCAAAAAAGTATGCGGCCCGAGCGGTTGCAACTCAAATCCAATTGCAAGGATATCGTCCATTATTTCGTTTAACAATAACGCATTAGACGGGCTGAAGTCGATGGTCTTAGGAAATAACACTCGTTGAACATTGCCTTTTCTTTGATGTAATTTATCAAGGAAACGTTCAAATAAAATACGTTGATGCGCCGCCTCTTGGTTAATGATAATAAACCCATTGCGGATAGGCGATATGATGTATTGACTGTGCAATTGATAAGGCATCGAATACTTAGTATCGTGGTCGTCAGCATCAAAAATACTAGGCACTATATGTGGTAATGGTGTGGCTAAACTTTGATTTTTTTGAGCTAGTGTATCGTCTATCAACGCTTGCCATTGTTGCTGTTGATTGCGCGAGTGCAGCGTGTCTTGCGGATTGTAGGTAGCAGGATTACGGTTTTGTAATATAGTGGAGCTGTTCATGCTTTGAGTTACATAATTGCTACTAGCTACTAGGCTTTGAGCGGGCAACGCATGTATGTTGGGCAACAACTGCCCAAGAGCCTGTCGTACCGTGGCATTGAGTATGGTATATATATGCCGTTCATCTTCAAATTTTATTTCATGTTTAGTCGGGTGTACGTTGATATCGATTTTCTCGGGATGTATCTCTAAAAACAAAACATACGATGCATACTTGTCTTTGGTCATCAAACTTTCGTATGCGCTAGCGACTGCGTGATGCAGCATTGGACTTTTTATATACCGCCGATTTACAAAAAAAAACTGGTCGCCACGAGTTTTTTTGGCTACTTCCGGCTTGCCTACATACCCTGTTATTTTGACTATACTAGTGTCTTCATCTACAGCTACTAGCATCTGCTTATAGCTACTCCCGAGCAGGCTTAGTGCTCGCTGCTCGAGCGAACTTGAGGGTAGGTTATAGAGTTCGAGGTCATTGTGATGAAGACTGATATTCACATTGTAATAAGGCAAAGCTATGTGTAAAAATTCATCAATTATATGCCGCATTTCTACAGGATTGCTTTTTAAAAAATTGCGTCGGGCGGGTACATTATAAAACAAATTTTTAATGCTAAAATTGCTACCTGTGGTGGCAGAACACGGTTTTTGACTGAGTACTTCGTTTGCCTCAATGATTATATGCGTGCCTGAGATAGCATCGTGCGTTTTGGTTTTTAATTCTACTTGAGCTACTGCAGCTATTGAGGCTAGTGCCTCGCCTCTGAATCCCAACGTACGCAGGGCGTATAAGTCGTCTGCATTGGTGATTTTAGACGTAGCGTGGCGTTCAAAGCTCAAGCGAGCGTCAGTATCGCTCATGCCTGAGCCATTGTCAGTTACTTGTATCAATGTTTTGCCTGCGTCTTTTACTATCAACTGAATGCTAGTAGCTGCGGCATCGATACTGTTCTCAAGCAACTCTTTTACCACGCTTGCAGGCCGTTGTACTACCTCCCCTGCGGCTATTTGGTTCGCTATATTATCGGGCAATAATTTTATAATATTATCAAACATATTGGGTGCGAATATAGCTTTAAAAAAAACCCTTTTATTTAATATAATGGGTTTAATAATTGAATGCGTAAAAGTACGATTTTAAATAGCTAATTCGAGCCACGTTGGGCAGTGGTCGCTGTGCAACACATCGGGCATACACCCTGCACCAATGATTTTTGATTTCAATGTCTCGCTTACCGCTTGATAATCAATACGCCAGCCCTTGTTGTTATAGCGAGCATTGGCTCGGTAGCTCCACCACGTGTATTGATGTGCAAGATCGGGGTGCAGATATCGATAACTATCGGTGAATCCTGCGTCAAAAAACCTATCCATCCACTCGCGCTCTTCTATCAAAAAACCACTCGTGTTTTTGTTGCCTTTGGGATCATGAATGTCTATTGGACGATGACAAATATTAAAATCACCGATGATTACCAAATTTTTTATGTCGTTCTTTACTTGTTGATAATAAGGCAAAATATCATCTAAAAATTTTATTTTAATGCCCTGTCTAACATCACTGCTACCCGACGGAAAATAATTACAAACGACGCTTAGCTCATCAAAATCAACCCGCATAACCCGCCCTTCGTTGTCATAAAGCTCTTTGCCACATCCATATTGAACATGATTTGGTTTGCGTTTGCTTAGGATAGCCGTGCCACTGTAGCCTTTTTTGGTTGCCGAATACCAATAATGATAATACCCCAATGCTTCAAATGCCTCAGTATCTATTTGATCAACGGTTGCTTTTATTTCATTGAGGCAAAAGATATCAGGATTTTCAGCACGCAACCAATCTAACAAACCCTTATTCATAGCTGCTCTTATGCCATTCACATTATACCCGATTAGTTTCATTTGTATCTTTTTTTGGAAAATTAATTATCTTCAAAAATAATCCTATTACGACTAAAAATTATACGTTAAATAAACAAAAAATATATGAATTAGTTGTAGAATAAAAGTACATTTGAATTTTAGTAAGATTAAAAATACCATGTCAAAAATAAAATTCGAGTTACTGCTTAATTGGTTGCTGTTGTTTGTTTTGATTGTACTTAGCTTTATTCAACCTTATTCAGTTGATAAAAATAATTTAGGTTCATGCACTGTTTACTTCAACCCGATGTTGTTTATGTGTTCTTTTATTATGGCATTAATCTGTTCTTTTCAGCTTATGCGTACATTTTTACAACAAAAAAAAGCAGCTCCATTTTTGTTGCATTACGTCGTTCCACTTATGCTCTCGTTGAGCATTGGCATTGGGGTTTACAAGCATTTAAGCAACAATATTGACCTCTATCAGGAGATGCTTTGCAAATAATAGTGCTATCATAAAGTTGGATACTACTATACAATTTGATACAAAATCTAGCCATACCCTTGTCAGTATCTTGGTCAATACCTCTTTCCACAATTTTCATTTTTTTATACTGTTCATTTATCATTACTTTTATACAGGATAAGTGTGTAGTTGATGTAAAACCAAAATCATGAAAAGTAAATCTATAGTTCTGTTTTTTGCAATGGCTTTTATACTATTAGCATTTGAGGTTGCTCATGTTTATTTTATAATGCCTATGCCTGGCGGCAGCCAAAACATCAATAGCATCGATGTTGCATATTTTTTACATTCGTATCGATGGCTATTAAGAGGCATTTTGACGCTTTTGTTTTTATATTTCGCTTGCCATTCATTGGCACAACATAAAATAAAAACGTTGAGTACGGCGGTGGCGGTGTTTTTTATAAGCTATACGTTTAACGATTTCACTGCCGCTGATACTATGTTTTTACAACCTCAAACATTGCGATTTGAAACAAATAAAAAAAGTAGTATAGCTGAAGATAAAATCATACTTGGCTACCATAACGGAGCAGTAGCAAAGGCCTACCCAATACAATTAGTTGGATACCATCATCAGATAAGAGATACTATAAACGACACATCAATACTCATAACCTACTGCACTGTATGCCGCACAGGACGTGCGTATTCGCCGATTATAGCCGGCCGAGCAGCGACATTTAGGTTGGTAGGCATGGATCATTATAATGCGATGTTTGAAGACGATAGCACCAAAAGCTGGTGGCGTCAAGCGACAGGCGAGGCGATAGCAGGCGTTAGAAAAGGTGATAAACTACTAGAAATACCATTGCTGCAATGCACCCTAAAAGAGTGGCTAGGGTTGTATCCTAATTCGTTGATAATGCAACCGGATACGCTTTTTGAGTTGGCGTATGGGGATATGAAAAATTATGAAAACGGCCTCTCAATTGGTTCATTGACGAAATACGATACCTGCTCATGGGAGCGGAAATCATGGATAGTTGGTGTGAATATAGATGGACTTCCTCGTGCGTACGATTGGAATGAATTATTAAAATACCATGTTATCGTTGATAGTTTTTCAACCAAAAAAATTATAGTAACATTGGCTAATGACAATAAAAGTTTTGCTGCATTGCTGTTACCCGACTCTAGTGCCACTCATACGATTCGTATGCACAACGATAGCGTTTGGGTGAATGCTGTTGCCTATCATTGGAGCGGCAAGTCGCTAGATAGCACCCTTGCTGACCTGCCTCAAATACAAGCCTATCAAGAGTATTGGCACAGTTGGAACACCTTTCAGCCTACCACTACCAAGTAGTTATTTCATTCAATACTATTATAAAAACACTTGACAATAAATGAAAATACCTCTTGTTTTTGAATTAATAAAAGGACTAACTAAAAACGAAAAGCAGTACTTTATAAAGCAAAGCAATCTGCATATTATTAACAACGAAAATAAATATGTAGCAATTTTTCATGCGTATTGCAGCATGGAAACCTATGATGAAAAAGAGTTGTGCAAGCAAGTAAAAATTAAAAATACGGCGAGCAACATCGCCTCTATGAACTCCTACTTGTTGCATCAATTGTTCGATGTGCTATTGGCCTACGAGACCAATCATTCTGTTGATAATCAACTGCTGCGTTGGATGCAGATCATCAAATTATTAGCAGATAAGCAGCATTTTCATTCAGCCAGCATATACTGGCGCAAGGCTTTTGAGCTTGCTCAACGCTTTGATAAATTAATTGTTATGGTAGAACTCTATGACATAAACAATTTTATTTATTTCTCCTCACAGTCTAAATTTTCATTGAATGAAATTAAAAGTTATATAGCCGAGCATAAACAAGCCTTAAAAAAATTTGAATTCTTGCAATTGTCAAAATCACTTTTTGTGAGTACAAGGTTGTATTTAAAACTTGATTATTCCGCCTACGATTATAAGGAAATTGAGGGGTTTTTAGCTTCGCCTATCGTTGCTATAAGCGAAGAGCAGTCTGGTTTTTTTATTAGATACAACGTATATGTGAGTTGTTTGAGTTTGCTCAATATTTTAAAAAGAAACGATGAGGCGTATGTATATTGTCAAAAATTATTGCAACTGTGGCTTGAGTTTGAGTATTTGGTTGAAGAGAATTACTCAGAGTATATTCGGTCATTGGGCAACATCACTTCTACGCTTTTGGTACTTAATAAACTAGACGAGGCACTTGATATTTTTAATTTAAAACCAAATAATAATTACAGAAACAAACTGCAAGAGGCGAGCTACAAAATGTATAAATGGAACAGAATATTATTTATTAATAATCAAAAAAATGAATATAAAAAAAATATTTCACTGCTTAAAGAAATAGAAACCGAGGACACCAAGCTAGTGCCGTTTATGAACATCAGCAACATCATCATTACTTATTCTAATGTAATGATAGCTTACTTTCTCATAGAAGATTATGATAAAGCGTATTTGTATTTCAATAAAATATTAGACTATAAAAGCTATAAGCTAAGGGCTAATCTCATTGACTTTAGCCTTCGTTTTAGTTTGCTTATACTGCTTGAAAACAAGAATAAAATTATGTTTTTTAATCAAATAAATACGGTTTATCATACGCTTTATTCCAACAAAAAATTAACTAAATTCGATAAATTGTATTTGCAATTAATGCGTGAACTTGAAAAAACAACTAGTAAAACTGCCCAGAAACGTCTATTTGAAACCCACCTGGCTGATGTGTTAAAAATGGAAAATCTAAAGAAGAATTTGCTTTTTACGTATTTTAGTTATGAGTTTTGGATACAAAGCAAAATAGAGGGAATGAAATACACTGACTATCGCCTGCATTTGGCTTGCACACTAGCTGCTAGCACACCCTAGCTTCGGTGTTGCTTAGAGGTGATAATTGCTACTTGTTGAGCAACGGCTGCTGCCATAGCCTTGAAGGGTGCTGCGAGCAATGGGTTACTATCTAAAGCAGCTGGCTTACCGCTATCAGCGCCTTCTTGTACGCTTTGTATCAAGGGTATTTCAGCCAACAGTGGCACTGCTTCTTTGGTTGCAAGGGCGACGCCGCCGCCTCTACCAAACAAGTAATATTTATTGTTTGGTAACTCGACAGGGGTGAAATAACTCATGTTTTCTATTACTCCAAGTATCGGCACATTGATATTAGACATCTTAAACATGCTCAATGCTTTTTGTGCATCAGCAGTAGCTACTGCCTGTGGTGTTGTAACAATCACTGCACCCGTAACGGGCAACATCGTTACTAGCGTGAGATGCACGTCGCCTGTGCCCGGAGGCAAATCGATAATCATATAATCCAACTCTCCCCATTGGCAGTCTGTAAAAAATTGACGCAATGCACTGCTTGCCATCGGCCCACGCCATACCACCGCCTGCTCTGCCTCTACCAAAAACCCAATAGACAACAATTTGACGCCATATTGCTCGATTGGCAACATTATATTTTTACCATCACGCAAAATAATTTCAGGCTTTGCGTTCTTTACGCCAAACATTATAGGCTGCGAAGGCCCGTATATATCAGCATCTATCAATCCTACCTTAGCCCCACTCTGAGCCAATGCTACGGCTAGATTAGCGGCTATCGTTGATTTGCCAACTCCACCCTTGCCGGAGGCTACTGCGATGATATTTTTAACATTCGGCAGTACGTTTTGATTTAAAGCTTGTTGCACATTGGCCGTCATAGTAATAACCACTTCGGCCTCGGGCGAAACTATAATTTTAATAGCATTGACACAAGCATCGTGTATGGCGTCTTTCATCGGGCACGCAGGCGTGGTTAATACTACTGTGAATGCTACTTTGTTGCCCTCTACGGTTATCTCTTTTACCATGTTTAGGGTAATCAAGTCTTGTTGCAAGTCGGGGTCGTTCACATTGCGCAACGCCGCTATGACGTTGTCTATGGTTATGTTTGAAATCATTTATTTGAATTAATCAACAGCAAAAGTAAAACATGAAAACTATACTTTTTTATTAAAATAGATATTAGTTCATAAAGTGATACGCTTGCAGCACCTCTGCAACACTTGCAACCATCGAATCGTCTATTTGATGATGCAACACAAAGCGCACCTGTTGTCCGCCAAAACTCACCGCTCTTATGTTATTAGCTGTTAAATATGCTAAAAAATGATTTGCATCAATATTTTGTTTTAATGTAAAAATTAGAATATTAGTTGGTGCAGGTAATAGTATTTCGATGTAAGATAATTGCTGTAACACCTGCTCCAATTGCCTTGTACGCCTGTGATCGTGAGCCAACAAGGGGGTTATATGTTGGAGCGAATAACTACACGCGGCGGCTAACATTCCTGCTTGACGCATACCACCACCTAGGGCTTTGCGTATGCGACGGCATTTTTTTATAAAATCAAACCGACCGACCAAAACGCTGCCCACAGGGGCACCTAGGCCTTTTGAAAAACAAATAGAAATGCTATCGAACAGCACTCCCACCTGCTGCGTGGTGTAGCCTTGGGAGAGACATGCATTAAAAATCCGTGCGCCATCTAAATGATACTTTACTCCATGCATCGCTGCTACCGCTTGCAAAGCCTGCATTTGAGCTAATGTATATACACTGCCTCCTCCTTTGTTGACCGTATTTTCGATAGCCAAAAGGGTGGTACGTGTGGTCCAATCATGTTGGGGTTGTATGTTTTTGGTTACTTCATGAGCGTCAATAATACCTAAAACACCCGGCAATAGCTTCGCCGACACTCCTGCTATGGCAGCATAGCCCCCAACTTCATAATGATAAATATGGGCAAGGTCGGACAGCAAAACTTCATCGAAGGGTTGCGTATGCGCCTTGAGAGCTGCTAGATTAGCCATAGTGCCTGATGGAAAAAACAACCCTGCCTCTTGCGAAAAACGAACTGCCACCTCGCACTCTAACGCTATCACACTCGGATCTTCTGCAAACACATCATCACCTAATGGGGCGGTGTACATCGCTTCTAACATTCCCGCAGTGGGTTGTGTTACAGTATCTGATCGAAGGTCTATCATTTTTTTATTTTTTTCTAATTAATGAATGTGATTTTTCGAGCTCCTATTCCCAAGCTACCCCACCCTATTATTAACACCAAACCCCCAATAGGCGTGGCTGGACCTGCTAATACCCTCATAAAGCCAAGCCCCGTTAAATGTAATGTGGTGAGGCACAATATAGACCCAGAAAATAGTAATGTGCCAATAAAAAAACATTGAAAAGCTACGGTGAACAGTCGGTTTGGGTGATTCATCATTAAAATTACTAACACCCACATAGCGAGGGTATGAATGAATAAATACCGAATGCCCGTTTCATAGCTATTGAATTGAATATCGCTCAACAAGGGCCGCAAACTATGTGCCCCTAACGCCCCTAATATCACACCTAGTGCACCTAATAGCGCTATGAGGGTTAATTTATTTTTCATAATTTATTTTATTTAATGGTGCAATTTACTACTGCAATGTTTAAGTTAAGAATAGCGTTTTGAAGTTGAATTTAGATTCCTACAAATATAACACATCTACCCTGCGAATAGGGTAGTTATGTGCTATCGTTGAATATGCTTCAACCCCAAGCAAAATATCATTTGCAACCAATAAAAAAAAGCAAAAACTACTACTTCATTTTGCAAAAATCAGCGTTTGTGTAGCGTGTTGTTTTTATAAATTTTGATGAGAAAATTATCCCCAA
>JAYVJZ010000145.1:0-3585 GCA_043768865.1 Sphingobacteriales bacterium
TATTAATTCAATGATGCTATTTTCAGTAACATTGACGCGTGCCATGCTGATATTTTGAAACACAGTTCCTTTGAAAATATCATTTTCATTTAAGTAAACGCCCATCGAGGTCCGCAGCGATTTTAAGTCTAAACTTTGTAGTTGTATTCCATTGTAATACAAGTTGCCTTCAAAATTTTGATAATTCCCGCTTAGCAGTTTCAGCAACGTGGACTTGCCGCTGTTTTCGACCCCTTGAAGGCATATTTTATCCCCCGCTTTTATGTTTAGATTTATAGAATCAAGTACTTTGTTGCCGTTGCTGTAAGTATAAGAAAGGTCGCGCAGGTTGATGTTGATGCCATTGAGGTCGGATATGACACTGCCTCCTTTTTTTTCTACTTCTATTTCTAAAACTGAATTTATTTTTTCTAATGAAGTGGTAACATCATACACGATATCGATGTTTTTAATAATCTTTTCGGTAGCGCTTATCGACATTAAAATTATGATTTCAGCGGCTATAAACTCTCCAATATTGAGCTTTTGTTCGACTAATAAATAAACTCCAATTGCCAGCATCATAAACGTAAGTATTACTTTAACGATTACTAAAGTAGTGTATTGCAAACGTAATATTTTGAAGTGTTGTGTACGCTCATTTAGGTATTTAGTTACAATATTGTCGGCTTTTATAAGATTTATATGACTGCCATGACTGAGTTTGAAGGATTTTGCTATACGGGCCATTTCTTGTATCCAAGCTGCAATTTCATATTTATTATTACTTTCTTGTATGCTTGTTTTGAATCCTTTGCCTGAGGTAACTTTTAATATTACGAACAAAATTAATAGTACAATCAAACTCATAATTATAAAAAACGGGTGATACAATGCTAACAAGGTAAAGCCTACAACTAATTGTATAGTAGCACTTGGTATGTCTAATAATAATTTAGAAACGCTTTTTTGTAACGTTGTTATATCAAAAAAACGATTTACTTTTTCTGGCAAATAGTACTTATCTATATGGCCTAGATCGAGGTTTGGAATCGTCTCAGTAAACTCAAATGCGTATTTTACAAAAATATGTTGCTGTATTTTTTCAACTAATTGCATTTGTTTGATTCTCATAATACCCGCAACCAATACTCCAAGTACTATTATAAAAACCAAAACGTATATCGATGTTACCATTGTAGCTCCCATAGCAAGACCGACTATAGATTGAATGCCAAGTGGCACTGTGAGCTGTATTATACTACTAAAAATTGAAAAAAAATAAATAGAAATTACGTCTTTTCGTTGTAATGCTAATAGAATAAATAATTTTTTTAAAGCTTCCGTCATTAAAACAACATTTGCTAACAAAGGTAACAGTTTTTTGCCAAATTTGCTTCTCGCTTATCATCAATTATAAGTAAATATTAGTTGTATAACAAAATATTATACAGCTACCACTAACTATTTGATTGGGTTGCGTTGATTTGACTCAAAAAAAAATTAAAAATTTAAACGAAACTTTACAAATCCTAAACGCCCGTTAGTCCCCATCTGTACTGCGTCCCAGGCGCCTCCACCCTCAGTGTAAGCAGGGTCTTTAATATCAGGATACAAATCAAAAATATTGTTGATACCGACCGTCAATTGTATGTTCTTATTAGCAGCGTATGTGGTTGATAAATCAATTGGTACTTTGGCCGTATATACGTCAAGTCCATTATCCCATCTCGCTAAACGAACCTCTCCGTAGTAGGTAGCACGTAAATTATAATTCCATTTTTTGTGTTCTATATTCAACGTAGAAGAGCTTTTAATAGGAGGGGCTGACATGATTAAAAAATTGCGCTCTCGTATATCAAAATAGGTGTCCTCTTTGCCTTTCAGTTTGTCATTCGTGAACACATCATTGATAGTTAATTTATTAAAATTGATAGCTGCTATGAGGCTTACACGGGTGAGTTTGAAGCGACGAGTATAAGATGCTATTACATCTAAACCTTGCGTAGTGGTGTTCACTGCATTCGTAAAAAACTGTGCTTGCCCGACATTCAATGCTACTAACGTATCGCCTATTATTGGGTCATCGCTTGTGAATGCACCCGTTAGCACTACTCGATCTTTTATTTCTATTTGGTACGCATCTGCTGTAAATGAGAATCCGCCTTTGTTATATGTAAAGCCAACGCTGTAGTTTTTTGATGTCTCTTCTTTTAATTTTGGTATGCCCAAAGCCTCTGCTACTTGACCATTGTTGCTAGCTATGAGCACTTCTACCGCTTGGCCTAGCTCAAAATTGGTAATCGTAGAATTGAAATATTTTTGTGCCAATGAAGGGGCTCTGAACCCTGTGCTTACGGTGCTTCTAATTGCAACATTTTTCAATATTTGATAGCGTGTTGATAATTTCCAGTTTAAAATGCTTCCAAAATCACTATAATTCTCGTTGCGCAAGGCAGCACCGATACTCCACTTTTTTGTTACATCAATTTCCAAATCGGCATATACCGATTTGTTATCGCGAGTTGCTTGCACTTCGTCGCTTGGTTGAAAGCCCGGAAACCCTTGCGAACCCGGTGGCAGCGTGTCTATGTATGTTTTGTAAGATTCTATTTGACCTGCTATGATTTCATAACTTTCGAGCCGATACTCACCGCCCACTTCAAAACTTGACCCCTTGAATAGGTTAGGCATGTAGTGCGTAAAAGAGGCATTGCTCGTGTTTTGATGAAGGTTATAACCGCCGGCATCAAAGGTGGTGGGCGTTTTCAGATCCAACGAACGGTTCAAGCTATTGGCTACTGTGTACATAAATGTATTGCCTCCGGCGTTGTGACTAAAATCGAATACATTGTTTTTGTTAATAGTAGCTTTTGCTCCAATTGTGATTGTATAATCTTCTATTTTGCTTGTAATCAATGGATCAAATCCATTTGGATATATAGCAGCTATGTTGCGATCATCATCTGCAAAACGTGTCCAGGCATATGCTTCACCATTGCGTTTGTTGTATCCACCTACGCCATATACATATAGATTTTTGTTTATTTCAATTTTTGAATTAAGATAAATCGAAGTATTGACTATAGCGGCATCACCATATTGACGTCGATAATATTCCGTATATCCCGTATTGGCTCTGTTGGTATGGTCGCGCGAGTTTCTATCCACAGTCAAATTCAAATACCCGTCATCGGTTACTTTGATGCCATAATTGAAATTGACATTATAGTTCATTCCATCTATTTTCTTATCATCAAAACGGTATTTCGCTTGATGTGCTCCTGCATTGAAATTAAGCGCTCCCTCGTTTACATTATTTTTTAAAATGATATTTATAACACCTGCTATTGCATCACTGCCATATTGAGCTGCTGCGCCATCACGTAGTATTTCTATTCGCTCAATAGCCGCAGCCGGTATGGTATTAAGATCGGTGCCCGTGTTGCCTCTACCACGACTGCCGTATAGGTTGATGAGAGAGGATTGATGCTGCCTTTTGCCATTAATCAAAACTAGTGTTTGATCGGGTCCTAGACCACGCAACGAAGCTGGATCAATATGATCGGCACCGTCGCTACCACTTTGACGATTGCTATTGAACGA
>JAYVJZ010000146.1:0-10506 GCA_043768865.1 Sphingobacteriales bacterium
AATTAATGTAAATATAGCTTTGCACATGAGTGTAAATTATTGAATGGAAATACTTTTATTTATATTAAAATTCAAACCTCCTATTTTTATGATTGAGACATTTTGAAAGTTTTAATTATATGAAGTTATTTTGATTGTAGTAGTGAACCCATTTTCAGCACGACGCCAAAACGGAAGGACAGAAGGTGCAGTTTGTTGCGTGAGCAGGTATTCAAATTTTCGCTCAACAAGGCCTACGTTCGCAGCGTATTTACTATATACATTTTTAAATTCTAACTTATTAGAATCTTCTATTTCTACTACTTTCATTACACTATCAAAAGGCAGTGTGTTAATGGTTTCGGGTATATTTATAGTTTCAATTTTATACTCCCAATCGTCATAAAATTGATTTAAGTCAAGGTTATCTTGATTAGGATCGTCGATATCTGGCTCAGTGATATAGACGTTGCCGTTCCAAGTTTTACCTAGTTTTAATGGAAAATTTAATTTCAAAAAGCGTAAATTTTCTTCTGTTTTGGTAAGATAATTTTTATCAAGTTGAGCATACCAAGTGTGTTGATTAATCCACGTGGAGTCCCCTAAATAACGGATTTTTACATAAATTCGGTAGTCGCCAAATATTGAATCAGGCCCAGCATATACTGCTTCGAACTCCTCTCGCAAGTCAAACTTTACTGTATCTCGCACCACTACCCCCGTTACATCATTGTAGTAGATGCTGTCGCCTTTGTATTGAATGAATTTGCCTACTTTCATAGGATAATATTCGTACATAGGTTTGGTAGTCAAGGTTTCAAACTCTTTGGTTTTTTTGCAGGAGGCTACCGTTATCAACATCAAAATAGCTAACGCTGTGAGATAGTTATGTGTGTATTTCATTTTGTGTTTATTTTCAGTGATTTACAAAGATATACTAATGTTTTTGTTTTGACAATTATTTTGTTTTTCAGCTTCTATATTCCAACTATTTTCGATATTGCCACCCCCTATTACGTCATTACCCTCATAAAATACAGCACTTTGACCAGGTGCAATTGCACTCACGTAAGAATCAAAATATACTTCTACTTTTTCGTTTTTGGCTTTTAATTTAGATTCAAAAGCAGGAGTTTTGTATCTAATTTTGGTTTCGATAGTTATGTTTTCGGGTGCTGCGGCGTATTTCAGCCAATTGACATTGCGGACTGTCATTGCTTTTCTTTCGAGGTCGGCAGCCTGACCTAGAGTTACTATGTTGTTGATAGGGTCGATAGCCACTACAAACATAGGTTTGCCGAGTGCTATTTCTAAACCTTTGCGTTGCCCTATTGTGTAGAACGGGTAGCCTCTGTGTGTGCCTAGTTTGTTGCCAAACACATCTTCAAATCGCCCCCCTTCTACCTTGGCTTCGAGCCCTTCTACGTTGCGTTTCAAAAATCCTCGATAATCGTTGTCAGGCACAAAACATATTTCGTAGCTTTCGGCTTTTTTTGAAAGTGCTTCGTAGCCTCTATCTAAGGCCATTTTTCGGATTTCGGGTTTGTTAATATGTCCTATCGGGAAACGTGTGCGGGCTAGACAGGCCTGGCTCAAGCCCCATAACACATAGCTTTGATCTTTGTTTTCATCAATACCTTTTTGTATAAAATATCGTTCGTTTTCTTGTTTGATTTGGGCATAATGTCCTGTCGCTATAAATTCACATTGCATACTGTCAGCACGGCGTATCAATGCTTCCCATTTTATGTGTGTATTGCATAATACACAAGGGTTAGGTGTGCGTCCTGCGATGTATTCTTCTATGAAATTATCAATAACATAATTACCAAACTCTTCTCTTATATCAACAATAAAATGCTTGAAACCCATGTGTACTGCTACTTCACGTGCATCGTTTATAGAGTCTAAGCTACAACAACCGGTTTCTTTTTTGCTCCCACCACTTGTGGCATAGTCCCAAGTTTTCATCGTTATTCCGATTACCTCATAGCCCTGCTCGTGCAGGATCATAGCGGTAACTGTGCTGTCAATGCCGCCGCTCATCGCTACTAATACTTTGCCAAGTTTACTCATATTATATTAAAAATATACATTTTTTTGGAACTTTAATTTATAGATCATACATAGATAATACCTTCTGCTTCTACACCCCATTTTTCTGCTTCGTTTTTCAAAAAACGCAAGCCCGTATGCCATGCCATTAGTGCATCAAATTCATGCCAGTTTACAGGTTTTTTGGCTAATTTATGAGGGTATGATTCTGATAATTGTTTGCAGCATTTGTTGATATATATAGCCTCAGTTTTGTACCCAAACTCTTGTAGATTAAGCCTTTTGGCCAACGCACCTGGGTAACATTCATAAAAATCTAGTTGGGGTTGCAAGTTGTTTTTTAATCGTATAGCACGAGCTGTTAATCCACCAAGAAACATAGGCGACATGGCCCCTAATTCGCTATCACAGTTTCTATAAAAATAATCGTTGTGCGATGAAGTGTCATAAAATGCATAGGGCAACGAAAGCGGCGAGTCGATAAACACATATTTGTAAACACCACTTTGCAAAAATCGATTTAACATCGTGTCTGCATCTTGTCCTTTTTTGGTGGATTCAAAATGTAGTTTATCATCATGAAAAAAACACGCAGACGTAGTACCTGCTAGCTTACTGCCAAAATCTATCCCTACTATGTTACTTTTATTCATCATACAATCCTAAACATATTTTCATTCGAATTACGCGTTTTACAGATGCCTCTATTTGATTCTTAAACGCAAGATTAGTTACACATTTTTGAGTTATTAAGTCGATTAATGCTTGCTCACCATTCGGCATCAAAACTATATCCACTCCGGCTTCTAATGCCTTGAGAGACGGAGTTTTGCTTACGCTCAGTATCGCCCCCATATTCATAGCATCGGTTATAATAAGCCCTCTAAAATTTAATTTATTTCGTAATAACGTAGTTACAATGTTTTTTGAACAGGTAGAGGGCAAGCCCGCAGTGTTGTATTCTTCGTTGTTTTTGATAGCTATATGCCCCACCATTATACTCAGCACTCCTTGCTCTATCAGGCTTTCGTATATTGGTAATTCCTTGAGTGCACCGTTAATATAAACCAACCCTTTGTGGCTATCGCCTATTACGTTGCCATGTCCAGGAAAATGCTTTGCGGTCGCAATAATATTACTATTTTGGGTTTGATGTATAAATTCTAAAGCCCGTTTCGCCACTATTTCAGTTGTATTGCCATAACTTCTATTTCCTATAATAGCCTTGTTGATATTGAGATCACAATCGGGTGCAAAGTTCCAGTTGATTCCAATATCAAGTAATTCTTTGTTTATAATTTGGCACGTTTTTTCATTTATTTCCTTGTTGTTGAGCTCGTTGGTTTTAGGCAAAGAAGGTGTTCCAGCTATTTTTCTGTTGATAAGCGAAGGCTCTGCATCGGCTGTTATCATCATAGGAAAGGCAGGTCTACCGATACCAAATGCTTTTATTTTATCATTCAAATTTAAAAACCCAGCTTTGTCGCCTTTCAAAAAAAGCACACCACCTATTTGCTTTTTTTTAATCGCATCTAGTATGTATTCGTTGGGTTTACCTAGTGGACCAACTGCCTGCATAATCAACTGTGCGTAGCGCTCTTGGGTAGTATATTGATTAAATATTTCTTCAGTTTTTGCATCTAAAGATGGCATCAAAGCCAGATAATCTTGCAGACTATAAACTCCCCCTCTCAGAAGAGTTGTTGTCACTAACAACAGTAAAAGCACTGTTATTTTTTTTATTTTGAATGATAACATGTAAGTTCTTTTAGATATAAAATTTAGATAATTGCATTTTCAAGCACATAATCAGATAAGTATAAAAATGGGATATTTAACTCGCCGCCCTTTGCTATTGTTGCGTTATAGATGATTGTAGAAGTTGGGTCTAATAATTGAGGGAGTACAAATTCTATTAATCTATCACCAAAAAAACCAGACGCATCTCGAGGCAATTCATTGGGCAAATTATCAACGGCCATGATGTCAATTGTATTTTTTTGATAGGGTTGACACACGATTTTTTTATCAATATCATACCCAAAAGTAGGCTTGTCGATAGTCGTAGAGATAAGTGTTATAGGCACTGAGCCACCTTCATCACAGCTTATATCTGCGATAGTGTACATACGCCAATCTTTAGATTTTACTTCATTCAACTCAAATAACCTTGGTATTTTCGTATCCCAATATACACCATTTATAAGCAAATCAGTATGCGGCATTACTTGTTTAAAAGTGGATGTATAATCCTCAGGCTTAGCATGAAAAGCCCCTCTGTCGTAGGTTTTATCATTCTTATTAATATATAATGTTTCACCATAAAGGTGAACAAAAACCGGCTCGTTGAACGTTTGATTTGCATATTGTTCTATGCTTAATTGTTTTATTTTCAAATATTGCAACAGCTCCAAAGCCCCGTCAGCCACACGTCCGCTGCCCGTTACTGCTATTTTTAATTTTGGCAATTGTATATCCTTATATTCTAATTTTAGTGCATTGTAGTCCAACAGTCTGTGTGCCGCTTGCAATTTGTATTTACCCGTACGTTTGCCATATTCTAGCAACCCGTTATGTGCCCCTACTATGCCTGCCCAATTTCCAAAACCTAAAAGTCTTTTATTATCATTGCCAATCAAGCATTCATAATCACACAAAGTTATGTTTTTTTCTAGTATCGCTTGAAGCAGAGGCCTGTTATGTGACTGCTTTTTTTTAGTATGTGAAAATATAAAATAAGTGAGACCGGGTAATAAGCAGTCGATTTTCACTTCTTTAATCCCAAAAACTATGTCGCAATTCGATACATCATCTAACAACTCACAGCCAGCTTCTAGGTAGTCATTATCACTATAACATCTAATAGGAGAGGGTTGTACCGTTATTTTATAGTTTAATTTTTCAATTAAATAGTTGCAATGCGATGGTATGAAGGGGGTTCTGTTATCGATTGGCGATTTGGTTTCACGTAAAATACCTATGTTCATTGTTGAGATTGCTACTACAGTTATGCTTGTAGTTTATATTAATTAAAAAAAGTTATCCTATTCGATTTCAAAAATACAAACTAAATATTATTCTTCCAACCAATTATCAGTTTTTTCATTATCAAGATGCATCATTTTGCTTCCACCGATTCCCTGAACAGCACCAATAAATTCATTTCCGAACATCATTATTTGTTCTAATTCTTTTTCCCTTTTTTTCCACAAGCGCTGCATAAATGCTTTTTCATCTTCATACGATTTTTTGAGTTGCTTATACCCCGATAGCATACCTTCTATTTGAATTTTAAACTCATTGCTCGTCAAGTAATCATAGAGCATAACCATTTTGTCGCCTTTGTTCGCTTGCGTTGTTTTGCTTGCCTGCACTTGTATGAGTTGATTGCGAAACAGCGCTAACATTGGCTTAAAATCAATAAATGTACAAACCCAAACGCCTTCTACAAAACCTGCTCGATCAATGTCGTTCGGTAAAGTTTCAGTTATAATCACCATCAAATCAGCCTTCACACTTGCATTATCCAATTTTAATTTTTCTATCCAATCTTTGTTCCACGCTTTAGTGCGTTTCGATTCGTAAATAATCTTTCCACATTCGGAGTTCGTTTTGTCCCTTACCGAATGCACGCAGTCAGCCCCTAGCTTGCCTTTTTGCACAGGTGTTACTATGTCTAGTGGATACGTTTTATTTATAAATTCTTCAATTATCAATTCTTGCACCTCACCTTGCAATTGCATGCTTCCTTGATTTATTTTTTTATTCATCGTCTCTATTTGATCTTTATATTGTGTGATTGTTTTGTCCCGTTCACGCAACATCAAACTATTTTTTTCTTGTTCTTCAATCGTTTTAATTTGCAAACGTTCAATTGCATTTTTTTCAACCTGCTCCATTTGTTTTTGAAACTTTTCATTAAATTCTTTTTGTAATTTCAATGCAATATCTTGCTCTTGTAGTTGCATTTTTTGTTTCAACTCTTCATTAATCAACTCAATATTTTTTAATTTTATAGTCTCATTTGTTAATTGTTCATTCATTTTTTTTTGATTGTTAATCTGCGATAGATACTTATCATTCAAGTCGATTATCAATTTTTCTCGTTCTAACTTTATTCCATTCTCTAAATCAATTTTCTTAGATTTGTCTAGTTCTATTTTAACAGCATCGAGTTTTTGTTGAAACTCAACTTCCATTTGTTGTTTTAAAATATTTTCTATATCAATACTATTTTTGCATTTAGGACATTGAAATGTTTGGCTCATATCGAATTTTGTTTTAAATAAAGTGATAAAATCTGTGCAATATTAATGTTTAAAAATATGTTTATTTTTTAGCCATCAAAATAGATGTAAAAGTAATCGAGTTTTGTATATTTGCAATATGAAAAATTCTTTTTTACTTGCCCTAAGCATCATATTAATAGCTGCGACGATGCGTTTTTTACCTCATCCACCCAATTTTACACCAGTGCTATCTATTGCACTTTTCAGTGGGTTTTACTTTAAAAAAACGCTTCAATCGTTTCTAATTCCAATCTCAATCATGCTGTTGAGCGATGCTATTATTGGGTTTCATTCAACGATGTTTTTTGTTTATTTCTCAGTACTACTCACTATTTTGATAGGCATGTATTTTTTAAAACAAACCTCCGCTTTCAAAATCGCATCAACTAGCTTGTTGAGTTCTTGTTTATTTTTTATTATTACTAACTTCGGAGCATGGGCAATTGGGGGTTTTTATGCTAAAACTATGATCGGTTTATTTGCCTGTTTCATATCGGGAATACCGTTTTTTTATAATGAAGTTTTGGGCACCTCATTATACACTTTTTTGCTGTTTTCTACCTATCATTATGCTATCAAATCTAAGCTAATCAAGGCATAAAACCTTGAACAAATCTAGGTAAATCAAAGCAATCTTTTTTAATTTCTACGTTTTTAAAATTTGTATTAATTAATAAATTAGCAACTTCTGATGCATGTTCAGTATGCGTTTCAAATATCAGTAGCCCACCTACTGCTAAGTTTATAAGAGAAAAACTGCATATGGCATCATAAAACAGCATCGGATTAGATTCGCAAAATAACGCCAAATGTGGTTCAAAATCCCTCACTCTCGGCTCTAGGCTATATATTTCATCTATCAATATATACGGTGGATTTGATACAATGCAATCAAAGGCAATGTTCATATTTGTAGTATGAAACTTCAGTATATCAAACTCAATAAAATCTACATTAGTTGCATGTAGCGAGTTGTTATAAGCAGCTATTTTCAACGCATTAGTACTAATATCGATAGCAGTCAATGTCGCTTTTTTGTAATTTTTTTGGAGTTCAATTGCAATACAACCACTGCCTGTGCCAATGTCTAAAATATTTTTATATTCTTTTTTTTGTGAATTTACTAATTTTAAAATGCCCTCTGTTTCGGGTCGAGGTATCAATGAATGTTCATTTACTACGAATTTTTCATTATTAAAATAAGCAAACCCAACTACTTGTTGTATTGGTTTGTTATTAATCAAATCATTAATTTTCAGGTTTAAATCAACAGTTTCAAACTCAATGATACTATAAGGTTGAGCTATTTTGCCTAAATAAAATTCAGCTAAATATGAACTATATAATGCACATTCATTTTTAGTAAAACAGGGAGCTAAATAATTAATTATTTTCCTTTTGAAATCTATAAACTCCAATCGATTCATATATTTTTTTTATTAAGCAATATTACTATAAATACTAGATTGCAAAAGTATATTTGCACTCGTATGAATCAACACGAAAAATTTATGTATCGTGCCAATCAATTAGCCTTATTAGGTGGCAATTGTGTATATCCTAACCCAAAAGTAGGGGCTGTTTTAGTTTTTGAAAATAAAATAATAGGAGAGGGTTTTCATGCTACATACGGCGCTAAGCATGCAGAAGTTAATTGTATAGAAAGCGTAAGTGAGCAAAATAAAAAACACATTGAAAGAGCTACTTTATATTGTACGTTAGAGCCCTGCACACACAGCGGTAAACAGCCGCCTTGTGCAGATTTTATAATTCAAAATAAAATAAAAAAAATAGTCATCGCTTGCAACGACCCCAACCCCTCAGTAAGTGGCAATGGTGTTGCCTATTTACGTGAAAATAAGGTTGAAGTAATCGAAAATTGCTTATTCGATACTTGCTATGCCGGCAATAAATATTTTTTTTATTTTCATACATTTTTACGTCCTTATGTTATACTCAAATGGGCTGAAACCAACGATGGTTTTATATCAAATAGCGACAAAAATCCGTTCTCAATTTCAAATACTTGGGTGCAAAAAATAAATCAAAAATGGCGGAGCGAAGAGCACGCAATATTGATTGGTAAAAACACTGTTTTGTGCGATAAACCCGCTCTCACCAATCGATTTGGTAAGAATAAAAATCCCGTTCGTTTTGTTTTAGATTCGCAACTTGAACTATCACAGAATCTAGATTTTTTTACTCAATCAGAACCTACTTATACGATTACAAAAGTAAACAGTAACATAAAAAATACTATTGCTATAGCAGATACAACGCCAAAAAATATTTTACAATTGTTATACGAAAAACAAATACAATCGCTGCTCGTAGAAGGAGGAGCACTCATATTACAATCGTTCTTAGATAGCAATTTGTGGTCTGAAATAAGGATAATAAAATCAAATAATACCATCGGCAAAGGCTATAAAGCTCCCGTGTTTTCAGCTATTGCTCAACGCACAGATACTATCGGCGACAACATAATTTCATATTACCTAAACAATCAATAATGTATATTGTACTTACAATTTTTTCATCGTGGTGGCTATTTTTTGTTTTTAAATTTAGTGAGCGCTACAACATAAGTCAATTTCAAACTATTATTTTTAATTATATTGTTTGTGCAAGTTTGAGTTTTATATTCAGCTTGGATAAAATTGACTACATGACAACATCGTCGCCTTGGTTTTGGAATGCAATTATACTTGGCATTTTTTTTATTATATTGTTCAATCTAATGGCATATTCAACCATTAAAGTTGGTATTTCTGCTACTACTGTTAGTACGAAATTGTCATTAGTAATTCCAGTAATCATGGGGCTTTTACTGCTCAACGATACATTTACCATATTCAAAATAATTGGATTTTTATTAGCTTTTCTTTCTATTTATTTAATTACAAAAGCGAATGCCACTAAATTAGAAGTTTCATCTAAAAAGTATTATATAATTCCAATTATATTGTTTGTTTGGAATGGAGTCAATGATGCTATAATCAGCTACACAAAGGCAATATATCTCAATGAAAATACAAATGAATTATTTGTTTTTATCATATTTTTCACTGCTTGTGTTTTAGGTATTTTTTATTTTATTTATAAATTGTATGTAGGACAAGAAAAACTTCACTACAAAAATATTTTGGCAGGAGTAGTGCTCGGTATCCCGAATTATTTTTCAATTTATTTTTTACTAAAATCGCTGGATAATAATCATTTTACCAACAGTGAAGTTTATACTTTAATCAACATAGGCATAGTGTTAATTGGGGTTTCGAGCGGTTATTTATTATTCAAAGAGAAGTTATCTTTCTTTCAACTAATAGGGGTAGTGATAGCTATTTTTTCGATTTATTTAATAACATTGGCGTAACTAAAATGAACGAATATCAGTGTATAGTAGCATCGACCGAAGGTCTTTATAAAGACAAAAATAGCAAGTTTTTTTCTTTTGCAATACCTATTTTTTCTATCGAAGATGCTAAATATAATTTAAAAATTTGTAAAGAAATACACCCAAAAGCCAATCATCATTGCTATGCATATAGAATGGCATTAGACCCTAATCAATATAGGGCTGTAGATGCTGGTGAGCCCTCTTACACTGCGGGCAAGCCAATTTTAAATGTACTGGATTCAAAGGTTTTGCACAACGTGATAATCATTGTAGCTCGGTATTTTGGAGGCACACTTTTAGGAACTTCTGGTTTGATACATGCCTACACCCAGGCGAGCGAAATAGCCCTGCGAACTGCAACATTTTGCACAAAAAAAATCAACGTATGCTACTTTGTTTATGTGAATTATGATGTACTAACGGCGTTTCAAAACCAAACCAAAACCCTTGATTTGAGAATAATCAGCGGAGATTACGAAATTGAAAATGTAATTCTAAAAGTTGAAATAGCTCGAGATTTTGAAGCAACATTTAAAGTGATTTTAAACAAATTAGCCATTACTTTTGCATATCAGTATTCACAATAATTTTTTAAATATATGTTTGCCATTGATGATGCTATGTTGATGAATTTAACCAAAAAACAAAAGTACGATTACGCTTTACAATCAATAGAAAATTTAACTGCAAACGAAAATAATAGCACAGCTAATATGGCTAATATTACTGCGGTTTTGATGGAAGTATTTAATTTTTTGTGGGTAGGTTTTTATGTTGTTATTA
>JAYVJZ010000147.1:0-21817 GCA_043768865.1 Sphingobacteriales bacterium
ATAAAAATTAAAATTATGAAAAAGTTAGTGCTCGTTTTCTCAGTTATGGTATGTTTCACTTTAAGTGCAGTTGCTCAATCGCACACTAAAAAAGATGGCACTCCAGATATGCGATACATTGAAAACCGAAATCCTTATGGCACCGTAAGAACTTTTAATTCTACACCACCTAGAACTATATATAATTCTAATAACATGCCATCTTATGAACCTATATACAAAACTATTTACTCACCTCCTTATCCTACAAATATAAATGGAACACCCGATATGAGGAATTCTAACAACAAATTGCTTTTTGGCAAACCTTGGTAAAATATGCAAGATATAAAATTTTAAATTATGGAAATATTAATATATTTTATAATCATATCAATCATAACTGTCTTAATAGCGTTATTAGGTAAAGACCGTGAAATTGGTTTTGGCTGGAGTTTGGTATTTTGCATTTTTTTATCCCCAATAATAGGTTTAATAATTATTCTGTTATCTAAAAAAAGTAAAAATAGTACTGATTGAAAAAAAATAAAATCTAAAAGAATATGAAAATAATAGGAATAATTTTGATAGTTATTGGGGGTTGGTCATTGATAGGCGGCTTGAGTATACTAGCAAACACTAAGGATTTTAGAAATGTTAATCATGCCTTACCACTTTCTATAGGTATGATTTTATTAGGTATCTATCTTATTTGCAAATCATCTAATATTATTAAGGAAGCTGATAAGATTAAAAAAACGGAAAAACTAATTAGCGACGAAGTCTAATTGTAGTACAATAAATTTTAAAATTAAATTTAATGAGAATAGACGAACACACTGCCAGAGGATGTTTATTTGTAACTGGTTTATTTATTTTTATACCAATGGGTATAATAACATTATTTGATGAATTTGAAATGGGATTGAAGTTTATATTTTTTGGTTTGATTTTCGTTCTTTTATGGTATCTAAAAAATTATAAAAAAAATTAAAATATATGAAAAACATACTCTCAATTGTAATCGGATTTCTTGGCTTTTTTGTCTTGCCTGTTATTTGGATAGGTATTAGAATGAATGAAGGCAATGTTACCCCACAATCTATTGTGATATTCATAATTTGGGGTATAACTTATTTCATAATTAAAACAATCAGAAGCAATGACAAACCTGAAAACAATAGTAAAAGTGAAAAATAAAGAAAATATACTATTTTCATATACTAGCTTAATTTGCTATTTGGTATTTATTTTTAGTGGTTGTGTAGATGAGCGTAGCCACAATATTGAGAACCATAGTCTTAACAGTGAAAAGAATCAAGAATCTAAAATACAAAATACAATAAAAAAAGATTCAATAATAAAACCAGCTTACAATGGCAATGTATTATTACTTAAAGCGAAAGCCGAAATTAAAGCAAGTAATTATAAGAGTGCTATTGGTTATTTAGACTCTATAATAATAAAATACCCAGATAGTTCGATTACCATAGAAGCAATACAGATGCAAACATTCGCAAGCGAAGAAAATTATTATTACATTGCCCGCTCAAGTAAAAGTGAAACAAGTTGCGAAAACTATTTGAATTTTTATCCAAAAGGAAAATATGTAAATAAAATTAATGCAATAATAGCAGAACAAAAAATCGTAAAAATGAATGAGGCGTACGCTCATGCCATTAATCAAAATTCAATATATACATTTAAACAATTTGTAGAAGACTATCCTAATCATCCGCAAGTAAAGTCTATAAATAGAAAGATTATACAATTAGAAGTCGATGAAATACTAGCAGATAACAATACTGGACATATGCCTTCATTCACTAGAACTAGTTTTTCTAATACAAGAGTATCATCTGTTGACATTAAAAATGATACAGGTTGTAAATTGGAAGTAAGATACAGTGGAGATGATGTTCGTTTGATAATTTTTGAGGTGGGTCAGTCAAAAACAGTAAACTTAACCAGTGGAGATTATAAAATAGCTGCATCTGCTTGTGGTGCAAACTATGCGGGGATAGAAAATTTGAATGGAGATTATAATTCAACATTTTATATTAGCAATTCAATTAGGTAAAAATTAATTTAAATTTTAAAATAAATAAAAAAACTAATTATTTTTTGGGCTGTTTTAACGTTGATTGTGTCTTATTTTAATTACGCCACTGTGATGTCAGGAGGATGAGTAGATTACCCAATTTTTCGATTTAAAGACCCTTTGCAAAATTATTTAGAAAGAGCACTTCCTCTAGCTGCATTACTCTCACTGATTATTACAGGTATTGGCTCCGCTGTTATTTATATATTAAAACCCAAAAAATAAAACGTTATAAAATGCATCAAAAACTACTGTTGTTGTGCATTAGTTTGCTATGTTTTGCCAGTACAAAAGGTCAAAAAATGGAAAACACGCATTAGTTTAAAATTATAGATGCCGAAATAAAGGGGGTTGATCGATCTGAGCATTATAAGAAAGTTGAAGCAGATATTTTTTTGCATAAAAAAATCTTACTACAACATAAGGCAATGTTTGGATTAATAATAATAGCCAATCGATAGGACAATTTATTTTTTTGCCACTTCATTTGAAGTGGACTCACTTACTAAAGTTAGAAAATTATATGTGAAAGGATTTTGGCGATTTTCAACAGCTATGACGAGGTAATCGGTTTTGCTAAAATCTATTTAATAATTGTTGAGTCTATAGAGTCTAATTATTTTAGAATGACTCTTTTGTTAGAAAACAATAAAGAATCAATATATAGTGGATTAGTTCTCAAAGATTTTGATTGGAGCTTCTTGATTATTAAAAATAGAAAGGTTGTTAAAAATAAAAAAACGTTGATGATACAGTAGTTTTGTATTTGAAATTAAAAAACATCAAAAAGTGCAGCTGAAAGCACCACAGAGATGGCAAGTAGACAAAAAAATAAATTCATTAAAATAAAAAAAATGCGTTTGTTTCTAAGTGTAAGTATAAGATATTCATTCCTTGTTAACGTTCAATTTTATTCAATAAAAGATTTATTTTTTTTGCGGTGTATCTTAGATAACAAACTTTTTTTACTACTTTTTAAATTCAAAAAATGAAATTATATTTGCCAGAGGACGTAATTGGTTTTGGAAAAAACAAAGGTTGTACATTAGCAGAAATCTATAAATACCAGCCTAGCTATATAGAATGGCTAATTAAAAATATTTCTAACTTTTCAATTAATATTATGAATTTTAAGGAATTACCCATACCCACTCCAATTGAATATCCAAGAAGTTTTAATTATAATTTTGGAGTAAAAGAAATTAAAAGCAGGATTGAAAAAGGGGTATGTACTATTGATTTTGATTCATTTAATTTCCCTTTAAAAATTATTGAGATTAATGATTCAAAATTTGTTAGTTATGATAGAAAATCTAGTCTTAATAATTATACTACTGATGAAGATGATGAACAAACAGATTGGAGCGATTATAATGATGATTTAGATATGGATCAACAAGGAATAGAATTTTGGAATCAATTTTAGTTTTTTGGGTTTTGATAAGTCAAACCTACTGTTATCAATCAATAAAGAGTATTTGAATTTTTAAAATCAAATGAACGAAGTACAAAAAATAGTAATAATTTTAACCTTGTTTGGCTGCTTCGGCTGCCAAGCCCAATCAAACACTAAGATGGTAACGAACAATCCGTTGATATGCGATTTAGACAGTGGCAGCTGCGAGATGCCTATTCAAAAGACAAACATAGAAGACCTGAATTTGTCTAAAAAAGCGACTAATCTTATAAAAATAATTTATTATACCGACCCAATCTGCTCCTCATGTTGGGGCATAGAACCGCAACTACGCAAGTTGAAATTAGAATACGGAACTTATATTGAAGTAGAATATAGGATGGGTGGATTGTTGCCCGATTGGAGCTACAACAGCGGAGGAATAAGCAAACCCGCTGATGTTGCACAGCATTGGGACGAAGTGAGTGGCCATTATGATATGCCTATCGACGGCGATATTTGGCTAGAAGACCCGCTTGATTCATCGTATCCACCTTCGATTGCATTCAAGGCGGCACAGTTGCAAGACCAAAAAATGGCTATTTTGCTGCTTCGTGAGCTGCGTGAAATGGTATTTCTTCAAAAAAAGAACATCGCAAAATGGGAATATTTAGAATTGGCAGCTGCTAAAGTTGGCTTAAACAAAGTACAATTCAAAGCTGATTATACGGGTGCTGCTAAGATACATTTTGAACAAGATTTGAAAATGGGAAAAGAGCTTGGCGTTAGAGGATTTCCAACTTTATTTTTTATCGACGCAATCGGCAATAAAGAAATTGTGTATGGAGCTCAACCCTACAGCACGTTTGAACAAGCTTTTTTAAAATTGTTGCCCACGTCATCGAAGACCAATTACGACAAAACCTGGGCTTCGTTGTTTTCAAAATATCAAACTTTAACCGCTAGAGAATTTTCAACTTTGGCAGAAACACCCCGAAAGGACAGTGAAAACTATTTGAATGAATTGACTTTGCTGGGAAAATTAGAAAAATTCACAATCAAAAATGGATCTATTTGGAAATTAAAATGAAACTAACAAAGTATCGCAACTCTTTTGACAATAACAAATCAAGATAAATTACAAAATAGTTTAAAACCAATCAGTGCAACTTTCAACCAATGAGTAGTTAAAAATGTGGATAAGTAGCTTTAAAAGTATAAAATATCAAGCGTTAAAAGCTTTCTAATCATTTATTAATCAAATAACTAGTTTATTTTTGAAAAAAGTCTTACAAATTTTAAGTAGTTGTCAAAAACATTACCTACTTTTGCACTCCCTTAAAAAATATATTTAATAAAGAAAACTAATGCCTACAGTACAACAATTAATTCGTAAAGGACGTGAAGTAATCAAAACCAAAAGCAAAAGTCGTGCTTTGGATAGTTGTCCGCAAAAGCGTGGCGTGTGTACACGTGTATATACCACTACCCCTAAAAAGCCTAACTCTGCGTTGCGTAAAGTAGCCAAAGTGCGCTTGACTAACAAAATCGAAATAATTGCCTATATACCCGGCGAGGGCCACAACTTGCAAGAGCACTCTATTGTATTGATACGTGGAGGTCGTGTGAAGGACTTACCTGGTGTACGTTATCACATAGTGCGAGGCAGCCTAGACACAGCAGGTGTGAACAATCGTAAGAAAAGCCGTAGCAAGTATGGCACCAAAAGACCTAAGCCCGGCGCGGTAGCCGCTGCCCCTGTCAAAGGAAAGAAAAAATAATAAAGGCAAAGTTGCCAAACGTTTCAATTAATTATCAACCTCTATTTTAATATTAGAACATGAGAAAGTCAAAAGCGAAAAAACGATTTTACGACCCTGATCCAAAATTCAACGATCCACAAGTATCCCGTTTCATAAATATGTTAATGTTAAGCGGTAAGAAAAATACTGCTACATCGATATTCCATGATGCGATTGACCAAGCTGAGAAAGCAGGTGGTGAAACAGGTATAGATTTATGGAAACGTGCATTGGCAAATATCATGCCGACTGTTGAAGTAAAAAGCCGTCGTATCGGTGGTTCTAACTTCCAAATACCAATGGAAGTGCGTCCTGATAGAAAGATATCAGTAGGTATGAAATGGTTAATCTTATATGCGCGTAAACGCAACGGAAAAACAATGGCTGATAAGTTGTCGGCTGAGATTGTTGCAGCATCGAAAGGTGAAGGTGCGGCAGTAAAAAAACGTGAAGATACGCACCGTATGGCTGATGCTAATAAGGCATTCGCACACTTCAAAATATAATCGAGTAGCTACATTTCAACATTTACAATTACCCAAAATAAGTTAATAACTAAGGCGATGGCAGATTTAAAATATACAAGAAATATAGGTATTGCAGCCCACATAGACGCAGGTAAAACTACAACTACAGAGCGCATACTATATTACACAGGAGTTAATCATAAGATAGGAGAGGTGCACGAGGGTGCAGCCACTATGGATTGGATGGTACAAGAGCAGGAGCGTGGTATAACAATCACTTCAGCTGCTACCACGTGTTTTTGGACGTACCGCAACAACAAATACAAAGTAAATATTATTGATACGCCTGGCCACGTTGATTTTACTGTAGAAGTGAATAGGTCTTTGCGTATATTAGATGGTTTGGTTTTTTTGTTTTCAGCCGTTGATGGTGTAGAGCCTCAATCAGAAACAAACTGGCGTTTAGCTGATAATTATAACGTAACACGTCTTGGTTTTGTCAATAAAATGGACCGTCAAGGGGCAGATTTTTTGAATGTGGTGAAGCAAGTTAAGACAATGCTAGGTGGCAATGCAGTTCCCCTTCAATTGCCTATCGGTGGTGAGGATAACTTCAAAGGTTGTGTTGATTTAATCAATTTTAGAGGTATGGTTTGGAACGAAGAAGATAAGGGAATGACCTACGAGGTAGTACCTATACCTGAAGATATGATTGAAGAAGCTACCGAATGGAGAGAGAAATTATTAGAAAGCGTAGCTGAATTTGACGATAAATTGATGGAGAAGTTCTTTGACGATCCCAATTCAATCACTGAGGCTGAGGTGCTCGCAGCATTACGCAAAGCATGTTTGGCTAATAAGATAGTACCAATGTTATGCGGTTCTTCATTCAAAAACAAAGGTGTTCAAACCATGTTAGATTTAGTAATGGAGTTGATGCCTAGCCCTTTGGACAGAGACAACATAAAAGGAATTAATCCTGACACAGAGTTAGAAGTTACACGTAAGCCCGATGCTAAGGAGCCTTTTACAGCACTTGCGTTTAAAATAGCTACAGATCCTTTTGTTGGACGCCTATGTTTTTTTAGAGTATATGCAGGAAGATTAGATGCGGGATCTTATATATTGAACAACCGTACCGGCAACAAAGAACGTATTTCACGGATTTTTCAAATGCACGCCAACAAACAAAATGCTATTGATTTTATAGAAGCAGGAGACATAGGTGCTGCTGTTGGATTTAAGGATATACGCACTGGTGATACCTTGAGCGATGAGAAAAATCCAATAGTGCTAGAATCAATGAAATTCCCTGATCCGGTTATTGGTATTGCAATTGAGCCAAAGACACAAGCCGATCTAGACAGGTTGGGTATGGCTTTATCAAAATTAGCTGAAGAAGATCCAACATTCAAAGTAAAATTTGATGAAGAAACATCACAAACCGTTATATCTGGTATGGGTGAATTGCACTTGGATATTATATGCGATAGATTGCGTCGTGAGTTTAAGGTGGAATGCAACCAAGGTGCTCCGCAGGTGAATTATCGTGAAAGTATTACGAAGTCGATTACACATCGTGAAACGTACAAAAAACAATCAGGTGGTAAGGGTAAGTTTGCAGATATACAAGTTATAATAAGTCCTGCTGACGATACATTTGAAGGATTAGGACTACAATTTGAAAATGCAATTGTGGGAGGTTCGATACCACGTGAGTTTATACCTTCAGTAGAAAAAGGCTTCAAAGAAGCTATGAACAACGGTGCATTAGCAGGTTACTCTATTGATAGAATGAAAGTTCGTTTGTTTGACGGTTCTTTTCATGCTGTCGATTCGGATTCTATGTCTTTTGAGCTATGTGCAAAGCAGGCTTTCAGAGAAGCATCGAAGAACGCCGGACCTAAGATATTAGAACCAATAATGAAATTGGAAGTTATAACGCCAGAAGAGAATACGGGCGATGTAGTTGGTGATTTGAATCGTCGTCGTGGGATGATGGAAGGTATGGAAATGAAAGGTACTGCACAGGTAATACGTGCTAAAGTTCCATTGGCTGAAATGTTTGGTTACGTAACAACGTTGCGAACTCTTACATCAGGACGTGCCACGTCATCTATGGAATTTTCACACTACGCAGAAGCACCTAACAACATAAGTGAAGAAGTAATCGCAAAAGCAAAAGGAAATAAATAAATAACGATATGAACAGTAAAATAAGAATAAAGCTAAAATCGTTCGACCATAACTTGGTGGACAAAAGTGCAGAAAAAATTGTAAAAACAGTGCGTGGCACAGGAGCCGAGGTCAGTGGTCCTATTCCGTTGCCAACTAACAAGAAAATTTTCACTGTTTTGAAATCTCCTCATGCTAACAAAAAAGCACGTGATCAATTTCAATTATGCACCTACAAACGCCTACTTGATATTTTTAATTCATCAAGCAAAACTATTGATGCTTTGATGAAATTAGAGTTGCCAAGTGGTGTAGATGTTGAAATCAAAGTGTAGTTATAAATTGCAAATTGAAGTATATTTTTTATATATTATATTACTCATTCTCGCACAAGCGAAACATCGGCGAAGCATAAGAACCACCGATGCATTATTTACCAAAACATTTTAAAAACAAAATGAAAGGAATTATTGGAAAAAAAATCGGTATGACACACATCTTTGGTCCAGAGGGTGAGTTCATTCCTGTAACAGTAGTGCAAGCAGGACCTTGCGTTGTTACTCAAGTCAAAACAAAAGAAATCGATGGATATGCTGCCGTTCAATTGGCGTATGGTGAAAAGAAAGAAAAAAATACACCAAAAGCTGAAATGGGTCATTTTGCAAAAGCAAATACCACTCCAAAGCGTGAGGTGGCAGAATTTCGTGACTTTGACCTAGCCCTTAATTTAGGTGAATCAATAGATACGTCTATCTTCAATGTTGGTGAGAAAGTAGCAGTGATTGGTACATCAAAAGGCAAGGGATTTCAAGGTGTTGTTCGTCGTCACAACTTTAGCGGTGTGGGCATGCGTTCACATGGTCAGCACGACCGCCACAGAGCTCCGGGTTCAATTGGTGCTTCATCTTTTCCTAGCAAAGTAATAAAAGGAATGCGAATGGCAGGTCGTATGGGTGGTGATACTATCAAAACTAAAAATCTTAAGATTGCGAAAATTATGGCAGATCAAAATCTTATATTGTTAAACGGAAGTGTACCTGGTCATAATGGTGCATTTATTAAAATTGTAAGTAAATAATTATGAAACTAGATATATTAAAAAGCAACGGAACCGCCTCTGGTCGTTCTATAGAATTACCAAGTGATGTATTTGGCATCGAACCAAATAATCATGCAATATACTTAGACGTTAAGCAATATTTAGCACATCAACGTCAAGGTACGCACGCTACAAAAGAGCGCAGCCAAGTAAGTGGTTCTACACGCAAACTTGGAAAACAAAAAGGTGGAGGTGGAGCTCGTAGAGGTAGTATCAAATCACATGTAATGGTAGGTGGTGCAAGAGCATTTGGACCTAAACCGCACGAATATGGTTTTAAGTTAAATAAAAAAGTTAAGCATTTAGCACGTTTAAGTGCATTAACTCACAAGGCAGTTGCGAACAACATCGTAGTTGTTGAGGATTTTGATTTAGCCACTCCAAAAACGAAAGAGTATAGCAGTATGCTTAAAAACCTTAAAGTAGATAACGTTAGAACGTTAATGATACTAGAGGGTTATAACAAAAATCTATTGTTGAGTAGCCGTAATATTCCTAAAACAGCGTTAATAATTGCAAGCGACATCAACACGTATGCAATTATGAAGGCGGGTAAGTTAATAGTTAGCGAAAGCGCTATCAAAGCATTAGCTAGTAATTAAATTATTTATTTTAAATCAAATTGACTATGAACAATATTATCATCAAACCTATAATTACAGAAAAAGCGTCAGCTTTAGCCGAAAAGCAGACTCGTTATACTTTCAAAGTAGTAAAAACTGCTAATAAAGTAGAGATAGGGAAAGCAGTAGCTGCCACGTACAACGTAAGTGTACTCAGTGTTAATACATTGCGTGTGCCAAGTAAAACAAAATCGAGAATGACGAAAACGGGTATTCTTAAAGGTCGTAAAGATGCGTATAAAAAAGCCTACGTTACCTTAGCAAAAGGTGAAAGTATAAATTTCTACGAAGCAGTTTAATTTATACTTTAAAAAAAATACATACCAAAACCTTTCTATAAACGAAAGGTTTTTTTTTGCCTTTTTATTTGGTTGTCCTCAACGAAAGTATAAAAGTATTGACATTTTTACATTATTTTCGCAACAAGTATTATTTTAAATGAACTCTTTTGTACGCTTTGGTCAATATCTAATTATGCTTGGCAGCCTATTCAGCAAGTCAGAAAAACGAAGTATGTATTGGCACGAAACACTTCGTCAAATGAACGACATAGGCGTTGGCAGTTTGCCAATCGTAGCTATAATTGCGACTTTTATAGGTGCTGTTACTGCCCTTCAAACAGGGTATCAGATGCTCTCCTCTTTTGTTCCAAAATATTATGTGGGTTTTATCGTACGCGACAGTATGCTTTTAGAGTTAGGGCCTACGATATGCTCGTTGATATTGGCGGGCAAAGTTGGTAGCAATATCGCAACTGAATTAGGTACAATGAGAATCAGTGAGCAGATTGATGCATTGGACGTGATGGGCATCAACTCGAGAGCGTATTTGATTCGTCCTAAGCTGATTGCCGCATTGATAGTAATTCCGATGTTGATAATAATAGGTGTTTTTCTTGGCTGTTACGGAGGCTATTTGGCATGTTCAATTAGTGGATTTATGACGCCCTCAGAGTTTACACGTGGACTGAGAGAATTTTTTGAGCCTTACAACGTGTATATAATGTTAGTCAAATCACTGGTATTTGCTTTTATAATGACCACAGTTTCATGTTTTCATGGTTATTATGCGTCCGGAGGGGCACTTGAAATAGGCAAAGCCTCCACCGCAGCTGTAGTGCAGAGTTGTATATGTATCATAATTTCAGATTATCTTTTAGCTACTATTTTGTTGTGATACAGATTAATAATTTAAATAAATCGTTTGGCGAACAGCTAGTTTTACAAAATATAACCACTACATTTTATGATGGGCAGTGCAACTTAATAATTGGTAAAAGTGGCAGCGGCAAAAGTGTAATGATGAAATGTTTGGTTGGGCTTATGAGGATAGACTGTGGCGAGATATTGTACGACAACCGCAACTTTTGGCAATTACCCAAACTACAACAAAAAGATACTAAAAAAGATATTGGAATGTTGTTTCAAGGTGGGGCATTATTTGATTCATTGACGATAGAAGAAAATGTACTGTTTCCTCTCAATATGTTTTCTAAAATGAACATAAGTGAGAAAAAGGAGAGGGTCAATTTTTGCTTGCAACGCGTTAATCTTACAAACGCCAACAACAAATACCCGTCTGAGATTTCGGGTGGAATGAAAAAACGGGTGGCGCTCGCACGTGCAATAGTTTTAAATCCAAAATATTTGTTTTGTGATGAACCCAACTCAGGGCTCGATCCACAGACTTCAATAGTGATAGATGAGCTAATACGTGAATTGACGTATGAGTTCAAAATGACTACTATCGTTAATACACATGATATGAATAGCGTGATGGAAATGGGTGATAATGTTTTGTATTTGCATCAAGGCAAAAAACACTGGCAAGGCAGCAACAAAGAAATATTACACAGCAACAATGAAGAGCTAGAAGACTTTATATTTGCATCTAAATTTTTGAAAGAACTCAAAAAGACCACTTTTTAATAGAATTAAACTAAAAATAGTAACTAATCAATCCCCAATTAATAATATGTCAGTAATCGTAAACAAAGACTCAAAAGTAATCGTACAAGGCTTTACAGGTAGTGAAGGCTCATTTCATGCGCAACAAATGATAGACTATGGCACCCAAATAGTAGGCGGTGTTACTCCCGGCAAAGGGGGTACTATGCACTTGGATAGACACGTGTTTAACACTGTAAAAGAGGCTGTAGATGCTACCAATGCAGATGTGAGTATTATATTTGTGCCGCCCGCTTTTGCAGCAGATGCTATCATGGAAGCTGCAGATGCTAACATCAAAACCATAGTTTGTATTACAGAAGGTATCCCGGTACAAGACATGATGAAAGCCAAAGAGTATATTAAAGACTTGAACTGCCGATTAATAGGACCTAATTGCCCAGGTGTTATCACACCGGGCGAATGCAAAGTGGGCATTATGCCTGGTTTTGTTTTTAAAACGGGGCGTATAGGCATCGTTAGCAAGTCGGGCACACTCACCTACGAGGCCTCTGACCAAGTAGTAAAAGCCGGCTTAGGTGTATCGACTGCTATCGGTATAGGTGGCGACCCGATCATAGGCACTACTACCCTCGAGGCTGTTCAATTGTTAATGAATGACCCTGACACCGATGCAATAGTAATGATAGGTGAAATAGGTGGCAACCTAGAGGCAGATGCAAGCCATTGGATAAAAGCAGATGGCAATCGCAAGCCAGTAGTGGGTTTCATAGCCGGTCAGACAGCCCCCGCAGGGCGTACTATGGGTCATGCAGGAGCTATAATAGGCGGCAAAGACGATACTGCAGCTGCTAAGATGGCAATAATGGAAGCCTGTGGCATTTATGTCGTTGATAGCCCTGCCAATATAGGCGAAACAGTTGCCAAAGTACTCGCTAAGGCATAGTTTTTTTCAAATTAATGTAAATACACTTTTTTTCAAAATTAATGTTGAATGCTTTTGATATATATGTTGTTGGTCAATATTGGTTGAAACGCTTGAAATTAGTATAAAGCACGTGGTTATTCTAAAAATAAAATACGTTGAACACACAGCAAAGATTTGTAAGAAATAGAAATAGTAATAAATTCAGCTTTTGGATTATTATTTTTATTATTTTATTTTACATCACAATACGTTACAATGTTTAATATAAAATAGGTCATAATTTCAATGAATGATTAAATTTAAAATAGCACTCATACTACTTGCCTTTTCATGGTTCGTCAGTTGTGTATCAACCCAAACTATTAGCAAAACTAACCGAAAAATACCCCTTACTAATATTGGGCTCATAAGCACAAACGGCTCACGTCCAAATGACGCAGATTATAACTATCAGGTAGCACTAAGTAGCTATTTTACACAAATTTTATTCTCGCAGCTCACTAACAATAAATTATTAGCACTGAATGATTCTATTAATTTTAAATCCATAGAAATTGAAAAAATAAAAAAACTATGCACTGACAACACCCTAGACGGACTTTTGTTATCGAAGTTGTCAGTGTACAAGCAGTACTCGCAAGCTACTAGTGAGGCTCCATTAGATTCTGTTTATTTTGCCCGAGCGGAGATGAAACTCTTAGACAAACAAGGCATAATGCTGTTGTATGTAATAAGCGAAAAGGGATTATATGCTTCGTTTCCTGAGATATACACAGAAGACGGCACCATTGAAATAGCCACTAAACTTGCATTGAAGCGAATATTGAAAATTCAAGGAATAGAAATAATTGAATAGTTTTTTGATAACAAATAGCTATTGACTATCAAATAGTAGCCCCTACTACTTAAATATAGCTAACGTTTTTTTTTAAGGTAAACATTCAGTTGTTTTGAGGTTGATTTAGGTAGTTTAATGAATTTTAAATTAACAAAAAATATAATTTTGTATCTTTGTTAATCGCATAAATAGTATGAAATAAAATTTAACAAAATATGTACAAAAGAATCAAGATAAAACAACTGTTAAGCGAAGCTCCAAGCGAAAAATCAGTTATAGTTATGGGCTGGGTTCGTAGCTTTCGCAACTCACAATTTATAGCCCTCAACGACGGTTCTACCATACACAACATTCAGATTGTAGCCGCTATTGGTCTTTTGGATAATGAGATGCTCAAACGTATATCGACGGGTGCGTGTGTCAAAGCGACAGGCACAATTGTTGCCTCGTTGGGCAAGGGTCAAAACATTGAAATACAAGCGAGCGAAATAGAAATAATAGGAGATAGCGATGCTGAATTGTTTCCGTTGCAACCCAAAAAGCATTCTTTGGACTTCTTGCGAAGCATCGCACATTTGCGTCCACGTACCAACACTTTTAGTGCTGTGTTCCGCATCAGACATACGTTAGCGTTTGCCGTGCATCAATTTTTTCATGATCGTGGTTTTGTTTATTGGCATTCGCCAATCATAACAGGTAGCGATGCAGAAGGAGCAGGAGAATTATTCAGGGTAAGTACATTTGAGGCTAATCAAGCGCCGCTTAACGAAAAAAACGAAATAGATTATACTAAAGATTTCTTTGGAAAACCAGTTAATTTAACAGTCTCAGGACAATTAGAAGGCGAGCTTGGGGCGATGGGGTTGGGTGAAATTTATACCTTCGGACCGACGTTTAGGGCAGAAAATTCTAATACTACGAGACACCTAGCTGAGTTTTGGATGATAGAACCCGAAATGGCATTTTATGATTTGACGGATACTATGCAATTGGCCGAAGAGTTGCTACAGTATTGCATTGCAGCTGTTGTCAAAGCGAATATTGACGATTTGCAATTCTTACAAACTAGACTAGACGATGAGGAAAAACAGAAACCTCTAAACGAGCGTAGTCCTATGGCTTTGATAGAAAAATTAAATTTTATAACAAACACTACCTTTGAGCGTGTAACTTATACAGAGGCGTTCGATATTTTAAAAAATTCAAAAGCCAATAAAGAGAAAAAATTTAATTATTTAATCAATGAATGGGGAGTTGATTTACAAAGCGAGCACGAACGCTATTTGGTAGAAAAGCACTTCAAAAAGCCTATAATCATTACCGATTATCCTAAAGATATAAAAGCGTTTTATATGCGCCTCAACGATGACGGCACGACCGTGCGGGCGATGGATATATTGTTCCCAGGTATAGGCGAAATAGTAGGGGGCAGTCAACGAGAGGAGCGCCTCGATAAGCTCGAACAACGTATGAACGAAATGCAAATTCCTACTAAAGAAATGTCGTGGTATCTCGATACGAGAAGGTTTGGAACCTGTCCACACGCAGGTTTTGGGTTGGGTTTTGAACGCTTAGTGCTTTTTGTAACGGGCATGACGAACATACGCGACGTCATACCTTTTCCTCGCACGCCCGGCAATGCTGAATATTAACAACCAATTCACGACAAATAGCTCATTTGTTGTAATTTTATCGTATGAAAAAAATATTGTTTGCCTTGCTTGTGCTTCTCGCTTTGCCTTTGCTTTATTTGGCTTCTGTGATTATATACGGCACTAAGGTTGATTATCAACCCGAAGAAATCGAACCGATTGAAGTAGTTAATAATCCTGTACAACCTATACAAGACAGTACTTTCAGCTTTTTGATTTGGAATATTGGATATGCTGCATTGGGCAAAGAAGCTGACTTTTTTTATGATGGAGGTACAATGGTACACACCCCTCATGCACTTGTACAGCGTTATTTTGAACATATAAAATCAATACTAAAAGCGAACGATACCGTTGATTTTATATTGTTGCAAGAGGTAGATGTACAATCAACCCGCAGCTACAAAATCAACGAAGTCGATACATTCAAAAACCTTATGAGGGCCTATGGTAGTGCCTTTGCCTTGAATTATAATGTGCCATTTGTGCCAATGCCGCTCACCAATCCGCTTGGCAAATGCAAGAGTGGGGTAATCAGTTTTTTTAAAAATAAATGTACTGTGGCTTTGCGTCAAGGTTTTGTTAAAGAAAATTTTGAATATCCTAAAAAAGTTTTTTTTCTAGACAGGTGTATGTTAGAAACTAGATTCACGTTGCCTAACAACAAAGAGCTTGTGGTTTATAACACGCACAAAAGTGCCTACGACCTAACAGGTAAATTAAAACAAGCCGAATTAGTTAGAATGAAATACCTGATAGATATAGAGCGAAAAATGGGAAATTATGTCGTCGTAGGAGGTGACTGGAATCAACTGCCTCCGGGCGTTAGCGATACACTATTTACTAGTTCGCCAACCCTTACATCCGCCCCACAATCACAGATAAATAGTGCCTTCATCGACGACACTTTCGCATGGGTGTACGATGCCTCAACGCCCACTAACCGTAGCTTGCAGTATGCTTATCAGCAAGATTCAACATACAAAACCCTCATTGACTATTTTTTAATCTCAACCAACTTATCTATACTCAGCATCAAAACTAGTAATCTTGATTTTGTTTCGAGCGATCATCAGCCTGTTATATTGCATTTAAAGATAAAATAAGCACCACATGTTGAGGTTAATAAAAATGTGGATTACTATTGTATAACTATTTGCGGTCTAATAGTTGTATATGTCATAAAATTAAACCACTATTGCACCCCAAATGAAAATATATACTAAAAAAGGCGATACCGGCACCACACAACTCATAGGAGGTTCTCGTGTATATAAAAACGTAGATAGAATAGAAGCCTATGGCACGGTGGACGAGCTCATTAGCCATATTGGCAGCTTGACAGTGCTTATTGACAATGCCGAACGTATCTCGTTTTTACGAAATATTCAAGATCGACTTTTTACTCTCGGCAGTGCCCTAGCCTGCGAACCTGAACACCAATCGATAGTGCTGCCCGACATACAACCCACTGATGTAGAAGTGCTTGAACATGCGATCGACGCAATGAACGAAATGCTCCCCACATTGAAAAATTTTGTACTTCCGGGCGGGTCGCTAGCTGCCGCTAACGCCCATATTGCCCGGTGTGTATGCCGACGTGCGGAGCGATGTGTAGTTGGATTGCAAGTAGCTGAATCATTACAAAATCTCCCCCCACTCGACCCACTTATCATCGTATATCTCAATCGACTCAGTGATTATTTGTTTGTGCTAAGCCGTAAATTGTTGTTAGAAGCAAACCAAGAAGAGATACTTTGGCAACCAAGAAAAAAATAAAAAAACAAAAGATTGGCAACCTTTTTGATGAATAAAATTCAGTAATATCTACCATTAATAAAACAAAAATATAAAAATTATGTATTGGACACTTGAACTAGCCTCTTACCTCGAAGATGCACCATGGCCGGCCACCAAAGACGAACTCATCGATTTTGCAATACGCTCCGGATCGCCCGTAGAAGTTATTGAAAACATACAAGAATTAGACGATGAAATCGAATATTATGAAAGCATTGAAGAAGTATGGCCCGACTACCCAACCAAAGACGATTTCTTCTTTGACGAAGAGGAATATTAACAAAATAACGCAACTAAAAAGGCTTCTATAAACGAAGCCTTTTTTTGATTATAATTCATCTAAAATCATAAACTTTTTTTGCAACTTATTCGCCTCCTTCAATGCAGCGGTATAATCCAAAGCATAATCAGGGTGCAAGGTGGCGAGCAAAATCACCACTTTTTTTAATATGCGTTGATACAAATTGTCCGCCACCTCGCAACCGATTTTTTGTAAATCAGCACCCACTAATTGCAACACATATAACCGTAATTCAACGTGTATAATCGCATCTTTATCGAGTTTCAAAAACGCATTCATCCGCTTACACAATTCCTGAAAATTTTTCTTAAATAAGTACGTACTATCCCTCCGGGAGCCTGCATATTTATCCCTCAAAATTCCACAAGCCTTATCTATAAATACGTTCTTGTTTTTGGATTCAAACATAAAATAATGCATCATTTCCTTGTTCGCCTTCGAAGCCTTCAATAGCCTCACAAACGCCTCTAGCTGCTCTTTGGGGGGCATTTTTTTATAATATTCGACGATCTCTTTTGTTATATTCGTAGGCGTAGCTTTTGGCAGCATTCTATTTTTTGGTCAAAATTAAAACAAAAAAACTTGTATTCTCTTTATAATTCAAATACCACTTTATTGGGGGTGCCCCCGTTGTATAACTAACGCTTATTCAATAGTAATTGAATGATGACATAGGCACAAGGGGTCGGTCTGTCGGTTCCCGCTTTTTTTGGGGACAATACCCCAAAAAAGAGCTCCACCTTCGCCCTCACCCGCTATGCAATCCATGCCACACTACGATGAACTTCGTTATTATTATTTTTTTAGAAATAGTTATTTTTTGTACATTATTGACGTAAATTTGATTAAGAAATTACACCTACCAAACATGAACACACGATTACTTTTTCTCCTAGTCCTCTCTAAGTTGATACACGCACAAGCATCAGCACAGGTGTTTACAGTGAATGGTAACGCATCGCCCTATTCATCTTGCAATTGTTTTAAACTCACCAACAACCTAGCCACCCAATCAGGCTCTGTTTGGAACAATAATCTCATCGACCTCAGCAGCAGTTTTGATTATAATTTTGAAGTGTTTTTAGGGTGTAGCGACGGTGGGGCAGACGGCATTGCGTTCATGCTGCAACCTCTAAGCACGAGTGTAGGTTCAGTAGGCGGAGGGTTGGGTTATACTGGCATCGCACCCTCTATGGCTGTCGAAATAGATACATGGATAAATGGTTGGGATTCTATAGCCGTTGACCACATCGGGTTGAGTATCAATGGTGTATCAACGCACGACCAAGGCTTGCCTCTTGTTCCTGCCACACCCACAGCAGCCAATATAGAAGATTGTATATATCATGATTTTAACATTATTTGGGATGCTCCAACCCAAACAATAACTGTATTTTTTGATGGAAATTTACGATTTTCACACACCTATCCTTTCAGTATTGTCGATAGTATCTTCAGCGGCAATCCACTCGTGTATTGGGGATTTACTGGAAGCACCGGCGGCGCTTGGAACGAGCAGCGTTTTTGCATTAAGTACACCCCACTTTATGCCACCACTACAGGTAGTTTGTATTATTGCAATCAAACAACTGTTGATTTTTCAGACGCCTCTGTGAGTGGTCTTAATGCTATCACCGATTGGGCTTGGAACTTTGATGACGGCACACCAATAGTCAATCTACAAAACCCTTCACACACGTTCGTCGCCTTTGGGCAATATGATGTATCGCTTATAATCACCGATCTGAGCGGTTGTTTAGATACAATTACGCAAGTAGTAACGCTCAATCCAACTCCAAGTGCGACCGCGGTAGTCAGCAACGAAACCTGCAACTACAGCAACAATGGGCAAATTCAATTGTCTAGTATCAACCCAGGCGTCGGACCGTGGGCTATACAATCAACCCCTTTTATATTATTTAATCCCGTGTCGGCAGCTGCATACACAGCCACCAACCTGACCGCAGGTAGTTATACCATTACCTTGTTTAATGATTCTTCTAATTGTTATTCACCACCCTATGTGCTAACTATCACGCAGCCTACGGAGGTGCCACCTCCAGTTCCTAATGACACTATTTATTGTCAATACGATGCTGCACAACCTATAAATGCGCTCGCCACCAACAGTTTGTTTTGGGGCACTACTCTTGGGGCAACATTTAATGCGAGTGCACCCCTGCCAAACACCAACACGACGGGTATGCAGCAGTATTATGTTACGCAGCAGCTTGGAGCTTGCTTTAGCGATACGCTATCGTTGGTTGTCAATATTATAGGAAGCCCAACGTTAGATGCCGGTAGCGACCAAGTAGTGTTGTTGGGTACAAGTACCGTTTTATATCCATTTTCAACTGCTACTACATTCAGTTGGTCGCCGGCTGCAGGTCTCAACGATGCAACACTCGCTAATCCTACTTGCACGCCCACTTCAGACACGTGGTATTCTCTCACTGCTACCAATACCAATGGTTGCAAAGTCGTTGATTCGCTTTTTGTAAAAGTGTCGGAGGACAATGTCGCTGTGCCCAATGCCTTCAGTCCCGATGGCGACAACATCAACGACGAGTTAGTCATATTCGCTTTTGGAAGTACTGTTTTAGATTTTAAAATTTTCAACCGTTGGGGCGAAGTAGTATATAATTATCAACCCAATAGCGATTTGAAGTGGGACGGCAACCTCAACGGAGTGGCGCAACCACTAGGCAGTTACATTTATTTATTGAAAGTACTTAATTACAAAAACGACCAAAAAACATACAGTGGCAACGTAGCATTGGTTCGATAAATACAACTTTAGGGGACTCTTCATCTCTCAAAATCTCGGTTTTTATTAGGTTCTAACCTACTGCTCTGTAGCCAATTTTTATTTTTTGCTTATCAATAATCGGCTAGGTTTTTATATCAATTTTTTTAGTATTTGATGCGTACAAGTTGTAAATTTGTTGATTGTATTATATAATTATAACGGCTACTTTTTTAAAAATTAAATAAATGAAATACCTATTCAACTTAGTACTAGTAATACTATTAGCTACCGCAGGGTGCAAAAAAACGGAACCTGACGTTACTCCTCAACCACCACAGTTGATATTCAAATTCAAATTTGATAGCACACAAGCTCGCCTCAATAATTTAGGATTGACCTCTACTATGCCAATAGGACATGCTGGCCAATCGCCGATTTTTAACGCTATGTGTGCCCACTATGTGGAGCTTGCACCTACTATGTTTACGCAATTAGGGGGCGGGCAAGTGGTATATCACGCACCTGAAACTACCACTGGCGGCAGCACGGCTATCGATCATAATCAAAGCGTAAAAGCAGGAAATAACGAAATATTTTTGAGCGTACCGATTAGCGGTATAGCACCCGGTAGTTACGATTACCTTCGTGTATCGTTGGCGTATCAGAACTATAACGTCAAGCTACAAGCTACGTTGCCCGTGCTCGGCACACAAAACTTAATCGGCACTATAGCTTCATTTATAGGCTACAACACCTATATCGATTGCTATAAAATAAAAGATAGCACAGAGTGTGTCAATGGCAATAAACTACAAGGCTATTGGGGCTTTGAGACTGTATATTCTGCTACTACGGGTGCTGCGCCTGCAGGTGCAACCACGGTGCCTAACCCTATTTTTTCATCATCGCCTATACCCGCAGGCTCTTGTGTAGTAACGGCACCATTTGCAATGGCACCGCTCACTATAACAGGCAGCGAAACGGCGGACATTGTGATAGTCGTTTCATTGAGCACCAACAAAAGTTTTGAATGGGTGGACACAAACAGCGACGGCTTATGGCAACCTTTGACGGGTGAAAACGTGGTGGACATGGGCATAAGAGGCATGATACCGACTAAACAATAATACGTTTATTATTGAATAGGGTTGGGCTTAAGCCCAACCCTATTCAACCCAACCCAACCCTATTCAACCCAACCCAATTTACGCCTAAAATTCGCCCAATGGCACTATAGGAAACATCTTTGGAAAGTAATTACTTAATTTTTAATTCACTACCCGATAGCTTTGTTTTGACTGATTTGCTGCCTTTTGGGCGACCTAAAATTATGCCTTCTGCTTTTTTCTGGCCAAAGCTTCTTTTGTTCTTTGTGATATTAAATTACGCTCTATTTCGGCAGACAAACTAAAGGCAAATGCCAATACTTTTGAGTTAATATCGTTGCCTAATCGATAATTATCTCTTATCGTCCATACCTGTATTTCACGGTTCATACATTCATTCAAAACGCCCATTATCATTAGCAAACTCCTGCCTAAGCGGGATAGTTCGGAGCAGATGAGAATATCGTCTTTTTTCATTTTTTTGAGGAGTTTTCAATTCAATTCTTTCTTTTCTTTCTTGGGTGGTAAAAAGTTTTCTCCTGTTACTGCACTTTTTCCAGTTTTGGATTCTAATTCTTTACGGGCATTTTTGGCTACAGCACCACTTTTTTTACTGGCTATTGCATTTTGTTGTAATCCTTTTACTTTTTCGGTTTCGGCTATTTGCCTAGTAGATAATTCTGCCAATGCAGTAAAAATGAGTTCAGCTTCACTCATATGGTCTCATAGGTTTTGAGATTTTTAACCTTTGAGTTCTTAGTGTTTTTTAACTGTTAAGCCCTTTCCACTCTTGGTGAATGATACTGGTAAGGGCTGCAAATTCTCCTCCTTTTTTTACGCCACTTTCTTGCCAAAAATCGGTGAGCTTGTTTCTAGTTTCTTGCCCCGTCATTC